>VGBI01000039.1 GCA_016870595.1 Actinomycetota bacterium
TGCGGCGCGTCTCGACCGGCCGCGTGCGGCCCATCCGGAATTGCCGCGTGCGGCCCATCCGGAATTGCCGCGTGCGGCTGCTCCTCGGACGCGGGGGTCATGGAGTGAGCCTATCGGGCCCTCTCCCCGCCCAGGCCGGGCGGATCCAGGACGAACTCGGTCGTGAGCCGGGCGATCAGCGTCGCACGCACCCGCTGGAGGAGGTCCGGGTCGGTGGGCTTGGCCCCCTGGGCGTCGCGGACGTAGAACACGTCGACCGCCCGCTCCCCGGTCGTGGCCACGAGGGCCACGGTCACGTCGAGCTCCAGGTCGGCGAACACCGCGGCCACCGACGCGAGCAGCCCCACCGCATCGGGCGCGTGCACCTCGATCACCGTCGCCGATGTGGAGGCACCCACGTCGACACGGACCTCGACCCCACGGCCCGGCCCGGACGGGGTGCCGCGGTAGCGACGGATGCTCTCGGTGAGCCGGTCGCGCAGGGGCAGGGCGCCGTCGAGCGCGCTGCGCAACATGGTGGTGAAGTCGCGTCGGCCCGGCTCGTCGAGCCGACCGAAGCGATCGATCCCGCGGTAGACCTCGAGCGCCATGCCGGTCTCGGCGTCGCCGTAGGCCGAGGCGCTCTGGACGTCGAAGCCGATGATGGTGAGGACGCCGGCGACGGTGGCGAGCAGCCCCTGCTGGTCGCGGGCGACCACCGTGCACTCGAGCAGGCGGTCGTCGCCTTCGGTCCACTCCACCGAGAGCTCTCGTCCCTCGAGCTGCTCCCGGTATCGCTCGAGCACCACCTGGCGCTCGTCGGACAGGCCTGGCCCCACCACGCCGTCCTCGAGCAGCACGTCGGTCTCGCCGAACAGCTGACGGCACAGCGCCGCCTTGCTCGTGCTCCAGGCGGCCGGGCCGGTGGCCTGCGAGTCGGCCACGGTCAGCGCGTAGAGGAGGTCGAGGCGCTCGGTGTCACGGACCGTACGACCGAAGCGCAGGATCGTGTCCGGATCGGCGAGGTCACGCCGGGTCGCGGTGTCGGCCATGAGGAGGTGGTGGCGGACGAGCCAGGCCACGACGTCGGTCGCGTGGGCGTCGAGGCCGATCCGCGTGACGAACGCCGCCGCCCACGCCGCCCCCACCTCGGAGTGGTCACCCGGCGCTCCCTTGGCCAGGTCGTGGGTGAGCACGCCCATCAGCAGCAGCTCGGGACGACTCCGACGCGCTGCGTCGGCTGCGGGTCCGGTGCCGTCGAGGAGCGCGTCGGCCTCGACCACCGCCTCGAGCAGGTGACGGTCCACGGTGAACCGGTGGTACGCATTGCGCTGGGGTCGGGCCCGCACATGGACCCACTCGGGGAGCAGGCGGACCAGCGCGCCCACGTGGTCGAGGGCCTCGAACACCGCGACCAGCGGGCGGCCGGCCCGCAGGAGGCGGAAGAACGCGTCGCGGTCCTCGGCGGTCCAGGCGACGTCGCCGGCGACGGTCCCGAGGCGGGCGAGCGTGGCCCGGTCGATCGGGGCGTCCCGCTCGGCCGCCACCGCCGCGACCCGCAGGACCGCGGTCACGGTCACCGGCTCGTCGGCCAGGAGGCACACCCGGCCGTCGCGCACCACCACCCCGGGGGCGACCGACTCGTCGCGGGCGGCCGTGCGGCCCGACGGTCCCCGGGCGGCGGCGGCGAGGCGGGCCCACACGTCACGGCTGATCCACCCGACCGTGCGGGCGGCGTCGGCGAGGTCGCGCAGCAGCGCGTCGGCGTCGGCGATCGCGAGCTGGGCCGCGACCGCGTCCTGCTCCTGCATCGTCAGGAGGTCGGCCCGCCCGCCGGTGACCCGGTGGAGCGCGACCCGGACGTCGAGCAGGCGGGCGTTGGCGGCCTCGAGGTCGGCGACGTCGCCCGGGGCGAGGAAGCCGGCGTCGGCGAGCCCGGCCCATCCGCCGACCTCCGACACGACCCATCCCGCCCAGGCCAGGGCGTGCAGGTCCCGCAGGCCCCCGGCACCCTCCTTCACGTTGGGCTCGACCATCTCCGCCACCGGACCGGGGCGCTCGTAGCGGGCGTCGGCCGCCGCAGCCAGGGCCTCGAGCACCCGGGCCCGCCGCTTGCGGGCCAGGGCCCGGCCCTTCGCCCGCAGCTCCTCGGCGAAGGCGGGGTCGCCCGCCACCGGCCGGACGTCGAGCACCGCCGTCAGCGCGTCGAGGTCGGCGTCGGCGAGCGCAAGGGCCTCCTTGGGCGTCCGCGTCGCCTGACCGAGGGTGAATCCGGCGTCCCAGAACGGGTACCAGAGCACCCGGGCCGCGGCGCCCGCCTCGCGGCCGCGCGCGCCCCCGGCGTGCAGGAGCACCAGGTCGAGATCGGACCCCGGGCACAGCTCGCGTCGCGCGTACGAGCCGGCCCCGACCACCGCCCACCGCCCCTTCAGGGTGAGGGACCCGGCGATGTCGGCGAGGGTCGTGTCACACAGGTCGGCCAGCGCGCCGCCGAACGCCGCGCCCCGCAGCGACGCGTCCGCGACGACGCGCGCGCGCCCGAGGCGCACGCGCGTCGCTGCGTCCGTCGAACCCCCGCCCGGGCCGTCGGGGCCCGGGCGGGAGATGTCGTCCTGGCTCAGAGGGCGTCCGACCCGGCCTCGCCGGTGCGGATCCGGTACACCGACTCCACCGGGACCACCCACACCTTGCCGTCACCGATCTTGCCCGTGCGGGCGGTCTCGATGAGCGCCTGGGTGATCCGCTCGGTGTCGGCGTCGTCGACGAGCACCTCGATGCGCACCTTGGGCACGAAGTCGATGGTGTACTCGGCGCCCCGGTAGACCTCGGTGTGTCCGCGCTGGCGGCCGAAGCCCTGCACGTCGGAGACCGTGATCCCCTGGACCCCGAGGTCCTTGAGCGCTTCCTTCACGTCGTCGAGCTTGAACGGCTTGACGATGCCGATGATCAGCTTCACGTCGATCCTTTCACTCGGATTCCGGGGTCAGACCCGGTCGTAGGCGTACGCGGTCTCGGAGTGCTCGTTCAGGTCGAGCCCCGACTCCTCCTCTTCGGCGTCCACCCGGATGCCACCGGGGAGGACCTTCTTGAGGACGAGCAGGATCGCGGCGGTGACGACGAACGAGAATGCCATGACGGCCACCGCGGCGAGCACCTGGTCACCGAAGAGACCCCAGCCCCCACCGTGGAACACGCCGTCCCGGCCCGCCTCGTTGATGGCCGTCTCGGCGAAGAAGCCCAGCAGGAGGGTCCCCACCAGGCCACCGGCGAGGTGCACCCCGACCACGTCGAGCGAGTCGTCGTAGCCGAACTTCATCTTGAGGCTCACCGCCAGCATGCAGACCGCACCGGCGATGGCGCCGATGTAGATGGCGTTCATCGAGCCCACGAACCCGGCGCAGGGGGTGATGGCGACCAGGCCGGCCACCGCACCCGACGCCGCCCCCAGGGTGGTGGCGTGCCCGCTACGGATCTTCTCGACCACCAGCCAGGCGAGCATGCCCGCCGCGGCGGCGAAGTGGGTGTTGATGAGGGCCTGCACGGCGAGCGCGCTGCCCGACAGGGCCGAGCCGGCGTTGAAGCCGAACCAGCCGAACCACAGGATGCCCGTGCCGATGAGAGTCAGGGGCAGCGAGTGGGGCGGCATCGGGTGCTGCGGCCAGCCCCGGCGCTTGCCGAGGACGAGCACCGCGGCGAGGGCGGCGATCCCGGCGTTGATGTGCACGACCGCCCCACCGGCGAAGTCGAGTGCCCCGGTCTTGAACAGCCAGCCCTCGGGCGAGAACACCCAGTGGGCCACCGGCGAGTACACGATCACCACCCAGATGGCGATGAACCACACCCAGGCCTTGAACCGCATGCGGTCGGCGATCGCGCCGGTGATCAGCGCCGGCGTGATGATGGCGAACATCATCTGGTACCCGCTGAACAGCAGCGGCGGGATCGGGAGCTCCGAGAGCCCGGGGGGCGCCTTCGTCGCCACGTCCTTGAAGAACGCGAAGTCGAAGTTGCCGATGAAGCCGCCGGTCCCCCCGAAGGCGAGGGAGTAGCAGATCACCGCCCAGAGCACCGTCACGATGCCGAGGGCGAAGAAGTTCTGCATCAGCATGCCCAGGACGTTCTTGGCCCGGACCATCCCTCCGTAGAAGAGGGCCAGCCCAGGGGTCATGAACATCACCAGGGCTGCGGCGATCAGCACCCAGGTGATGTCCCCGGCGTCGTACTTCACGTCGGGCTCCTTTCGCCCCGATGCGTGTTGCCACCCATCGGGCTCACGAAATCGTCGTTCGACTTCAGATCAGCGCCAGGTTCTCCGGACGTGATTTCCCGGTGTTTGCCGAATTGTTTCCGGAACGTGAACGACTCGGGCGCGTCGGTGTTCACTCGTGGGAAATCGGCGCGAAACATTGCGTCCGTAGCGTCCGGGAGGTGGACGTCGCCGTGGTGCACTGGCCCGCCGAAGCGGAACGGCTCGAGCAGCTCCGGGCCGCCCGCCGACCCCGGCTGGTGATCGTCGAGCACGGCCCCCCGCCCGCGACGACCGACGCGCTCGAGGACTGGCTCCGGGCGCCCGCCGACGAAGCCGACTTCCGGGTCCGGCTGGAGACACTGCGGGATCGGGCCGCGCGGCACCCGACGGCGATGGTCCTCACCGACGGCGTGCTCCACGTGGGGAACCGCCTCGTGGTCTTCCCGCCCATCCAGGCCCGGTTGGCCGAGGTGCTCCTCGACCGGGTCGACACGGTGGTCAGCCGCGAGGCCCTCACCAAGCAGGCCTGGCCCGACGGTGCGCCCGACGGCCGTAACGTCCTCGACGTGCACATGGCGAAGCTCCGGCGGCTCCTCGCGGGCACCGGACTCGACGTCCGTACCATGCACCGCCGCGGGTATCTGATGCACTGCGGTGCCGACGACGGCGCCATCGCCGCCATCGCCGCCGACGCCCCCGAGGCGTGACCGGGGGGTCAGGTCCCGGCCCGCAGCACCTTGGCCTTGGCCAGCCCCCACGCCAGTTGCCGCGGCCCGAGGTCGGGATCGCCGAGGTCGGCGAGCGACGCCGGGGTCACGCCGTAGGGGTCGTCGGGGAACGACCGCTCGAGGAACTCGTCGCGCTCGACCGGAGGGATCCCCGCCGCCGCCAGCACGGCCCCCACCTCCCGGGTCGCGCTGCGCACCACCTCGAGCGGGGTGCTGCGCTGGTCTGCGGCATCGGTGGCGAACAGCCGGGTCAGCTCGGCGACGACGCGCGTGGTCGCAGCGGCCCCGGCGGCCCGGGCGCGCGCGTCGAGTTCGGCCCGCTCGTCCGACCCGAGGCGGCCCCACGCGTCGGCGATCCACGCGACCCGGCCCCCCACCCAGGCCGGGAGGGCCGCGGCCACGCCGTCGACGATGGCCGCGCCCGCCTCGTCGAGGCGCGCCACCGCGGCGGCGCGGTCGCTCTCGGACCCGGTGCTCAGGTCGCCAGCCCGACCCGGCGCAGGGCTTCGGCGGGCTCGAGCACGAGGCCGGTGACGAACGGGCCGAACTCCGCGTAGCGCGCCGACACCTCGTCGAAGCGCATCTCGTAGACGATCTCCTTGAGCGCAGCGGGGTCGTCGGCGAGCAGGGTCACGCCCCACTCCCAGTCGTCGATGCCGGTGGACCCGGTGATGAGCTGCAGGACGCGACCGGCGTAGGTGCGCCCGACCCGGGCGTGGCCGGCCATCAGCGCCTTGCGCTCGGCGAAGGGCAGGGCGAACCAGTTGTCGTCGGCGGTCCGGCGCTTCGACATCGGGTAGAAGCAGATCGTGCGCTTCATCGGCAGGCGCGGGTGGAGGCGCTGCTCGCGGTAGTGGGACATGCGGTCGCGCCACGCGGTGAGCCGGGCCTCGACCTCGTCGGGGTCGGTCACCTGCTCCTCGGCGGCGAGCCGGGCCCGCTCGTCGCCCTCGGTGGTCGTGTACTCCGACGCCTCGGTGAGCGACACGTACGACCACACCGGGCGCAGCGGCGCCGCCAGCAGCGCCTGCTGGAGGCGTTGGAGCCGGGCCAGGTCGGGCCCGAGGGCGACGAGGCCGAGGTCGGCCTTGTGGCCGAGCACGGCGAAGGTCAGCACCTGGTGGTCGTCGTCGGAGCAGGCGGCGAGCGCCTCGAGCGCCCGGTCGGCGCCCCCGGGCTCGGCCGCGGCCCGGTCGCGGTCGACGGCGTAGAAGAGGTGCAGCACCCCCCACCCGCTCCCGGCGACCACCGGCTCGACCGTGTTCTGCTCGGGCACCCACCTGAGGCTAGACGCGCCCCCCGGTTCCGAACGCGGCGAGGGCGCCCCGCAGGGCGCCCTCGGTCCGTCGTACTGGGGGTGGTGGGATCAGAAGTCCATCCCGCCCATGTCGCCACCCGGCATGCCACCCGGCATCGGGGACGGCGGCTCGGGCTTGTCGGCGACGACCGCCTCGGTGGTGAGGAACAGGGCCGCGATCGAAGCCGCGTTCTGCAGCGCCGAGCGGGTCACCTTGGCGGCGTCGATGACGCCGACCTTCACCAGGTCCTCGTACTCACCGGTGGCCGCGTTGAGGCCGTTGGAGCCCTTGAGGTTGCGCACCTTCTCGACCACGACGCCGCCCTCGTAGCCGGCGTTCAGCGCGATCTGCTTCAGCGGCTCCTCGAGCGCCCGGGCCACCATGCGGGCCCCGGTCTCCTCGTCGCCCCCGAGGGTCTTGGCCATGGCCAGGACCTTCTCCTGGGCCCGGAGCAGGGCCACGCCGCCACCGGCGACGACGCCCTCCTCGACCGCAGCCTTGGTGGTCTGGACCGCGTCCTCGATGCGGTGCTTCTTCTCCTTGAGCTCCACCTCGGTGGCGGCGCCGACCTTGATGATCGCCACCCCGCCCGACAGCTTGGCGAGACGCTCCTGGAGCTTCTCACGGTCGTAGTCGGAGTCGGTGTTCTCGATCTCGCCCTTGATCTGGGCGATCCGGCCCTGGACGTCGGCCTTCTTGCCCACGCCCTCGACGATCGTGGTCTCGTCCTTGGTGACCACGACCTTGCGGGCCCGGCCGAGCAACTCGAGGCCGATGTTCTCCAGCTTGAGGCCGACCTCCTCAGAGACGACCTGGCCGCCGGTGAGGATGGCCATGTCCTGGAGCATCGCCTTGCGGCGCTCGCCGAAGCCGGGGGCCTTCACCGCGACCGACTTGAAGGTGCCGCGGATCTTGTTGACCACCAGCGTGGCGAGAGCCTCGCCCTCGACGTCCTCGGAGATGATCACCAGCGGACGACCGCTCTGCATGACCTTCTCGAGCACCGGCAGGAGGTCCTTGACCGCCGAGATCTTCGACGACACGAGCAGGATGTACGCGTCCTCGAGGACGGCCTCCATGCGCTCGGGGTCGGTCACGAAGTACGGCGAGATGTAGCCCTTGTCGAAGCGCATGCCCTCGACCAGGTCGAGCTCCATGCCGAAGGTCTGGCTCTCCTCGACGGTGATGACGCCGTCGGTGCCGACCTTCTCGAGCGCCTCGGCGATCATCGAGCCGATCTCCTTGTCGGCCGCGGAGATCGCAGCGACGTTGGCGATCGCGGCCGGGTCGGTCTCGACCTTCTTGGCCCCGCTCTTGATCGACGCGACCGCAGCCTCGACCGCCGCCTCGATGCCCCGCTTGAGGGTCATCGGGTTGGCGCCGGCGGCCACGTTGCGCAGGCCCTCACGCACCATCGCCCAGGCCAGGACGGTGGCGGTGGTGGTGCCGTCACCGGCGACGTCGTCGGTCTTCTTGGCGACTTCCTTGACCAGCTCGGCGCCGATCTTCTCGTACGGGTCCTCGAGGTCGATCTCCTTGGCGATGGACACGCCGTCGTTGGTGATCGTGGGGGCGCCCCACTTCTTCTCGAGCACCACGTTGCGGCCCTTCGGGCCGAGGGTGACGCGGACGGCGTCGGCGAGCTTGTTCATTCCCGCCTCGAGCGACCGGCGGGCGCTCTCGGCGTAGGCGATCTGCTTCGGCATGGATCCTCTCCTGGGGTCGGACGGTGTGCGGTCGGGCTTCGTGGTCCGCCGACACTGGGGTCGGGCGGTCCTCCGGGGGCGGGCCCAGCCCCGACCGGGGATCTGGCACTCGGGCACCTGGAGTGCCAACCATGCTGGCACTCGCGGCCCGGGAGTGCAAACCGCCCCTGCGGGCGGTGGCCGGGCCGGGACCCGGACCCGGTCAGGCGGCCACGAAGAGCAGGTCGGCGAGGTCGGCGGGGACCCGCTGCGCCCCGGCCGTGGTGTCGACCAGGACGGTGTCGCCGTCGCGGCCCCGCACCGTGACCGCCGAGCCCGGGATCAGCCCCGCGGTGGCCACGAAGGTGAGGGCGGCGTCATCGAGCTCGAGGCGCTCCGACACCCGGGCGATGGTGGCCGGGCCCGGGCCCACCGAGGCGAGGCTGGGGGCGTCGAGGTGCTCGGGTCGGTGCCGGGAGCCGGGGATCGGGTTGCCGTGGGGGCAGGTGGCGGGGTCGCCGAGCAGCTCGACCAGCTTCGCCTCGACCTCGGCCGAGATCGCGTGCTCCCAGCGGTCGGCCTCCTTGTGCGCCTTCTCCCACTCGAGCCCGATGACGTCGACGAGGAGCCGCTCGGCCAGTCGGTGGCGGCGCACGACCGACACCGCCAGCGCGCGGCCAGAACCGGTCAGGCGCAGGGTCCGGTCGCCGAGGAGCTCGGCGTAGCCCTGGTCGACCAGACGGTTGACCTGCTCCGACACCGCGGCGGCCGAGAGCCCGAGCCGCTCGACCAGGCGGGCGCGGATCGGGATGATGCCCTCCTCCTCGATCTCGAGGATGGTCTCGAGGTACTCCTCGGTGGCGTCGTGGAGGTCGGCCATGGAGACAAGAGTACGAGGCCCCGGACGGGGCTCCGACCGTCGGCCGTGCGCCGGGCTCAGCCCCCGGCGACGGCCGGGACGATGCTGACCACGGAGCGGTCGGTGAGCGGGGTGGCCAGGCCCTCGAGGAAGCGCAGGTCCTCGTCGTCGACGAACACGTTGACGAAGCGCCGGAGCGCACCCTGGTCGTCGAAGAGGCGCTCGCCGAAGCCGGGGTGGGCGGTGTCGAGGGCGCCGAGCACCTCACCGACGGTTGCGCCGGCGACCTCCACCTCGGCCCGGTCGCCGGTGAGGCTGCGGAGCTGGGTCGGGATGCGGACGTTGGCCACGGTCAGTCCTCCTCGCCCACGCCGGGGAACGCGGCGCGGAAGGCATCGAGTGATGCGGGGATGGTGGCGCTGACCGAGACGTGGGGCTCGATCGCGTCGAGGGTCTTGAGCCCGTGGCCGGTGACGTACGCGACCACGCGCTCGTCGCGCCGGACGACGCCTTCAGCCGCGAGGCGGCGCAGCGAGGCGATGGTCACCCCGGCCGCGGTCTCTCCGAAGACGCCCTCGGTACGGGCCAGCAGACGGATGCCGTCGACGATCTCGGCGTCGGTCACGGCTGCGCACGCCCCGCCGGTGCGGCGCACGACGTCGAGCGCGTAGTAGCCGTCGGCCGGATTGCCGATGGCGAGCGACTTGGCGATGGTCTGCGGGCGCACCGGGTGCACGTCGTCGACGCCGTTGGCGAACGCCGTGGCGACGGGGCTGCAGCCCGCCGCCTGCGCGCCCGACACCCGCACCGTCGGCTCCCGGTCGAGCAGGCCGACCCGGTGCAGCTCCCGGAAGCCCTTGTCGATCTTGGTCAGCAGCGACCCGCTGGCCACCGGGACGACCACGTGGTCGGGGGCCTCCCAGCCCAGCTGCTCGGCGGTCTCGTAGGCCAGGGTCTTCGAGCCCTCGGCGTAGAACGGTCGGACGTTGACGTTGACGAACGCCCATGGGTACTCGGCCGCGAGCTCGGCGCACAGGCGGTTGACGTCGTCGTAGGTGCCGTCGATCGCGACCACGTTGCCGCCGTAGACGGCGGTGGTCAGGATCTTGCCCGCCTCGAGGTCGGCCGGGACGAACACGTAGCTCTGGAGCCCGGTGCGCGCCGCCGCCGCCGCGACTGCGTTGGCGAGGTTGCCGGTCGAGGCGCACGCCGCGGTCTTGAACCCGAAGTCGAGCGCCTTGCCCAGCGCGACCGCCACGACCCGGTCCTTGAACGAGTTCGTGGGGTTGCGGGTGTCGTCCTTGATCCAGAGGTCGCCGAGCCCGAGCTCGGCCCCGAGGCGGTCGGCCCGGATCAGGGGCGTCCACCCCGCGTCGAGGGCGCCCGCGGGCGGGCGGGCCACCGGCAGGAGCGGCCCGTAGCGCCAGATCGAGGCCGGCCCGGCCGCGATGGACTCCCGGGAGACCACGGCGCCGATGGCGTCGTAGTCGTAGGTGGCCTCGAGCGGGCCGAAGCACCACTCGCAGGTGTAGATCGGGGCGATCGCGTACTCGCGGCCGCACTCACGGCAACGCAGGGAGGTCCCCACGGTCATCGGCTGCTCCTCCGGGATGACGGCGTACCGGATGCACGTCGTCGGGCTCGACGCGCTCGGAGCGCCTCGAGCGGAGGACCGCTCTCGGCTGCTCATCGGTCAGGCATTGGCACCTGATCCCGGACTGGTCGCCCGGTCTTGGTTGCCGCGGCTTCACAGGGCCTGTCCCTCAGCCGCTCTCGATGAGCGCGTGGGAAAAAGATAGCAGCGGGCCGCGGCGGTCGGCAACGGGGATCGGGTCCCGACGGGACGGCGACGTCGCCGGACCGCATGCCGCCCGTGCCCGCTGGCTACGCTCCTGGCGATGGCCGAAGTGTCCCTGGCGGCGCGGCTTGCTGCGGTGAAGGCCCGGGCCGGGCTCTCGGTCTCGGTGTGCCTGCCCGCGCGCAACGAGGAGGCCACCGTCGGTCACACGATCGCCACGGTGCGGCGCACGCTCATGGAGCGGGTGCACCTCGTCGACGAGGTCATCGTCATCGACGACGGCTCCACCGACGCCACCGCCGAGGCCGCGGCCTGGGAGGGCGCCCTCGTCTACGGCTCGGCCGACATCCTCACCGACCTGCCCCCCGGGTCGGGCAAGGGCAACGCCCTGTGGAAGTCGCTCTACGTGAGCAGCGGCGACCTGGTGGTGTGGCTCGACGCCGACGTCTGGAACTTCGGGTCGCACTTCGTCACCCGGCTGCTCGAGCCGCTACTGACCCGGCCCGAGATCGGCTTCGTGAAGGGCTACTACCGCCGACCCCTGTTCGGCGATCCCACCGGGGGCGGGCGGGTCACCGAGCTGATGGCCCGGCCGGTCATCAGCGCGCTGTTCCCCGAGCTGACGATGTTCGTCCAGCCCCTGGCCGGGGAGTACGCCGGGCGGCGTGCGCTGCTCGAGGCGGTGCCGTTCATCCAGGGTTGGGGGGTCGAGATCGGGCTGCTGATCGACCTCGCCGACCGCTACGGCACCGAGAGCTTCGCCCAGGCCGACCTCGGGGTGCGCGAGCACCGCAACCGGCCGCTCGAGCAGCTCTCCCCCCAGGCCATGGCCGTGCTGCTCACCGCGCTGCGCCGGGCCGGGATCCCCGAGGACCGCCTCGGGCAGGTCCTCGTGCGCCACGGCACCGACCACCGGATGGAGGTGGTCGAGGTCGAGACCCGCGAGCGGCCGCCGATGCTCTCGGTGCCCGCCTACCGGGCCAAGTTCGGCCGCGAGCTCACGGCCTGACCCCGTCCCTCGTCTCGTTTCCGCAGCATGTGACGGTGGGCCACGTATTTCGTGGCCCACCGTCACATGCTCGGGGTGGGACCGGGCGGGAGGGCCCGGCGGGCGAGGTCGACGGCGGCCTCCTCCACCAGCGTGGCGGCCCGGGTGAACGCCTCCCCCGCCTGCCAGACCCGGTCCACGAGCGCCTCGACCGCCGCCCCCCGCACCGAGGCCTCGTCGCGGGCCTCGGCGGTGACCTGTCCGGCGATCACCCCCCGGTGGGGCACCCCGAGCTCGGCGGCCCAGTCGAGCACCCCGCCGACCACCTTGCCCGTGAACGACGTCGCGTCGCAGCGGCCCTCGCCGGTGAGCACCAGGTCGGCCCCGTCGAGGGCCGCCTCCAGCCCCACGAGATCGGCGACGACGTCGAAGCCCGACGCCACGGTCGCCCCGATCGCCGCGAGCCCACCGGCCAGGCCCCCGGCCGCGCCCCCGCCCTCGAGCGCGCGCACGTCGACCCCGGTGCGGGCCTCGTACTGCTCGGCGAGACGCTCGAGCCGGCGGGTGAGCAGCGCGACCTGCGCAGCCGAGGCCCCCTTCTGGGGTCCGAAGCGCGCGGCGGCATCGACGAACGCGGTGGTCACGTCGCAGGCGACCACGACATCGGCCCCGAGCAACGACCACCCGAGCACCTCGACCGCACCCAGGCCACCGTCGGTGGTGGCGCTGCCTCCGACGCCCACCACGACCCGGCGCGCACCCGCCCGGAGCGCAGCGGCGATGAGCTCGCCGGTACCCCGGGTGGTGGCCCGCAGAGGGTCGTTGCGGCCGGTGACGACGGCGAGCCCGCTGGCCCGGGCCATCTCGACCACCGCGGTGCCGTCGGGCAGCTGGGCCCACTCGGCGGCCACCGGGTCGCCGAGGGGCCCGGTGACCCGGGCCGGACGGCGCGAGCCCCCGACCGCGGCGAGGAGCGTGTCGAGCGTGCCGTCGCCCCCATCGGCCATGGGCACCACCCGCACGTCGTCGAACCCGGCTGCGGTCACGCCCCGGGCCATGGCCGCGGCGGCGTCGGCAGCCGAGCAGCTGCCCCGGAACTTGTCGGGAGCGAGGGTGGCGACGGGCACGCCCGATAGATTGGCCGAGTGACGGACGTCGGTGGGACCCGGGCCTGACCGTGCTGGAGAAGGTCCCCCTCCTCGAGAAGCATCTCGACGACTACGTGGGGATCGTGGGCGACGAGGTGTGCGAGCGGATCCGCGCCGCCGCCGCCCCCCTGCAGGGCGCCCGGGTGCTCCACCTCAGCGCGACCGCCTACGGCGGCGGCGTGGCCGAGCTGCTGGCGACCCACGTGCCGCTCCTGCGCAGCGTGGGTGTCGACGCCGAGTGGCACGTGCTGCGCGGCTCCGACGAGTTCTTCGGCGTGACCAAGGAGGTCCACAACGGCCTCCAGGGGGCACCGGTCGAGATGACCCCGGCGATGCGCAAGGTGTACCTCGAACGCGTGCTCGACAACGCGCTCGCGCTCGAGCGCGGCTGGGACTACATCGTCGTGCACGATCCGCAGCCGGCCGCCATCCTGCACCACGTCGCCGACCGCCACGACGCCTTCGCCGACACGAAGTGGATCTGGCGCTGCCACATCGACCTCACCGACGCCCGACCCGAGGTGTGGGAGTTCTTCCGGCCCTTCGTCGAGCAGTACGACGCCTCGGTGTGGACCATGCCCGAGTTCGTCCCGGCGTCGCTCACCATGGACCGCATCGTGCAGGCACCGCCGTGCATCGACCCGCTGTCGGTGAAGAACCTCGACCTCGCCATGCCCTTCGCCACCGAGATCACCCGGCAGTACGGCCTCGACCCGCAGCGCCCGATCGTCTGCCAGGTCAGCCGCTTCGACCCGTGGAAGGACCCGATCGGCGTGATCGAGGCCTACCGGATCGCCCGGGACGAGGTCCCCGGGGCCCAACTGCTCCTCGCCGGGTCGATGGCCACCGACGACCCCGAGGGCTTCCGGGTGTGGGAGGAGGTGGAGGCGGCCCGGGCCGGCGACCCCGACATCCGCCTGCTGTCGAACCTGCACCAGGTCGGCGCGGTGCAGATCAACGCGTTCCAGCGCATCGCCGACGTCGTGGTGCAGAAGTCGCTGCGCGAGGGGTTCGGCCTCACCGTGAGCGAGGCGCTGTGGAAGGGCCGACCCGTGATCGGCGGTCGGGCGGGCGGCATCACCCTCCAGATCCGCGACGGCGTCGACGGCTACCTCGTCGACGACGTCGCCACCTGCGCCCGCCGCATCGTCGATCTGCTCGCCGACCCCGGCGGCGCGGACCGCATGGGCGAGATCGGGCGGGAGCACGTGCGGGCGAACTTCCTGGCCACCCGGGAGCTCACCGACTGGCTCGGGCTCATGGGTGACCTGAACGGCTGAGCCCGTGCTCGTCGCCTCCAACCGCGGCCCCTACCGGTTCGACCCCGAGGCCGACGGGTCGTTCCGTGCCCACCCGGGGGGCGGCGGACTGTCGAGCGCGCTCCGCCCCCTGCTCGGCGACCCCGGGGTGGAGGCCCACTGGATCGCCGCGGCGGTGACCGACGGCGACCGCGCCGCGGTCCGGGCCGGGGCGGTCCACGCCCCCGACCTGGACCTCGTACTGCTCGACCTCGATCCCGACCTCGCCCGCCTGCACTACGAGGTGGTGTCGAACCAGGTGCTGTGGTTCCTGTTCCACGGGATGTTCGACCTGGTGCACCGGCCCCGTTTCGACCACGACTTCCGGGAGGCCTGGGCCGCCTACACGGCGGTGAACCAGGCCTTCGCCGACGCGATCACGACGCACGCGCCGCACGGCGACGTGGTCCTCGTGCAGGACTACCAGCTCGCGCTCGTCCCGGGGATGGTGACCGACGCCCGTCCCGACCTGCGGGTCGTCGCATTCCTGCACACCCCGTTCTGCGGCCCCACGTCGGCTCGCGTCCTGCCCACCGACGTCGCCGAGTCCCTCCTCGGCTCGCTGACCCGGGTGCCGGTCGGGTTCCACACCGACCGCTGGGCCCGGGCGTACGCCGCGTCGGCGCGCGAGATCCTCGGCACCGCATCCGACCCGCCGACCTTCGTCGCCCCGCTCGGCCCCGACGCCGCGCACCTCGCCGAGGTCGCCGACTCCGCCGCGGCCCGCGCCGCGCTCGCCGAGCTCGATGCGGTGGTGCACGACCGCCGGGTGATCCTGCGGATCGACCGGCTCGAACCGTCGAAGAACATCGTGCGCGGCTTCGCCGCCTTCGACCGGCTCCTCGAGCTGCACCCGGAGTGGCGGACCACCGTCACGTTCGTCGCGCTGCTCAACCCCTCGCGCGAGGCCCTCCCCGAGTACCTCGCCTATCGCGACGAGGTGACCCGCGCGGTCGACGCGGTGAACGCACGCTGGGCGACGAGTGCATGGCAGCCGATCGTCTGCGACACCCGCGACGACTTCGCCGGCAGCATCGCCGCGCTCGAGCGCTACGACGTGCTGCTCGTCAACCCGCTGCGCGACGGGCTCAACCTCGTGGCCAAGGAGGGACCGCTGTGCAACCGGCGCGACGGCGTGGTCGTGCTGTCCCCCGAGGCGGGTGCGTACGCCGAGTTGCAGGAGGCGGTGGTCGAGGTGCACCCCTACGACGTCGAGCAGGCCGCGGCGGCGCTGCACCGTGCCCTGGCCATGGCTCCCGACGAACGGGCCGAACGGGCCGCCCGGCTCCGGACCCTCGCCGCCGCGCGCTCACCCCGGACCTGGCTCGACGACCTGCGGCGCACCGCCGGCGCCTGATCGGCGCCGCGCACCCGCTCAGGCGCGGAGCGCCGCCGCGAGCCCGGCGAGGTCGTCGACCAGGGCGTCGGGGCCGGCCACCACGAGGTCGGCCGCCGCCAGCAGCGCCGGGGGCGACTCCTGCGACGCGACGGCCACCCGCAGCCCGACCCGGCCAACCGCGGCCCCGGCCCAGTCGGCGAGCGCCGCGAACGCGGCGAGATCGCCGTGGTCGTCGCCCGCAAACGCTGCGGCCGTGCATCCGGCCGCGGCGAGGAGGGTGGCGACCGCCGTCCCCTTGTCCACGGCGAGCGGCGGCCGGAGCTCGCAGGCCATCCGACCGGGGAACCGGGCCAGGCCGTGGGTCTCGGCCCACGCAGCGAGGGCGGCGCGCGCGGGGGCCGCGGTCGGGGCGGTCCGCCAGTGCAGCGTGACCGCGACCCGGCCCTTGCGCTCGACCGACAGACCCGGGAAGCGTCGCTCGGCGTCGGTGGCCGCCGCGGCGACCGCATCGGCGTAGGCGTCGACGCGGGGATCGGTGCGGGTACCGGCGCCGTCGTCGCGCTCCAGGCCGTACTGACCGACCACTGCGATCCGGGGGTCGTCGAGGTGGCGCCGGATGAAGGCCACCGGGCGCCCGGTGACCACCGCGACCCGGCCGAGGGCTCCGGCCAGTGCGATCAGGGCCGCGACCGCCCGCGGCGCGGGCCGGGCGGCAGCCGGGTCGTCGACGATCGGGGCGAGCGTCCCGTCGAAGTCGACGAGGAGCGCCGACCGGGTCGGCGCGACCGTCAGCGGGCCCCAGGGCCCGGGGTCACTTGCCGAGCAGGACGTAGCAGTTCGCCGAGGCGTCGAAGCCGGCGGGCAGGGGGCTGGCCAGTGGCTGCACGGTGGAGGGGACGCCGAGCTCGTTGAGCGTGGCGACCAGCACCTCGGCCTCCTTCTCGTAGCCGGTGGCGCACTGCACGGCGGTGCCGGCCCGGGTCGACGGCGCGTTCCCGGCCGGCAGGACCTGGTAGCCCTTCGCCTTGAGGTCGTTGGAGCGCTGGGTCGCCGCGCCCTGGACCCCGGAGCCGTTGAGCACCTGCACGACGACCTGGTCGTTGGCCCGCGCCGCCTTCGTGCTCTTCTTGGCCTCGGTGGTCGCCGTGGTCTTGGCGCCCTTCACGGTGGTGGCGGTGGTGCCACCGTTCCCGCCGGTCGTGCCCGCCGGGGTGGTCACCCCCGGCGTGGTGCCTCCGGTCGCCGGGACCGTGGCCGGGTCACCGCGACCGATCACGAGGAAGATGAGGATGCCGACGACGACGGCGACCCCGATGAGGATCCCGCCCCGCGACGCCGACATCGCGGCGGCGCCCCCGGCCTCGGGCCCGCGCGGCGGTCCCCCGGGACGGGTCATCGGGACCTCGGGTCGGCGGTGGTGCCCTCGAAGCGGGCCCGCCGGCGCTGGTCGCGGAGGCGACGGAGACGCATCACGGTCAACGGGTCGTAGGCGAACGCCACCGGATCGTCCAGCAGCGCAGCGAGCCGCTCATAGTAGCGGGTGGGCGAGCAGCCCAACTCGGTGCGGATGCGGGAGCCCTTGGGCCCCGGGGCCTGCCACCAGGTGCGCTCGAAGTCGAGCAGGGCGCGATCGCGGGCCGGCAACTGCATGGGCCCCCGATTCTGGTCGCGAACGGACGCCGAGACGGGGATCATCGGGACCTCGACCTCCAGTGGAGGTGGAGCCCGGGGCGGGGAGCGCGGGAAGGAGGACGAGGGAGCCGGGTGTCGGAGTCGAACCGACGACCGCTCGATTACAAGTCGAGTGCTCTACCAGCTGAGCTAACCCGGCGGGTGCCCCCAGGCTAGGTCACCGTGCGGCGGCGCACGACCTCGAAGCACGCCACCGCCGCCGCGGTCGCCACGTTGAGCGAGTCGGTCGCCCCGGGCATGGGGATCCCGACCAGCAGGTCACACCGTTCCCGGGCGAGCCGGCTCAGCCCCGCCCCCTCGGCGCCGAGGACGAGCAGCACGGGCTGGTCCGCCACCGGGAGCGCGAACAGCGAGGTGTCGCTCTCGGCCGCGAGGCCCACCGTCCACACCCCGGCGCGCTTGGCCCGGTCGAGCGCCGCCGGGATCCCACCGACCGGAGCGATGGCGACGTGCTCGATCGCCCCCGCCGCCGCCTTCGCCGCCGCCGGGGTCACTGCGACCGCCCGGTGGCGGGGGACCACCACCCCGGTCGCCCCGCAGGCGCCGGCCACCCGCAGCACCGCGCCGAGGTTGCCCGGGTCGGTGACGCCGTCGAGCGCGATCAGGAACGCGTCCGGGGCGGCGAGCAGGGTGTCGAGGTCGGCCGCGGGCAACGGCTCGGCCCGGGCGAGCACCCCCTGGGGTGCCTCGGTCCGGGCCTCGGCCGCGAGCCGGGCCGGGTCCACCCGTCGGACCCGCACGCCGCGGGTCGCAGCGAGGCGCTCGATCTCGTCGAGACGGCGGTCGTCGTCGCGTCCGTCGGCGATCCAGACGCTGCGCACCCGCCGTCGGCCCGCAGCGAGGAGCTCACGCACCGCGCGGCGTCCCTCGATCTGCTCGCCACCGATCCCACCGCCACCGCCGCCACCGCCGCCGGGGCGGGACCCGGAGCCGCGCGGAACCGGACGACGGGCCACCGACGTCGACTCAGGCCCGGTGCCAGACCGGGCCGGTCGGCGTGTCCTCGACCACGACCCCACGCGCCGTGAGCTCGGCCCGGAGGGCGTCGGCGGTGGCGAAGTCGCGCGCGGTGCGGGCGGCCTCACGCCGGGCGACGAGATCGTCGATCTCGGCGTCGAACCCGGCGTCACCCCCGGTGCCGGCCGCCGCGAGAGTGAGCCCCAGCGCGTCGGTGAGCTCGCACACCGCGCCCACCATGACCGACGCGCGGGCCGCGTCGCGGTCGTCGAGGGCCTGGTGGGCGGCGCTCACGGCATCGAAGATCACCGCCATCGCGGCCGGGGTCGAGAAGTCATCGTCCATCGCGTCGCGGAACCGGGCCACGACCCCGGGGTCGCCCGGAGCCACCTCCAGCCCGGTGGCCTGGGCCCGCCGCACCAGCGCGTCGAGGCGGTCGACCGCCGCAGCCGCGGCGCCGAGCTCGGCGTCCCCCAGCTCCATCGCCCGCCGGTAGTGGGTCTGGAGCACGGCCATGCGGAAGGCACGCGGTCCGTGCGCGTCGAGCGCACCGGTGAGGGTCGTGAAGTTGCCGAGCGACTTCGACATCTTCTCGCCCCGCACCTGGACCATGGCCGAATGGAGCCAGTAACGCGCGAACGCGTGCCCGGCGCCCTCGGCCTGGGCCCGCTCGTTCTCGTGGTGCGGGAAGGCGAGGTCGTCGCCGCCCCCGTGGATGTCGAAGCCGGGACCGAGGAGGTCGAGCGACATCGCCGAGCACTCGATGTGCCAGCCCGGGCGCCCGTCGCCCCACGGTGACGGCCACGCCGGCTCCCCCGGCTTCGCCGCCTTCCAGAGGGCGAAGTCCACCGGGCTGCGCTTGGCGGTGTCGACGTCGACCCGGGCCCCGGCCGACTCGAGGAGCTGGGCGAGGGAACGGTGCGGCAACGCGCCGTACGACGGGAAGGAGGTGACGTCGTAGTACACGCCCTGCCCGTCGACCACGTACGCGTGGCCGCGCTCGATCAGGGTTGCGATGAGCCGCTGCATGGAGTCGACGTACTCGGTGGCGTGGGGCACGTGGTCGGGGCGTCGGACCCCCAGGCGGTCGAGCTGCTCCCAGTAGGCCGCCTCGAAGCGGGCGGCGACCTCGGGCTCGGTGCTCCCGGTCGCCGCGGCTCGGGCAATGATCTTGTCCTCGATGTCGGTGACGTTGCTCACGTAGGTGACGGCGAAGCCCCGCCATTCGAGGTAGCGCCGGATCACGTCGAACGTGGTGGCCGTGCGCCCGTGGCCCACGTGGGGCACGTCGTAGACCGTGGGCCCACACACGTACATCGCGATGCGGTCGGCCGAACGGGGCACGAGCTCGACCTTGTCGCGTGCGATCGTGTCGTAGAGCCGAAGGGCCACCAGGCCAGGCTAGCGATCCGGTAGCGCGCAACCCGGCGACTCCGTCGCGGTCCGATCGGCACGAGCACCACGTCCGAGACGCGCCCGATCCGCCGCCGAACCGCTCGGTTCAGCGTTGGAGCAGGGCGACCGCCCACGTGGCGATGCCCTCGGACCGCCCGACAGCGCCGAGTCCTTCGCCCCGCTTGGGGGTCACCGAGACCGCGACCTCGGCATCGGCCGGGTCCCGCAGCGGGTCGAGCGCGGCCGCCACGCCGGAAGCGATCGCGGCGACGTGCGGAGCCAGGCGGGGGACCTCGGCCGCGATCACGACGCTCACGTTGGCCACCGTCCAGCCCGCCGCGGCGAGCTCGGTGGCGATCGCCGCGACGAACCCCATCGACGCCGCACCCGCATGGGCGGGATCCGACGCCGGGTAGCGCGTCCCGAGGTCGGGCAGGCCCGCCGCCGCGAGCAGGGCGTCGGCGACCGCGTGGGCCACGGCGTCGGCGTCGGAGTGCCCCCCGAGGCCGGGGCCGTCGGGCAGCACGACCCCACCGAGCACGAGCGGACGGGCGGCGTCGAAGGGGTGCACGTCGAAGCCGAGACCGACCCGCACGCCCATCAGTGCGGCTCCGGGACGAGCAGCGCCGCCGCCCGGTCGAGGTCGGCCGGGTCGGTGATCTTGAAGTTCCGGGGTGATCCCGGCACCCAGACCACCGCGCCCCCGTGGGCCTCCACCAGCGCCGCATCGTCGGTGGCCTCGCCGTCGGCGGCATGGGCGGCGCGCAGCGCAGCGGTCCGGAAGGCCTGCGGGGTCTGCACCGCCACCAGACCGGTGCGGTCGAGGGTGGCCACGACGCGGTGACCCTCGACCCGCTTGATCGTGTCGGCGACGGGCAGGGCCGGGACCGCGGCGTCGGCACCGTCCCGGACCGCCGCGACCACGGCGTCGAAGAGGGCACGGCCGGCGAGCGGCCGGGCGGCGTCGTGCACGATCACGATCTCGGTCGCCGGATCGAGGGCGACGAGCGCATCGAGGCCGGCCCGGACCGACGCCGACCGGGTGGCCCCGCCGACGACCGGGGCTGCGACCGGGGGACCGTCCCAGGTGGCCCCGGCCGGGAGCACCACCACGACCGCGTCGGCGACCGCAGCGCACGCGGCGACCGCGCGGTCGACGAGCCGCGTGCCGTCGAGGGTGAGGAACTGCTTCGCGGCACCGAACCGGTCCCCCCGGCCCGCTGCCACCACGACCGCCCCGCCGCCGGGCACGACCTGCGTTCCGCTACTTCGCCGGCGCCTTCGCGGCGGCCTTGTTCGCCGGCGCCTTCGCGGCGGCCTTGTTCGCCGGCGCCTTCGCGGCGGCCTTGTTCGCCGGCGCCTTCTTCGCCGGCGCCTTCGCGGCGGCCTTCTTCACGGGCGCAGCCTTCTTCACGGGCGCAGCCTTCTTCACCGGAGCCGCGGCCTTCTTCGCGGGCGCAGCCTTCTTCACGGGCGCAGCCTTCTTCACCGGAGCCGCGGCCTTCTTCGCGGGTGCGACCTTCTTCGCCGGAGCCTTCTTGGCCGGTGGCTTGTCGCGACCGGCGAGGACGCCGTCGAGCCGGGCCTCGGCCGACTCCTCGTCGACGTCGAGCGCGAAGGTCAGCTCGGAGACGAGGATCTGGCGGGCCCGGGCCAGCATGCGCTTCTCGCCCGCCGAGAGCCCCTTGTCGGCCTCGCGGATCGAAAGGTTCCGCACCACTTCGGCGACCTGGTAGATGTCCCCGCTCTTGAGCTTCTCCACGTGGTTCTTGAAGCGCCGGGACCAGTTGGTCGGCATGCGCGCTTCCTTCTTGCGGAGCACGGCGAAGACCTCTTCGACCTCTTCGTCGTTGATCACCTCGCGCAGTCCGATCTCGTCGGCCTTGTTCACCGGGATCGAGACCTTGAGGTCCCCGTAGGTGATGCGGAGGATGAAGTAGTCGGTCTTCTGGCCGTCGAAGACCCGCTTCTCCTTGCCCTCGATGATCGCCGCACCGTGGTGCGGGTAGACGACCTTGTCGCCGACGGTAAACGTCATGACGCTCCTGGATCCGGGGGAGGCGGAGAGGCCGTTGCTGCGCTTCGACCGGGACGCGGAGCGAGACGGGGGGCTGACGGCGACAGTAAGGTTACCCGGTGCCCGAGCGCCGACTCCTCGACGCCACCCGACTCTTCGTCGCCTTCCCCGAAGACGCCCGGAACCACCTGCGCGACCAGATGGAGATCCGGGAGTACGCCCGGGGCGACGTCCTGTTCCGCCAGGACGACCCCGCCACCGAGATGTACATCGTGCTCGAGGGCCGGGTCGCCATCGCCACCCAGGCCGGCGACGGCCGCGAGTCGGTGGTGGCGGTCCTGGAGAAGGGTGGGCTGTTCGGCGACCTCTCGCTCTTCGACGACGTCCCCCGGTCGGCCGAGGGCCGGGCCCTGGTCGACTCCGTGGTGGCGGCGCTGCCCTACGCCCCGGTCCGCGACCTGCTCCGGCGCGAGCCCGCCCTCCTGTGGGTGATGGTCCGGCTGCTCGCCGAGCGCCTCCGTGCGACCGACGAGGCGCTCGCCGACGCGGTGTTCCTCGACGTGCCCGCCCGCACCGCGAAGCGCCTGCTCGAGCTGGCCGGTGACCAGGACCGCTTCACGATCCCGCTCACGCAGGAGGAGCTGGCGTCGATGATCGGGGCGTCGCGGGAGCGGGTGAACAAGGCCCTCGCGTTGTTCACCCGGCTCGGTTGGCTCGAGATCGAGGGCCGGGGCCGCTACCACATCCTCGACCGCCAGGCACTCGAGGAGCGGGCGACCCTCTGACCGGCGCGGTGATCGGCGCGGTGATCGGCGCGGTGATCGGCGCGCGCGACCGGCGCGCGCCGACCCGGGCGGCGACCCGTCAGGTCACGCGGTCGGCGTGCAGGAACTCGAGGACCCGGGTCCAGGCGTCGGCGGCGTCGTCGGCCCGGTGGGTGGGTCGGGCCGGGTCGTGGACGAAGCCGTGGTCGGCCTCGGGGTAGGTCACGATCCGGCAGTCGGGCCGCCCCGCCCACGCTGCCCGCAGCTGCTCGACGTCGGCGGGCGGGACGAGGGCGTCGGCCCCGCCGAGGATCGCCAGGGTCGGCACGACGGAGGTGGCGGCGGCGAGCGGGCGCCGCAGCCGCGGACCCTGCATCGGTGCGGGCGGGACGATCATCCCGTAGAACGAGACCGCCCGGTCGAAGCGGTCGCCGGTCGCCGCCTTGAGCGCCTGCATCCCGCCCATGCAGAACCCGAGCACGGCGACGCGGGCGACGTCGTCGTGGACGACGAGGTAGTCGGCCGCCGCCTCGAGGTCGCCGAGCTGGAGGTCGTCGTCGAGTGCACCGAACGCGGCCATACGGGTCGGGGCGTCGGTGGACGCCCGCACCTCGGCCGACGCCCGCGTGAACGGCTCCGGCGCGCACACTGCGAACCCGTGGGTGGCGAGGCGCCGACAGAGGTCGTCGAAGAGCGGCCGGAGCCCGAGGATGTCGGGGTGCAGGGCGATCCCGGCGATCGGCAGACCCTCGGGGCGGGCGTGGATCGCCTCGACCGCGCGGTCGTCGGGGCCCCGGAGGACGATCCGCTCCAGCTCGACGTCGTGGATTCCTTCGGTGAGTTCGGCCATCAGGCGTACCGCTCCAGGATGCTCGACTCGGCCAACCGGGTGAGCCCGTCCTTGATGGCACGGGCCCGGACGTCGCCGACCCCCTCCACCCCGGTGAGCTCGGCCGCGGTCGCCCGCATGATCTTCGCCAGGTCGGCGAAGCGCTCCACCACGTGCTCCGAGACCAGCTCGGGCAGACGGGGGATCTTGTGCAGCAGCCGGTAGCCCCGGGGCGTCACGGCGGCGTCGAGGTCGGGCCCGGTCGGCCGGTGCAGCCCGGCGGCCACGGTCGCGAGGTCGAGCAGCGACTCGTCGTCGAGCCGGGCCAGGCGGGCGAGCACGTCGGCCGGTCCCCACCCCGAGGTGGGGACCACGTAGTCCTTGGCGACGAGGCGACGCTCGTCCTCGACCCCGCCCACCAGCTCCTCGAGCTGGAGGAGCACGAGCCGACCGTCGGTCCCGAGCTCCACCACGTAGCCCTCGATCTCCTCGGCGATCCGGCGGACCATCTCGGCCCGCTGGAGCACCGTGGCGACGTCGCGCACGGTGACGAGGTCCTCGACCTCGAGGGCCGAGAGGGCGGTGCTCACGGTGTCGAGCCGGCTCTTGTAGCGCTCGAGGATCTGGAGCGCCTGGTCGGCCCGGGCCAGCACCCGCGGGGTCGGCTCGAGCATCTTCTTCTCGCCGTCGACGTGGACGGCGACCTCGGAGCGGTCCTCCGAGATCGTGACGACCGGTACGTGGATCTGGCGGGCGACCCGCTCGGCCGTGCGGTGGCGGGTGCCGGTCTCCGACGTCGGGATGTCGGGGTCGGGCACGAGGTGGACGTTGGCCCGGACGATGCGGCCGCAATCGTCGCTGAGGATGATCGCCCCGTCCATCTTGGCCAGCTCCGAGAGGCGGGGCGGGGTGAACTCCGCGTCGAGCAGGAACCCGCCCGAGCACAACGACAGGACGTCGGGCCCCGAGCCGACCACGAT
>VGBI01000040.1 GCA_016870595.1 Actinomycetota bacterium
GCTCTTCGGCGAAGCGGTGGGGGCCCCGGCGATCGTGATGGCGTCGGGGGCCCTCCTGCTCGGCGTGGTGGCCGTGCCCCTGCGGCGCCGGGCCCCGGGTCGGCGCGGGGCCGGGGGCGGGTGGGCCACCCATCCCGGTCGCTCACCCCGCACCGACGCGACCGGGCGGGAGCGGCGGGAGGCGGTCCGGGGCGGCGGCCTGTGTCCCGGACGACTCCCTCCGTTAGCCTGCCGCTCGTGGCCGACCAGGCGAAGTTCGCCGATCTTGCGATGCCCTACATGGACCCGCTGTACTCGGCCGCGCTCCGGATGACCCGCAACGCCGCCGACGCCGAGGACCTCGTCCAGGAGACCTACCTGCGGGCCTACCGGGGCTTCGGGGGGTTCCAGGAGGGGACCAACCTCAAGGCCTGGCTCTACAAGATCCTGACCAACACCTTCATCAACATGTACCGAGCGAAGAAGCGCCGTCCGCACGAAGTGGACTTCGACGACGCCGAGGACTTCTTCCTGTTCCGCCGGCTCGGGGGGCTCGAGGCCGCCGAGGCCGGCAAGACCCCCGAGGTGCAGGTGCTCGAGGCCATGCCCGAGTCGGTGGTCAAGGAGGCGATCGAGGCCCTGCCCGAGCAGTTCCGGGTCGCGGTCCTCCTGGCCGACGTCGAGGGCTTCTCCTACAAGGAGATCGCTGAGATCACCGGGGTTCCGATCGGGACCGTGATGAGTCGGCTGCACCGCGGAAGAAAGCAGCTGCAGGCCCGGTTGTGGGATTTCGCCGTCGAGCGGGGTCTCGTGCCCCGTCCGCCGCAGCCCGAGCCCGACCGGAGTAGGTGAGGTGACGCCACCCCACCGCCACCCCGACCGACCTGGAAGCCCCAATGGACTGTGAGCAGAGCATCCGTGAGGTGTACCTCTACCTCGACGGCGAATTGACCCGGTACCGACGCTGGCAGATCACGCGCCACCTCAACCGGTGCCCCCCGTGCCAGCAGGGGTTCGACTTCGAGCTCGAGCTGCGCGAGGTCGTGGCGACCCGGTGCCACGACGAGGTCCCCGATGCGCTCAAGCAGCGCATCGCCGAGGCCATCGGCCTGGTCGGCGGCCCGCTCCGGCCCGAGCCGCTGCGGGCGGTCGACGGCGATCCGGCCGCCGACGAGTCGGAGCGGTGACGGCGCTGCGTACAATGCGAGCGCCCGCCGACGAACCCGCCGACGAACCCGAGGAGGCCCCCCGGTGACCGGTCTCGCCAACAACCAGTGGTTCTGGTGGTTCGCTCCGATCCTCGTCGTGAGCGCCGTCGGCGTCATCGCCGCGCTGTCGGGTGGCTACGTGCGCAAGGTGCTCATCCCGCGGGTCAAGGGTCGCCGGGTCGACTGAGTGCCCGCCGTCGCGCCGGACCGAGCCCGTCGGGCGGAGCCCGTCGACTGGCCGCTCGCCGGCCGCATCGCCCGCCGGGTCGCCGGTGGTGACCCGCTCGCCCGGTCGTACCTCGCGGCGTCGCTCGACGACGACTTCGCCGAGGCGAGCGCGCGGGCCGAGGCTCTCGTCGCCGAGTTCACCGGTCTGACGCCCCCGGCTCCGGCCCGGGCCCGGGTGCTCGACCGGGCCGCCTGGGTCGACGCCAACGTGGTGTCGATGCAGCGGCTCCTCGCCCCCCTGGCCGACCGGATCGGCCACCGCGTCGCGCGCAGCGCCCTCGCCCCGGTCGGGCGCACGGTCACGGCGACCGAGCTCGGGGTGCTCCTCGGCTGGATGTCGCAGCGCGTCCTCGGGCAGTACGACCTGCTCGTGCCCGATGCCCCCGAGGCCGCCGCGGACCCGACCCCCGACGACGCCGTCTACTACGTGGGCCCGAACGTGCTCGCGATCGAGAAGCGGTTCGCGTTCCGGCCCCGAGACTTCCGGCTCTGGATCGCGCTGCACGAGTGCACCCACCGGGCGCAGTTCACGGCGGTCCCGTGGCTGCGGCCGTACTACCTGGCGCTGGTCGGCGATCTCCTCGGGTCGATCGACCCGGACCCACGGCGCCTGGTCGAGGCCCTGCGGGCCGCGCTCGACGAGGCCCGCCGCGGGCGCAACCCGCTCGACGACGGTGGGCTCGTCGCGCTCCTCGCCGCCCCGGAGCACCGCGGCAACCTCGTGCGGATGCAGGCGCTGATGACCCTCCTCGAGGGGCACGGCAACCGCGTCATGAACGCCCTCGGGGCCGAGCACGTCGCCGGTCAGGCCCGCATGGCCCGGGCCCTCGAGGCCCGCCGCCGCACCTCCGGGGTGACGGCGGCCCTGCACAAGCTCGTGGGGCTCGACGCGAAGCTCCGCCAGTACCAGGTGGGGGAGGCCTTCGTCGACGCGATCGAGCGCGAGGCCGGCCCCCGTGCGATCGACGTCGCGTGGCGGGGGCCGGAGTGGCTCCCGACCGCCACCGAGCTCACGGCGCCCACCGAGTGGCTGGCCCGGGTCGCCTGACCCCGCCGGGGTCGGTCGTCGCAGCCGACCTGGATCCGTGGCGGACGCGCCTGGTCGGTCTCGACGCCGTCGGTCCCGCGCCGGTCGTGGCCTGCTCGGGCGGGGCCGACTCGGTCGCGCTGCTCGCCCTGGTCGTGGCCACCGGCCGGACCCCGACCGCCGTCCACGTGGACCACGGGCTGCGGGCGGAGGCCCCGGGCGAGGCGGCCACGGTCGCGGCGATCGCCGGTCGGCTCGGGGTCGCGGCCCGGTCGGTCGCGGTGACCGTGGCGCCGGGCGCCAACCTCGAGGCCCGGGCCCGGACGGCCCGCTACGCCGCACTCGAGGCCGAGCGCCGTGCGGTCGGCGCCGACTGCGTGCTGGTCGGACACACGGCCGACGACCAGGCCGAGACGGTCCTGCTCAACCTCCTGCGGGGCAGCGGGGCGGCGGGGCTCGGGGCCATGGCGGTGCGGCGGGACCGGATCGTCCGGCCGCTCCTCGGTCTGCGCCGGGCCGACTGCGTCGCCGTGTGCGACCGTCTCGGGGTCGTGCCGGTGCACGACCCGATGAACGACGACCCGGCGTTCCGGCGGGTCGTCGTCCGCGACGAGGTCCTGCCCCTCCTCGGTGCGGTCGCCGGGCGTGACCTGGTCCCCGTCCTCGCCCGTCAGGCCGAGGTGCTGCGCTCCGAGAGCGAGTACCTCGACGAGCTCGCGCGGGCAGCCTGGCCTCCGGACCCGGACCGGCCGTGCGCCGACGTCCTCGCCCGGCTCCCCCTGGTGATCGCCCGGCGGGCGGTCCGGCAGTGGCTCGGCGCGCCGCCCCCCTCGTTCGCCGAGGTCGGGCGCGTCCTCGCCGTGGCCGGAGGTGCCGCGCGCGCGACCGAGGTCGCCGGGGGGCGTCGGGTGTGGCGTCGGGGCGGCCTGCTGCACGTCACCGCGCGCGCGGCGGGGTAGCGTCCCCGCCGCATGGACGAACACATCGGGCGGGCCGTCGTCGGAGTGGACGCGCTGCAGGACCGCGTCGGTGAGCTCGGCGCGCAGATCACCGCCGACTACACCGACGACCCGCCGATCCTGGTCGGCGTCCTGAAGGGGGCCTTCCTCTTCATGGCCGATCTCGCCCGCGCCATCGCGCTGCCGGTGGAGTTCGACTTCATGGCGGTCTCGTCGTACGGGTCGGCGACGCGGACCAGCGGGACCGTACGGATCCTCAAGGACCTCGACGTCGACGTGACCGACCGGCCCGTGCTCATCGTCGAGGACATCGTCGATTCCGGGCTGACCCTCGCCTACCTCCAACGCAACATCGCCGCCCGGGGGCCCCGGTCGGTCGCGACCTGTGCGCTCCTCGTGAAGGACGGGCTCCAGCGCACCGAGCTGGACCTCGCCTACGTCGGGTTCACCATCCCCCCCGTGTTCGTGGTCGGCTACGGCCTCGACGTGGGTGAGCGGTACCGGAACCTCAGCGGGATCCACGAGTACGTGGGTCCGCCGCGGCGCTGATCCGCCCCGACGGCGAGGATCCGACGGGTCCGCCGGGCTAGCCTGCCCGCTGTGGCCGACGAGACGCGACCCACCGACACCCCCGCGGCCGGCTTCGAGGTCGACAAGCCCCGGATCGAACGGGCCGTCCGCGAGATCCTCGCCGCCATCGGCGAGGACCCCGACCGCGACGGGCTCCTGCGGACCCCGGCCCGGATCGCCGAGATGTACGAGGAGATCTTCGCCGGGCTCCACGACGATCCCGCCCGCCACCTCGCGGTGACCTTCGAGGCCGATCACGACGAGATGGTGATGGTGCGCGACATCCCCTTCACCAGCCTGTGCGAGCACCACTTCGTGCCCTTCACCGGACGGGCCCACGTGGCCTACATCCCCGGGCACGACGGGCGGATCACAGGCCTGTCGAAGCTCGCCCGCCTGGTCGAGGGCTTCGCCCGGCGCCCGCAGGTCCAGGAGCGGATCACGACCCAGGTCGCCGACGCCCTCGAGTCCGAGCTCGACCCCCGGGGCGTGTTCGTGGTGGTCGAGGCCGAGCACCTCTGCATGTCGATGCGGGGCGTGAAGAAGCCGGGCTCGCTCACGGTCACCTCGGCGGTCCGGGGGCTGTTCAAGACGAACCCGGCGACCCGGGCCGAGGCGATGAGCCTCATCACCCACCCCGGCAACCGCTTCTGAGCGGGTCCATCGCCCCCCGGCGCCGCCCCGGTCGGTCAGCGGGACGGGACGGGCGGGTCGCGTGAGGCCCGATACGCTGCGGAGGATGTTCTCCTGGGGCGAGGTCTGTGGGGCCCGGCCCGCGGTGATGGGCGTGGTCAACGTGACCCCGGACTCCTTCTCCGACGGGGGACGGTGGCTCGACCCCACCGCCGCGGTCGCCCACGGTCTCGACCTCGTGGCCGCCGGCGCCGATCTCCTCGACGTGGGCGGCGCCTCCACCCGACCCGGGGCCGATCCCGTCGACCCCGACGAGGAGCGTCGCCGGGTCGCCCCCGTGGTGGCGGGCCTCGTCGCCGCGACGGCGGTGCCGGTCGGCATCGACACCACCCGGGCCGAGGTCGCCCGTGCCGCCCTCGACGCCGGCGCGCGGGTCGTCAACGACGTCTCGGCGGGCCGGGCCGACCCCGACCTGCTCCGCACCGTCGCCGCGTGCGGGGCCGGGCTCGTCCTCATGCACATGCAGGGCACCCCGGCCACGATGCAGGACGACCCGCGCTACGACGACGTGGTGCAGGAGGTCGGTGACTTCCTGGCGACGCGGATCGCCGCGGCACGCGCCGCCGGGATCGCCGACGACGCGATCGCGGTGGACCCCGGGATCGGGTTCGGCAAGACCCTCGACCACAACCTCGACCTGCTCGCGGCGCTCGGCGCCCTCGTCGATCGGCTCGCCCCGTTCCCGCTGCTCCTCGGGACCTCGCGCAAGCGCTGCATCGGCACGGTGCTCACCGGGGTGGGCGACGAGCCCGGTGAGCCCGCGCCCGACCGGCGCGAGGAGGGCACCCTGGCCACCACCGTCTGGGGGATCGCGTGCGGGGTCCGGGTGGTGCGGGTCCACGACGCCCGGGCGGCGGCGCGGGCGATCGGGTGGTGCACCCGGACCGACCGGTCGGTGGCGGCGTGAGGGGGCGGTGGGCCCAGGGGCTCGAGCCGCGGGGCTTCACCTGGGTCGTCAAGGACCGGCTCGCAGCGTCGGAGCGCCCCGGTGGGTTCGCGCGCAACCACCGGAAGGTGCGCCGCCAGGAGGAGCTGATCTGGCTCGCGGGCAGCGGCTTCACCCGGGTGCTGTCGCTGCTCGACTCGTCCCACAACCTCCACGCGTACGACGAGGCGGGCATCCGCTACGAGCACGTCCCGCTCGGTCGCCGGGAGGACTGGCCCGAGCAGCTGCGCCGGACCTACGAGCTGCTCACCGAGTGGCTGGCGCTCCCCGACGAGCGCGTCCTCGTGCACCACGAGGAGTTCGGCGAGCGGCTGCTCGGCGTGCTCGCCGGCTTCCTCCTCTACGCCTTCCCCGAGGTCTTCACCTCGGGGCCCGACGCCGCGGTGGCGATCGAGCGCATCACGGGCCGCCAGCTCGGTGCCGCGGGGCGCGAGATCGTCGCCGTGACCGTCGATGCGGGCATCGTCGGGCGGGCGTGAGGCCCCGGTGGACCGGATCCTCATCACCGGACTGCGCGAGGTGGGCGTGCACGGCGTGCTGCCCGAGGAGAAGGTGCGGGCCCAGCCGTTCGAGGTCGACGTGGAGCTCGACGTCGACCTCCGGGCCGCGGGCGCGACCGACGCGCTCGACGACACCGTCGACTACGGCGCCCTGTGCGAGGCGATCCGTGCGGTCGTGGCCACCGAGCAGCACGAGCTGCTCGAGCGCATGGCCACCCGCATCGCCGACCTCTGTCGTGCCGACCCCCGGGTGACCGGGGCGGCGGTCACGGTGCGCAAGCTGCGGCCGCCGGTGCCGGTGGCGGTCGAGCACGTCGCGGTCCGCATCGAGCGGTGACCGCGCCGCGGAGCGTCCGGGCGTACCTCTCGATCGGGTCGAACCTCGGCGACCGCCTGGGGCACCTCCAGGGCGCCGTCACCGGGCTCGGCGCGGTCGCCGGGATCACGGTGGTCGCGGTGTCCCCGGTGTTCGAGACCGACCCGGTCGGACCCGACCAGCCCGACTACCTCAACGCGGTGGTGGAGGTGGAGACCATCCTCACCCCCCGGGCCCTGCTCGGGGCCGCCCAGGCCCAGGAGGCCGCCGCCGCCCGGGTCCGGGCGCAGCGGTGGGGTCCCCGGACCCTCGACGTCGACATCGTCACCTTCGGCGATCAGGTGGTCGACGAGCCCGACCTGCAGGTCCCGCACCCCCGCTGGGCCGAGCGGGACTTCGTGCTCGCCCCGCTCGCCGCCCTCGGGCACCCGGCGGTGACCCCCCGCGACTGGATCGGGGTCCGGCCGACCGGCCTAACATTGACGCTCTGATCGACCGGACGACCGACCGGCACCCCGAGCGGGCCGGAACGGGCGGCCCGGAGCGATCGGGCCGGTGCAACCGGTCCGGAGCCGGGAGAGAGGAAGCGGAGCGGTCACGATGCCCAGCATCCCGCGCACCTTCGCGGTCGTCGGCCCCGGGCGGGTCGGATCGTCGCTGGCGCTGGCCCTGCGCGCCGGCGGTTGGACGGCCACCGCCGTCGCCGGCCGGGCGCCCGATGCGCCCGCCGTCCGCGGGCTGGCCGAGCGGCTGGGGTGCGCGACCGCATCCGTGGCCGAGGTGGGCGGTGGCGCGGCCCTCGTCGTGCTCGCCACCCCCGACGCCGCCCTCGGCCCGGTGGCCGCGGCGGTGGCGCCGTCGCTGGACCGGGGCGCCCTCGTGCTGCACTGCTCGGGCGCCCGGGGGCTCGACGCCCTCGAACCGCTGGCCGAGGCCCGGCCCGACGTGCGCCGGGGGTCCCTGCACCCCCTCCAGACCTTCGCCGGTCCCGATCCCGACCGGGTGGCAGGGGCCTGGGCCGCGGTGGCGGGCCCCCCCGAGGTCACCGAGCTCGCGCTCGGCCTCGGCCTCCGTCCCGTGGTGGTCCCCGACGACCGGCGCCCCGCGTACCACGCCGCCGCGGTCGTCGCGTCGAACCACCTGGTGGCCCTGCTCGGGCAGGTCGAGCGCCTCGCCGCGGCGGCGGGGGTGCCGGCCGAGGCGTTCTGGCCCCTGGTCCGGACCGCCGTCGACAACGTGGCCGACCACGGTCCGGCCGCCGCGCTGACCGGCCCGGTGGCCCGCGAGGACCACGCGACCGTCGCGGCGCACCTCGACGCGATCCCGGCGTCCGAGCACGACGCCTACCGGGTCCTGGCCCGGGCCGCGCTGCACCTCACCGGCCGCGACGATCCGGTGCTGCGGGCCGTGCTCGCCCCCGGCGGTCTCGACGCCGAGGTCCGGGCGTGAGGACGATCGAGCGGGTCCACGACCTGCGTGACCTCTGCGACCGTGCCCGTGCCGCCGGCGGCCGGGTCGGCTTCGTCCCGACGATGGGCTACTTCCACGCCGGCCACCGGTCCCTCATGCGGGCCGCGCGCGCCGACACCGACCTCGTCGTCGTGTCGCTGTTCGTCAACCCCCTCCAGTTCGCGCCCAACGAGGACCTCGCCGCGTACCCGCGCGACCGCGCGGGCGATGCCGCGGCGGCGGAGGCCGAAGGGGTCGACATCCTCTTCGCCCCGACCACCGACGAGGTCTACCCCCGCCCGCCCGTCACGACCGTGCGGGTGGAGGGGCTCACGGCGGGCCTCTGCGGACGCTCGCGGCCGACCCACTTCGACGGCGTGACCACGGTCGTGGCCAAGCTGTTCTCGATGGTGGGGCCGAGTCGCGCCTACTTCGGCCGCAAGGACGCCCAGCAGCTCGCGGTGGTGCGCCGGATGGCTGCCGACCTGGACCTGCCCGTCGAGGTGGTCGGCTGCCCGCTCGTGCGCGAGCCCGACGGCCTCGCGATGTCGAGCCGCAACGCCTACCTCGAGCCCGACGACCGCCGGGCCGCCACGGTCCTGTCGCGCGCGCTCGAGGCCGCGGCGGCCGAGATCCGGGCCGGGGCCCGCGACGCCGACCACGTGCACCGCGTGCTCACCGGGCTGATCGCCACCGAGCCGCGGGTCCAGATCGACTACGCCGAGGTCGTCGCCGCCGACGACCTCACCCCGGTGACCGAGATCACCGGCGACGTGCTCGTCGCGGTGGCCGCCCACGTGGGGCGGGCCCGACTGATCGACAACATGACGGTGACGGTGCACGACGACCAGGTCGTGGTCGACCTCGGCGTCGTCGCGCCCGACCCGTCGGCACCGGAGTCCCCCCAACCGGAGGTGGTGTGATGCGCCGCATCATGATGAAGTCCAAGATCCACCGGGCGACCGTGGTCGGCGCCGACCTGAACTACGTCGGCTCCATCACGCTCGACCCCCGGTTGATGGAGCTCGCCGACATCCTCGAGCACGAGCAGGTGCACGTGCTCGACATCGACAACGGCGCGCGGTTCGAGACCTACGCCATCAGCGGGGGACCCGGTGACGTCGTCCTCAACGGTGCCGCCGCTCGTCTCGTCCAGCCGGGCGACAAGGTGATCATCATCACCTACGCGCAGTACGAGGAAGCCGAGCTCGCGTCGTACGCACCGACGGTGGTGCTGGTCGACGACGCCAACCAGCCGCTCCACGTGGGTCTCCACGCGGTGAGCCCGACCGACTGACCGGCCGAGCGACGGAGCGACGGAGCAACGTGTCGATGGAGCCGGAGCCCATGACCGACGTCCTTGTCCTCGGGAGCGGGGTCGCGGGCCTCACCGCGGCGATCCACGCGGCGCGCCGGGGCCTGCGCACGACGATCCTCACCAAGGCCGCGCTCGACGCGTCGGCCACGGCGTGGGCCCAGGGCGGGGTGGCCGCCGCGCTCGAGGAGGACACCGACTCGCCCGACCTGCACCTCGCCGACACCGTCACGGCCGGCGCCCACCTCTGCGACGTCGACGCCGTGCGCGTGCTCGTCACCGAGGGGCCCGACCGGATCCGGGAGCTGATCGGCTTCGGGGCCCGCTTCGACCACCTCGGCCCGGCCCTGGCCACGACCCGGGAGGGTGGGCACTCGGTGCCCCGCGTGATCCACGCGGGGGGCGACGCGACCGGGGCGGAGATCCAACGGGCGCTCGCGGCCACCGCCCGCGATCTCGGCATCGAGGTGCGCGAGCGCTGGCGGGTCACCGAGCTGCTCGTCGAGGACGGCCGGGCGGCGGGGGTGGCCGCCCACGACGCGGCCGGCGCGCCCCGCCAGGTCCGGGCCCGCCACACCGTGGTCGCCACCGGCGGGGCCGGACAGTGCTTCGCCGTCACCACCAACCCCACGGTCTCCACCGGCGACGGCATCGCCATGGCCCTCCGGGCCGGGGTGGCGGTGGCCGACGTCGAGTTCATGCAGTTCCACCCGACGGCGCTGCACTCACCCGCCACCCCCCGGGTGCTCCTGTCGGAGGCGCTGCGGGGCGAGGGGGCCGTGCTGCGGGACGACGACGGCGTCGCGTTCATGGCCGACGAGCACCCCCTCGGCGACCTCGCCCCCCGCGACGTCGTCGCCCGGGCCATCACCCGGCGCTGCGTCGCGAGCGGTCGCGACCACATGTGGCTCGACGCCACCGCCATCCGCGGCTTCGCCGACCGGTTCCCGACCATCCACGGGCTCGTGCGCGACTCCGGGCTCGACCCGGCCCACGACTTCCTCCCGGTCGCGCCCGCCGCGCACTACCTGTCGGGGGGCATCGTCACCGATCTCGACGGCGCCGCGAACCTGCCCGGGCTGTGGGCCTGCGGCGAGGCGGCGTGCAGTGGCGTGCACGGGGCCAACCGCCTGGCGTCGAACTCGCTGCTCGACGGCCTCGTGTTCGGGTCGCGGATCGTCGAGGCGATCGCCGCCGGCACCGACGGCCCGCGCGCCAGTGGGGTCATGCGGGGTGTCGCCGGGTGGACCGACGGCCCGGTCGAGGCCCCGGCGCTCGCCGGCTCGACCCGTCGTGAGGACTTCCAGCGGGTCCTGACCCGCGACGCGGGCGTCCTGCGCGACCGCGAGCGCCTCGAACGGGCCGGCGACACGCTGGCGGCGATGCGGGCGGCGACGCTCGAGGACGCCAACCTGCTCGCGGTGGGCCGCGCCCTGGTGGCCGCGGCCCTGGCCCGCTGCGAGTCGCGCGGGACCCACACCCGACTCGACTTCCCCGACCGGGATCCCGTCTACGACGGGCGGTTCGTGTTCGGCCACGGCCCGGCGCCCCGTCTGGTGCCCCTGCCCGCCGGAGCCCTCACGTGAGCCGGCCCCGGCGGTTCGACCCGCCCCGCCCCGCGGTGGTCGACGCGGTCGCCCGTGCACTCGCCGAGGACCTGGGGCCGCTCGGCGACATCAGCGCCGCGCTGCTCGACGACCCCGACCGCACGGTGACCGCCGCCGTGGTCCCGCGGTCGCCCGGCGTGCTCGCGGGCTCGGCCTGCGCCGACGAGGCCTACGCGCAGCTCGACGACCGGGTGCGGATCGCATGGTCGGCCGCCGACGGCGACGCCGTGGCCGCCGGGGTCGCCGTCGCCCGGGTGACGGGGCCGCTCGGACCCCTGCTGACCGGGGAGCGCACCGCCCTCAACTTCCTGTGCCACCTCTCGGGCATCGCCACCTTCACCCGCCGGTTCGTGGACGCCGTCGCGGGTCACCCGGTCCGCATCGTGGAGACCCGCAAGACCCTGCCCGGCCTGCGGGCCCTGGAGAAGGCCGCCGTGCGGGCCGGCGGGGGCGCGAACCACCGGGGGTCGCTGTCCGACCTGGTCCTCGTGAAGGACAACCACCTCGGCGGTCTGACCATCGCCGAGGCCGTGCAGCAGGCCCGCGCCGCGTGGCCCGGTCGCGGCGTCGAGATCGAGTGCGACCGGATGGAGCAGGTCGACGAGGCGGTCGCGGCTGGGGCCGACGTCGTGATGCTCGACAACATGGCGCCCGACCTCGCCGCGGCCTGCGTGGCGCGGGTGCGGGCGGGGACCCGGCCCGGGACGGTGGTCGAGATCTCGGGCGGGATCACCCTCGATTCGGTGGCCGCGTACGCGGCCACCGGTGCCGACGTGATCTCCACCGGCGCGATCACCCAGTCGGCGCCCGCCCTCGACCTGGGCCTGGACCTCGACCTCGATCTCGATCTCGACCAGTCCGCGGGCTGACCGGATCGCGACGGGAGACGACCGTGCTGCTGTGCATCGACGTCGGCAACACCCAGATGGTCATCGGCCTCTTCGACGGTGACCGGCTGCTCGACCACTGGCGGATCGCGACCGTCGCCGAGCGCACCTCCGACGAGCTCGCCCTGATGGTCCGCCAGTTCCTCGGCTTCCACGGCGCGACCGTTCCGGGGGCGGCGGCACCCGCGGTCCGGGGCGTGGCGGTGGCCTCCGGGGTCCCCCGTGTGACCGCGGCGCTGCGGGAGATGACCGAGCGCTACTTCGGGACCCCGGCGCTGGTCCTCGAGCCGGGGATCCGCACCGGGATGCCGATCCTCTACGACAACCCGAAGGAGGTGGGGGCCGACCGCATCGCCAACGCGGTCGCGGCCTACGACCTCTACGGCGGGCCGTCGATCGTCGTCGACTTCGGGACGGCCAACACCATCGAGGCGATCAGCGCCAAGGGCGAGTACCTGGGTGGGGCCATCTTCCCGGGCATCGAGATCTCCATGGACGCGCTCTTCGGTCGGGCGGCGGCCCTGCGCCGGGTCGAGTTGGTCCCGCCCCGGCACGTGATCGGCAAGTCCACGGTCGAGTCGATCCAGTCCGGCGCGGTCTACGGGTTCACCGGCCAGGTCGACGCCCTGGTCGAGCGGTTTCAGGACGAGCTCGGCGACTGCACGGTGATCGCCACCGGTGGACTCGCCGAGACCATCATCCCGTTCTCCCGCACGATCCAGCACCATGAGCCCTGGCTCACCATCCAGGGGTTGCGCATCGTGTTCGAACGGAACCAGGCATCGTGACGGAGGCGCGGGACGACGCGACCGACGCGACCGACGCCTCCGACGCGACCGACGCGACCGACCCGTCCGCGGGCGGCGAGCGGGCCCGGCGTCTCGCCAAGGTGGCGGCGCTGCGGGCCCGGGGCGTCGACCCATACCCGGTGCGGTTCGACCGCACCCACACCTCGGCGGAGGTGCTCGAGCACTGGGGGCACCTCGAGGCGGGGGCGGAGAGCGGCGACGTCGTCCGGGTGGCGGGGCGGGTCGTGCTCCTGCGCCGGATGGGCAAGCTCACCTTCGCCACCGTGCGCGACGGGTCGGGCACGATCCAGCTCTTCGTCTCGCTCGCGGTGCTGGGCGACGACGGGTTCGCCGCCTTCGACGACCTCGACCTCGGTGACTGGGTCGGGGCGGTGGGCACGGTGATGAAGACCCGCAAGGGGGAGCTGTCGGTCCAGGTCGACGAGTGGTGTCTGCTGGCCAAGGCGGTGCGGCCCCTGCCCGACAAGTGGCACGGTCTCTCCGACACCGACACCCGCTTCCGGCAGCGCTACGTCGACCTCATCGCCAACGAGGACGCCCGCCGTATCTTCGCCGTGCGGTTCGCCGTGATCGCGACCGTCCGCGAGTTCCTCCGGGACCGGCGGTTCGTGGAGGTCGAGACGCCGGTGCTCCACGAGCAGGCGGGGGGTGCCGCGGCGCGGCCGTTCACCACCCACCACCACGCGCTCGACCTGCCGCTGTCGTTGCGGATCGCCCTCGAGCTCCACCTGAAGCGACTGCTCGTCGGCGGGATGGAGCGGGTGTTCGAGATCGGCCGTGTGTTCCGCAACGAAGGGCTCTCGACCCGCCACAACCCCGAGTTCACGATGCTCGAGTGCTACGAGGCGTTCGCGGACTACACCGACATGATGACGTTGACCGAGGAGCTCGTCGCCGAGTGCGCCCGGGTCGCGACGGGCGGAACGGTCGTCGACGTCGACGGCGTCACGGTCGACCTGACGCCGCCGTGGCCCCGTCGCCCCATGCTCGACCTCATCGAGGAGCACGCGGGAGTGCGGGTGCATCCGGGGCACCCGGTGGCCGAGCTCGAGGCGGCCTGCGACCGGGCCGGCGTGCCCCGCGAGGCGGGGTGGGGTCCGGGCAAGCTCGTGCTCGAGCTCTACGAGAAGACCGTGGAGCCCAACCTCGCCGGGCCGGTGTTCGTGCTCGACTACCCGCGTGAGGTGTCACCGTTGGCCCGCACCCACCGCGACGACCCCGAGCTGGTCGAGCGGTTCGAGGCCGTCGTGCTCGGGCGTGAGCTCGCCAACGCGTTCAGTGAGCTGACCGACCCGGTGGACCAGCGCGAGCGGTTCGAGGCCCAGGCCCGCTTGGCCGCCGCCGGCGACGACGAGGCCCACGGCGTCGACGACGACTACGTGCGGGCGCTCGAGTTCGGGCTGCCGCCCTGTGGGGGGCTCGGCATCGGGATCGACCGGCTCGTGATGCTCGTGGCCGGGGTCCAGTCGATCCGCGAGGTCATCCTGTTCCCCCATCTGCGGCCCGAGGTCGGCGACGACGCGGGGCCCCCGGTCCTCTAGCCTGCACCCATGCGGGTGCTCGTCACCGGGATGGGCGGTCACCTCGGGACCCGGGTGGCCCAGCTGCTCGAGATCCGGGACGACGTCGAGGCGGTCGCCGGGTTCGACCTCGTCCCGCCCCGCCGCCGCCTCGGGCGGTCGGTGTTCAAGCGGATCGACCCCCGCGACCGCGACCGGCTGGTCGAGTTCGTGCGGGACTTCGCGCCCACCGCCGTCGCCCACTTCGGGGTCTACGAGCCGGCCGCCCGCATGGGCATCCGGGCCGCGCGCGTCGCGTCGGAGGAGTGCACCGTGACCGCGCTCGGCGCGGCGGCCCGCGCCGGCGCGCTCGAGTGCGTCGCGGTGCGCAGCGGGATCGAGGTGTACGGGCGGGGCGGTCGGCGCCCCGAGGTGCCCGACGAGCACGCGCCGCTCGGGCCGACCACCCCGTACGGGCGGACCTGCCTCGACGTGGAGGCCCACGCCGCCGGGCTCGCGCGCCGCCACGACGTACCCGTGGCCTCCCTGCGCTTCGCCCCGATCTCCGGGTCGCGGGCGCCGAGCCCGATCGGCCGGCTCCTCCGGCTCCCCGCCGTGCCGGTCCCCGCCCTCGCCGACCCCCCGTTCCAGCTCCTGCACACCGACGACGCGGCCCGGGCCATGGTCGCAGCGCTGGACCGCCGGGCCCAGGGACCGTTCAACGTGGTCGGGCCGGGGGCGGCGAGCCCGTGGCAGGCGGTCCGGCTGGGGGGTCGGGTCCCGGTGCCCGTGGCCGGGCCGGGCTGGCTCGTGGCCAACCGGATCGCCGAGCTGGCCGGCTCGCCGGTCCCGCCCCACGTGCTGGAGCTCGTCCGCCGAGGCCGGGTGGCCGACGGGGGCCGGGCCGTCGACGAGCTCGGTCTGGTCGGGCTGGTCCCGACCCAGGAGGTGCTCGCCGATCTGTTCGCGTGGGCGAGCGTCACGCCGTTGCCGGGCGCAGGCCGCCCCGCGGTCGTCGCGACCCCGGGGTCGTCGTGAGGATCGCCGCCGCACCCGGGTCCCGTGCGGAGGACCGGGCCGAGGACCGGGCGCCCCCGCCGGCCCCGAACTACGGCATCGACAGCGACCGGCTCCTCGACCGGGACTCCCTCCCCGCGGCGCTGCGCCGGCGGTGGGACGGCCGCTACGCCGTCGACGAGTTCGGGGGCGATCCCCATCTGCAGGACTTCCTCCTCGCCCCGGTCGTGGGTCGCCTGCCGGTGCGGACCGTGGGCGCTGAGCACCTCCCGGCGAGCGGGGGCGCGCTCCTCGTCGCCAACCTCGGCGTCGGACTGCTCGAGCCCCTGCTCGTGGCCGGGGCGGTCCAACGCGCGGTCGACCGCCGCCTCCGCCTGGTCGGGCTGCCCACGCTCCCGGGGCTGGGCGCCCTGACCCACAAGCTCGGGGGGATCGGTCGCCGCGCCGGCGACGTCGCCGCGGTGCTCCGCGCGGGCCACCTGGCCGCCGTCCCGCTGGGCCGCACGCTGTCGCCCCGGGCCGCGGGTGAGGCGCCGCGCCTCGTGATCGGTGCCACCCTCGGCTTCCCGGTGCTGCCCGTGGCGGTCCGGCCGAGCGGCCCGGTCGGGCTGCCCGCCGGGGGCTGGGTGGTGGCGGTGGGGCCCCTCTGTCGACCGCCCGAGGGCACCGCGACCGACGACCCGCTCGCGGCGGCCGAGCTCGCCGAGGAGGTCCGGCGCGCGGTCGCGGCCATGCTGCGGGGCGGGGGCGGGGATCCGTGAGGTACGTCACCGCGACCGACGGCACCCTCATCGCGTACGACCGGTTCGGTCGCCGCGACGGCCCGCCCCTGCTGCTGGTCCAGGGGCTCGGGACCGACTCCCGGGGCTGGGCCCTCCAGCGCATCGCCCTCGGTCGGCGCTACCGCTGCCTCGCCGTGGACAACCGTGGGGTCGGTGGGTCCACCAACGCGCCACACCCGTTCGACCTCGAGCAGATGGCCCGCGACGTGGTCTCGGTGCTCGACGCCGAGGAGGTCGCCGCGGCCCACGTCCTGGGCGCCTCGATGGGTGGGGCGATCGGTCAGATCCTCGCCGTCCGCCACGGGGAGCGGGTGCGGGGTCTCGTGCTCGCGTGCACCGCCTGCCGCCACCACGAGTGGCGTCGCGAGCTGCTCGCCGAGTGGGCCGCCGCCGTGCGGACCCGGGGCATGTCGGCCATGTCCGGCGACGGCATGCGGTGGCTGGTGGGCCCGCGGTTCCACCGCCGGTTCGGACCGTGGATCAACCTCCTCGGCCGGCTGGTGCTCCAGGGCGAGCCCGAGCACTTCGCCGCGCAGGTGGACGCGATCCTCGCCCTCTCCGACGACGTGCGCTTCGAGCTCGCCGGCGTCGACGCGCCGACGCTCGTCATCACCGGCTCCCAGGACATGCTCACGCCGTTCGGCGACGCCGAGGAGCTCGCGGAGATGATCCCGGGCGCCCGGCTCCGCGAGCTGCGCGGCGCCGCCCACGGTCTGATGGTGGAGCAGCCCAACGCGTTCAACCGCTCGGTGCTCGAGTTCCTCGCCGACGTGGACGCCCGGGCCGCGATCCGCTGACCGCGCCGCCGTCGGTGGACCGGTCCGTGGGGTTCCGGGGCCCGGCCCGGCGCGCCGGCGGACGGAGAGTCAGAGGATCAGACGATCAGACGATCAGTGGTCGCGGGTGACGAGCCCGTCGACGAGCCGGCAGAGCCCGGCGGTGACCGCGGGGTCGAGCCCGGCGGCCCCGGCGAGCGCCTCATTGGCCTTGGTCGCGTGGTCGCGGGCCACGGCCAGCGCAGCGTCGACCGCGCCGTTGGCCACGATGATCGCGCGGGCCCGGTCGAGCCGCTCGCCGTCGAGGGGCGCACCGAGCATCGACCGCAGCTCGTCGCTGTCGCCGAGCGCGTAGATGACCGGCAACGTGTAGATCCCCTCGTGGAGGTCCTGGCCGGCCGGCTTGCCCAGCGTCTCGTCGGTGGAGGTGAGGTCGAGCACGTCGTCGACGACCTGGAAGCACATGCCGAGGTGGTGGCCGAAGCGCGTGAGCGCGTCGAGGGTGGGCTCGTCGACCTCGCTGACCATGCCGCCGATGCGGCACGACGTGGCGAACAGCGCCGCGGTCTTGCCCTCGATCGCGGCGGCGTAGGCCTCCCCGCTGCGCCCGGCGTCGAAGAGGTGCTGGAGCTCGAGCACCTGGCCGCGGCACAGGTCGCTGATCGTGGTGGCGAGCAGGGCGGCCACGTCGGCACCGAGCGACGCCGCCAGTGACGACGCCCGGGCGAGCAGGTAGTCGCCGGCCAGGATCGCCACGATGTTGGACCACCGTGCGTTGACCGACGGCACGCCCCGGCGGGTCTCGGCCTCGTCGATGACGTCGTCGTGGTACAGCGAACCGAGGTGCACGAGCTCGCAGGCGACACCGCCGGTGACGGCGGCGGACGACGCGGCCCGGGGTCCGATCGCGGCGTAGGCGGCGCACAGTCCGAGGGCGGGGCGCAGGCGCTTGCCCCCGGCGGCGACCAGGTGGACCGCGACCTCGCCGAGGAAGCGGTCGTCGTCGTCGACCGACGCCCGCAACTCCTCCTCGACCCGGGCCATGTCGGGCGCGAGCGGATCCAGCCCCAGCGCGGAGAGATCGATCACTTCGCCCACGCTACGCACCGGCGACGACGCCGACCAACCCCGGCGAGGCCGGGTGTGCACGGGTTCACCCGGGCGGCCCGACCGGGAACATCACCGGGACGGGGCGGGTTCTGCGTGGATCCGGAGCATGCTCCGAGCCCAGCCAGACCGAGCCGGACCGAGCGGTGTCCCGACCCCGGGTCACCCCTCGATACTGCCCGAAAGGCCCGCAGACCTGCGGGGTACACTCCCCACAGGCACCGTATCCGAGTCCCTCGCCCCAGAGAGGCGGTCCAGTGTTCGAACGCTTCACCGACCGAGCCCGCCGGGTAGTGGTGCTGGCGCAGGAAGAGGCGCGCCTGCTCAACCACAACTACATCGGCACCGAGCACATCCTCCTCGGACTGATCCACGAGGGCGAGGGCGTCGCCGCGAAGGCGCTCGAGTCGCTCGGCATCTCCCTCGAGGCGGTGCGGGCCCAGGTCGAGGAGATCATCGGGCACGGGGGCCAGGCCCCCTCCGGGCACATCCCCTTCACCCCGCGGGCGAAGAAGGTGCTCGAGCTCTCGCTGCGCGAGGCGCTCCAGCTCGGCCACAACTACATCGGCACCGAGCACATCCTCCTCGGGCTCATCCGCGAGGGCGAGGGCGTCGCCGCCCAGGTCCTCGTGAAGCTCGGCGCCGACCTCTCCCGGGTCCGCCAGCAGGTCATCCAGCTGCTCTCGGGGTACTCGGGGCAGAAGGAGGGCGCCGGCGCCGGCGGTGGGTCGGGCTCCGGTGAGCAGCAGCCGAGCGGCTCGCTCGTCCTCGACCAGTTCGGCCGCAACCTCACCCAGCTCGCCCGCGACAAGAAGCTCGACCCGGTCATCGGTCGCGAGAAGGAGATCGAGCGGGTCATGCAGGTGCTGTCGCGCCGCACCAAGAACAACCCGGTCCTGATCGGCGAGCCCGGCGTGGGCAAGACCGCCATCGTCGAGGGGCTCGCCTCCGACATCGTGAGCGGTGAGGTCCCCGAGACCATCAAGGGCAAGCAGCTCTACACCCTCGACCTCGGCGCGCTCGTCGCCGGGTCGCGCTACCGCGGCGACTTCGAGGAGCGCCTGAAGAAGGTGCTCAAGGAGATCAAGAACCGCGGCGACATCATCCTCTTCATCGACGAGCTGCACACGCTCGTGGGCGCCGGTGCGGCTGAGGGCGCCATCGACGCCGCCAGCATCCTCAAGCCGATGCTGGCCCGGGGCGAGCTCCAGACCATCGGGGCCACCACCCTCGACGAGTACCGCAAGCACCTCGAGAAGGACGCGGCGCTCGAGCGGCGCTTCCAGCCGATCAAGGTCGAGGAGCCGTCGGTCCCGCACACCATCGAGATCCTCAAGGGGCTGCGCGACCGCTACGAGGCGCACCACCGCGTCACGATCACCGACCAGGCCGTCGTGGCCGCGGCCAACATGGCCGACCGCTACATCTCCGACCGTCATCTCCCCGACAAGGCCATCGACCTCATCGACGAGGCCGGCGCCCGGCTGCGGATCCGGCGTATGCAGGCGCCGCCCGACTACAAGGAGCTCGAGGACGAGATCGCCACCGTCCGCAAGAACAAGGAGGAGGCGATCGAGAACCAGCAGTTCGAGCGGGCCGCGTCGCTGCGCGACCGTGAGAAGGAGCTGCTCGAGCAGCGCTCGACCAAGGAGTCCGAGTTCCAGGCCGAAGGTGTCGACCTCTTCAACGAGGTGACCGAGGAGTCGATCGCCGAGGTCCTCGCGCTCTGGACCGGCATCCCCGTGTACAAGCTCACCGAGGAGGAGACGGCCAAGCTCCTGCGCATGGAGGAGGAGCTGCACAAGCGGGTCGTGGGCCAGGACGACGCCATCAAGGCCGTCTCCCAGGCCATCCGCCGCACCCGGGCCGGCCTCAAGGACCCGAAGCGTCCGTCGGGCTCATTCATCTTCCTCGGCCCGTCGGGCGTGGGGAAGACCGAGACCGCCAAGACCCTCGCCGAGTTCCTGTTCGGTGACGAGCAGGCGCTGATCCAGCTCGACATGTCGGAGTACATGGAGAAGCACACGGTGTCGCGCCTCGTCGGCTCGCCCCCGGGCTACGTCGGCTACGACGAAGGCGGTCAGCTCACCGAGGCCGTCCGGCGCAAGCCGTTCTCGGTCGTGCTCTTCGACGAGATCGAGAAGGCCCACCCCGACGTGTTCAACACGCTCCTCCAGATCCTGGAGGACGGTCGGCTCACCGACGCCCAGGGTCGGACCGTCGACTTCAAGAACACCGTGATCATCATGACCTCGAACCTCGGTACGGCCGACCTGCGCAAGGCGTCGATCGGCTTCGGGCCGTCCGACGACGCGGTCACCCACGAGAAGATGAAGGCCAAGGTCAACGAGGATCTCAAGCGGCACTTCCGCCCCGAGTTCCTGAACCGGATCGACGAGGTCATCGTCTTCGCCGAGCTGACCCAGGACGAGGTCGTCGAGATCGTCGACCTGATGATCAAGCGGGTGCAGACCCAGCTCGAGAGCCAGGGCCTCGGCCTCGAGCTCACGCCCGACGCCAAGCTCCTCCTGGCCAGGAAGGGCTACGACCCCACCCTCGGGGCCCGCCCGTTGCGCCGGGCGATCCAGCGCAACATCGAGGACGTCCTCTCCGAGAAGATCCTCTGGAAGGAGTTCCGGGCCGGCGAGACCGTGCTCGTGGATGCCGCCGACGACGAGTTCGTCTTCCGGGGCATCGAAGGGGTCGAGCCGCCCCCGGTGGAGATGGCCGGGAGCGGGTCTGAGGGCTGATCCGCCGGGTACCCCCCAGCGGGCCCGCTGGTGGCGGGCGGGGACGATCGGGCGGCGGGCCCTCCGGCTCGGCGCGCTCGCTGCCCTCGCCGGGCTCGCCGCCGGGTGCGCGGTCGACGCCACCGTCACCGTCGCGGTGCGTGACGACGGCTCCGGCACCGTCGGCGTCGAGGTGCGGGCCGACCCCGGCGCGGTCGAGACGGCCGAGGCCGGGGGCGGGTCGCTCGACGCCCGCGTCCGCGTCGCCGACCTCGCCCCGGCGGGATGGACGGTGGCGCCCTGGGTGCGGGCGCCCGACGGTTCGGCCACGCTGACCCTGTCGAAGCCCTTCGCGCGCGTCGACGAGGTGCCCGGCATCCTGGCCGAGCTGAACGGCGACGCGGGTCCGTTGCGCAACGCCCGGTTCACCCGGACCCGGGAGTTCTTCGCCACCCGCTACGCGGCCCGGGCGACCCTCGATCCCGCCGCCGCGACCGCCGGGGTCGCGGCCGACGCCGAGCTGGCCGCCGCCCTCGCGGCCCAGGGGGTCGACGTCGCCGCGCTCGACCAGCGGCTCGCCGCCCAGATCCGCGACGGGGTGCGCATCCGCCTGGTGGTCGAGCTGCCCGGTCGCGACCCGGTGGCGGTCTCGACCGGTGGGGACGGCGCGGTCTCGCTCGACGCGTCGTCGTCGGTGGGCAACCGGACTCGCATCGTCGGGGTGAGCGCGGCGGTCGTGCTCGTGGTCCTCGCCGTGGTGGTGGGCTGGCCCCGGCGCCGACGGCCGGGCCGGGGCAACCGGGGGGTCAGTCCGCCTCCGGCCACCGATCGGCGAACTCGGTCATCGCGCTGAGCACGATCCGGGCCCCGGCCGCCCGCAGCTCGGGCGCGGGGTGGGGTCCGGTGGCGACCCCGACGGCGAGGGCGTCGGCGGCGACGGCCGCAGCCATGTCGCCGGGGGTGTCGCCCAAGTAGACCCCGGCCCCCTCGGCCCGCAGCGCCTCGGCCTTGGCCGGACCGAGCCGCCACCCGTGGACGGCGTCCACCTCGAGGCCCACGTGGGCGAGGCACCGGACGGCGTTGGGTGGGAACTTGGCCGTGACCACGACGACCCGGCCGGCGCGCCGCCGGACCGCGTCCACGGCGGCGGCCGCGCCCGGGAGCAGCGAGGACCCGGGGACCCCGATGTCGGCATAGAGCTCGCGGAACCGGTCGGCGAGGCGGGGCGCCCGGTCGGCGGGCAGCCGGTCGGCGAGGACCAGGTCGAGGTTGCGCCGGAGGAGCGCGTCGAGGAGGTCGGGTGCGGCGAGGGCCGCCTCCCCGGACTCCTCGGCCAGCACGGCGAGCGTGGTGAGGATTCCCGGGCGCGAGTCGATGAGCGTCATGTCGAGGTCGAAGCCGACCACGGGCGGTCCGGACGTCACCCCGGTGACGGTAGGCGGGCCCGGGCACCCGATCCGTGTCGTACCCCCGTGCGACCCTGACGCCATGACGACGAAGATCTCCCGAGTCCCCCGCGCCACCTTCCGGTGCGTCGAGTGCGGCGACGCGTCCCCGCAGTGGCGGGGTCGTTGCGGGGGGTGCGGCGCCTGGGGGTCCCTCGTGGAGGTGGTGGTCCCGGCCCGGCCCCAGGGCGACCCCGCGAGCGTCGCCCGACCCATCGGCGAGGTCCCCGCGGCCGGGGTGGCCCGCTGCGCCACCGGCATCGACGAGCTCGACCGGGTCCTGGGCGGCGGGCTCACCCCGGGCTCCGCCACCTTGCTGGGGGGCGAGCCGGGCATCGGCAAGTCGACCCTGCTGCTCCAGACCCTGGGCCACCTCGCCGCCGGGGGCCACCGGTGCCTGCTGGTCGGGGCCGAGGAGTCGCCCGAGCAGGTCCGGCACCGGGCCGAGCGGCTCGGCGTCGTCCACCAGGACCTCTGGCTCGTCGCCGAGTCCTCCCTGCCCCACGTGGTCGCCCACGTGGAGGCGGTGCGGCCCACCGTGCTCGCGATCGACTCCGTGCAGACCCTGGTCGATCCCGACCTGCCCGGCGCCCCAGGCTCGGTCACCCAGATCCGTGAGTGCGCGTCGCGCCTCACCCGCCTCGCGCGCGAGCACGCGACCGCGACCGTCCTGGTCGGGCACGTCACCAAGGACGGGTCGCTCGCCGGTCCACGTCAACTGGAGCACGTGGTCGACACGGTCTGCTCGTTCGAGGGGGACCGTCACCACGGGCTCCGGTTCCTGCGCACGCGCAAGCACCGCTTCGGCTCGACCCGCGAGGTGGGCATCTTCGAGATGACCGAGTCCGGGCTCGTCCCCGTTCCCGACGCCTCGGCGCTGTTCCTGGCCGACCGACGCGACGGGGGGCCGGGGTCGGCCGTCGCCGCCACGGTCGAGGGGGCCCGCCCACTCCTGGTCGAGGTGCAGGCCCTGGTCGCTCCCCGCGACGACGGCGCCCGGCGGGTCGCGGCCGGGGTCGACGCGAACCGACTCTCGATGCTCCTGGCGGTGCTCGAGCGCCACGCCGGGATCGACACCCGCCGGTCCGACGTCTACGCGAGCGTCGCCGGCGGCCTGCGGGTCGCCGAGCCCGGGGTCGATCTCGCCGTCGCCGCCGCGGTGGCCGGCGTCGCCGACGACCGGGTCCTCGCGCCCCGCACCGTCCTCATCGGTGAGGTCGGGCTCGGCGGGGAGGTCCGGGGCGTCGCGCACACCGCGCTGCGGGTGGCCGAGTCGGCCCGGATGGGGTTCACCCGGGTGGTCGGGCCCCGATCGCTGGTCGCCGGGCCCGGCGTGGAGGTGGTGGGCGTCGACCACGTGGCCGAGGCGCTGGCGGCGGCGTTCACCCCATGACCCCGACGCCGGGCCGACGGGTGACGGGCTGACGGGCTGACGGGCTGACGGGCTGACGGGCGCAGGAGCATCGGGGGGTATCGTGACGGTTTGGTCGAACGTCCGCGATCCGGGGGCACGCTGATGCCCGCAGCGGCCCGCTCCGAGGCGATGCTGTCCGCGTTGCGTCGGGCTGCGCCGGGCACGC
>VGBI01000041.1 GCA_016870595.1 Actinomycetota bacterium
GGCGAGGTGCGCCGGGTCCACCAGCGCGAGCTGCGTCGTGATGATCGAGCCCCAGTCGCCACCCTGGGCGCCGTAGCGGTCGTAGCCGAGCCCGGCCATGAGGGTCGCCCAGGCGCCGGCCACCCGCCGGGGGCTCCAGCCCCGCTCGACCGTCGGCCCGGAGAACGCGTAGCCCGGGATGGACGGGGCGACCACGTGGAAGGCGTCGGCCGGGTCGCCGCCGTGGGCGCGGGGGTCGGTGAGCGGGCCGATCACGTCGAGGAACTCGACCACCGAGCCCGGCCACCCGTGGGTGATCAGCAGGGGCAGTGCGTCGGGCTCGGGGGACCGCTGGTGCACGAAGTGGACCCGCTGGCCGTCGATGGTGGTCAGGAACTGGTCGAAGGCGTTGATGCGGGCCTCCTCAGCCCGCCAGTCGTAGGCGTCGCGCCAGTACGCGACCAGGTCCCGCACGTACTCGAGCTCGCTGCCGTAGTCCCACCCCGCGCCCGGGATCTGCTCGGGAAAGCGGGTCCGGGCCAGGCGCTCGTGCAGGTCGGCGAGCGTGGCCTCGGGGACGGCGACCGTGAACGGGGTGACCTCGAGGGCCATGGGTCCTCCTGTCCGCGGGCGGGGGCCGGGCGGCGGACGCCCGGTCCGGAACTGGAATACGTTTTAGCCGATGGACCACCGGACTGCACTGGTGACGGGGGCGAGCCGCGGCATCGGGAAGGCCACCGCGGTCGCGCTGGCCGAGGCCGGGTTCGACGTCGCGTTCACGGCCCGGACCGTGCACGAGGGCGACGGCGTCGACGACTCCGACCGGGGCGGGCGGGCCGTGCCCGGCAGCCTCGACACGACCGCCGCGCTCGTGACCGCCACCGGTCGGCGGGCACTGCCCATTCCGATGGACCTGCTCGACCGAACCTCGATCGTCGCGGCGGCCGACCGGGTCTACGAGGAGTGGGGCCGCCTCGACGTGCTCGTGAACAACGCCGTGCACACCGGACCGGGGTCGATGGTGCGGTTCGCCGACACCACGATCGAGATGATCGAGACCAAGGTGCAGGCGAACGCGGTCAACCAGGTCGTGCTGTGCAAGGCGGTGCTGCCCCGCATGATCGCGGCCGGGGGCGGGCGCATCATCGACGTCACCTCAGCCGTCGCGATCAGCGACCCCCCGGCACCGGCCGGCGAGGGCGGGTGGGGGTCGGCCTACGCGATGTCGAAGGGCGCCTTCCACCGCCTGGCCGGGATCATCGCCGCCGAGCACCGCGACGACGGGATCGTCATCGTCAACGTGGAACCGGGCTTCGTGGTGACCGAGCGCATGGAGGTCAACGCCCGGGCCCTCGGCCTCGAGGGCGTCTACCCGGGCGCACCGCCGACCGTGCCCGCCGCGGTCATCGCGTGGCTCGCGGACTCCCCCGATGCGGTCGCCCACAACGGCACGACCGTCTCGGCCCAACGCTTCGCGAAGGAGCACGCCCTGCACCCCCGCTGGTGGTGAGCGTCGGCGGCGCCGACGCCCCGGTCAGCGCCGGACCGCGGCGTGCCCGAGGCTGGTCTCCGCCCACGACGTGAGCGCCACGCCGTGCAGGCTGGCCCGGCCCCCGCACACGATCGGCACCCACTGGTCGGGGGTCGCGGCGATGTGGACCCGACCCTGCGCGTCGACCCGGTCGCGCTCGTACAGCACCCGCTGGTTCTCGGCCGGCCACAGGTCGATCGGCTGCCAGGCGTGCTCCTGCACGAAGGCCTGGAGGTCGGCGACGTCGGGGAACGCCGCGCCGAAGCGCTGCGCCCACACCGGGTTGAATGCGACCACGGTCTCGCCGTGGGCGGCGGTGGTGCCGAGGTACATGTTGGCGAGGGGGAAGGCCAGGGTCTTGGCGATCAGGTACAGGAGGTCGCGGGCGTCGTCGTTGTGGATGTCGGCGAAGGGGAACGTGCCCTTGCCCCCGTGCACGGTCACCACCTCGTCACCGGGCGCGTGGCCCAGGCGCGCGGCCAGCGACGGCCACGGCGACTCCTCCTCCCACTCGGCCACGCACAGGCCCACGATCCGGGCGGGCTGACCGAAGACGCTCTTCGACGTGGTGCCCACCTTCTGGCCGCCGATGTTGCGGAGGCACAGCTGCACGGCTCGGCCCACGGTCGACGAGCCCCGGCCCGCCGCACCCCCCATGCAGCCCGCCTCCATGTCGAAGCCGAGCTCGGCCCGCCGGGGACCGTTGACCACGAGCACCGGGGTCACGCTCGAGGTGGTCGCGGCGAGTGCCGACCAGTTGAACTGCGGTTGCAGCACCGCCTCGAGCGCTGCGACCACGTACCCGAACGCCGCCGGCGCGACCCCGGCCATCGCGGCGTTGACCGCCACCTTCTCCACCGTGGCCGGCACTGCGGCCGGCGCGAGGACCCCCAGCACGTGGTCGGCCGCCAGGGGCGTGGCCGCGAGCAGCGCGCCCACCGCATCCTCGGTCGGCGGGAGCAACGGCAGGCCGTCACCGAAGCCCTCGGCGAGCGACCACTCGTGGAACGCCCGGGGGTCGGCCGGGGCCTCGATCCGCCCGCTCGCGAGCTGCGGGCTCACGCGGTCGCCCCCAGGCACTCGAGCAGCCGGGGGTAGAACGCGCGGGCGATGGCCCGGCACTCGTCCTCCTCGCGGGTCTCCAGCGGGTAGGGCAGCACCAGCTGGCGCAGGCTCGCGTGGCCCTTGAGCGTGGCGATCCGGGTGGCGATGGTCACGAACTCCTCGGTGATCACGACGACGGCGGGCTTGCCCAGCCCCTCGACCAGCACGGTGTCGTGGACACTCCACGACGTGCACGAGCCTCAGTTGCCGAGCCCGACCACCCCGATGTCGACCAGGCGGGACCACTCGTCGAGGTCGCTGCGGGTGCGCTCCCCCTCCTCGCCCACCCGGTCGCCCACCCAGAGGAGCGCGGGCGTGGCCCCGTCGGCCCGCAGCATCCGCTCCCACTCGTCGACCACCGCGATGTAGGACCGCCAGGCCCGGTCGAGCCGGAGTCCCACCACCTTGCCCGCGATGGGGGCACCGACCGAGAACGTCTCGGTGGCGTCGGCCCGGGGCGCCACCACACGTGGGTCGAGGATGGTGATGGTGTCGGATCCCACGGTCGCTCCCCCTGGCTCGCCCGGGAGCATAGGGTGCACCGACCGAGCAGGAGATGCCATGACCGACACCGCCCCGTCCGCGCACCCGGCCGATCCGGCCGACCCCTCGGTCGATCTCGGCGGCATCGGGATCTGGACCTTCGCCCTCGACGCCCAGCCGGCCGCGGTCGCGGCCGAGATGGCGGCCGAGATCGAGGCGCTCGGGTACGGCGCGATCTGGGTCCCCGAGGCGGTGGGGCGCGACCCGATGGTCAACGCCATGATCATCCTCGGGGCCACGGAGCGGATCGCTGCGTGCACCGGGATCGCCAGCATCTACGCCCGGGGCGCGATGACCATGGTCTCGGGCTGGAAGGCGATCAGCGAGGCGCACCCGGGCCGGTTCCTGCTCGGGCTGGGCGTGAGCCACCAACCCGCGGTGGAGGGCATGCGCCGACAGACCTACGGCCCGCCGCTGGCGTCGATGCGCGAGTACCTCGACGCCATGGACGGCGCGCTCTACCTCGGGGCCGCCCCGAGCGTGGCCCCCGAGCGCTGCCTCGCAGCGCTCGGCCCCAAGATGCTCGCGCTGGCCGCCGAGCGCACCCGGGGGGCCCACCCCTACTACGTGCCGCCCGAGCACACCGCGGTCGCCCGGGCGGCGCTCGGACCGGGCCCGCTGCTCGCACCCGAGCAGAAGGTGATCCTCGAGAGCGACCCGACGACGGCGCGCGCCATCGCCCGCGAGAACATCACGGGGTACCTGAGCCTGCCCAACTACGCGAACAACCTGCGGCGCCTCGGCTTCACCGAGGAGGACATCACGCAGTGCTCCGACCGCCTCGTCGACGCGATCGTCGTCTGGGGCGACGTCGAGACGGTCCGGGCCCGGGTCCGGGCGCACCACGACGCCGGCGCCGACCACGTGTGCCTCCAGGTCCTCCCCTACTTCGACGGCGCTCGCGTGCGCCGCGACTGGGCGGAGCTGTCGGCCCTGCTCTGAGCGGAGCCGGTCAGGCCGGTGCGACGGCGGGCCAGGGGGCGGCCCGCTCGAGCTGCCCGGCGAGCCGGAGCAGGGTGGCCTCGTCGCCGAAGCGGCCGACGACGTGCACCCCGACGGGGAAGCCGGCAGCGGTCCGGTGCAGCGGGACGCTCATCGCGGGCTGTCCGGTGACGTTGGCGATCGCGCAGAACCCGCTCATGGCCGACAGGTAGGGCAGCGCCTCCGACATGCGGTCGCCGTTCGGGTCGAGCACGCCGATCGGGGGTGGGAGGATCGCCATGGTCGGCGAGAGCAGCACGTCGTAGTCGGCCATCCACGCGGCGACGGCCCGCCCGGTGGCGTGCATGAGCCCCACCGTCTGCACGTACTCCTCACCGGTCACCGCCCGGCCCCGTTGCACGACCGCGTGGATCCAGCCGTCGATGTCGTCGTCGCGCAGGTCGCGCCCGAGCTCGGCCAGGCGGCGGTCGATGGCGTTGGCGACGTGGGTCGACGAGATCGTCCCCGTGACCTGGGCCGGGAGCACCGGGAGCTCGGGCCAGACCGCCGGGACCACGTGGTGCCCGAGCGCCTCGCACAGCCGGGCCGCCGCAGCCAGGGCCTCGGCCGCGTCGGGGCCGGGCTCGAGCCCGGTCCCGGGCTGGCGGTCGAGCAGGGCGATGCGCAGGGGGCCGGGCTCGGTGGTCACCTCGTCGAGGTAGGGCCGGACCGGTGCGGGCGCGACGTAGGGGTCGCCGGGGAACGGGGCCGAGGTCGCGTCGAGGATCGCCGCGCTGTCGCGCACGGACCGGGTCACCGCGTGCCCCACCGACATGCCGTTCCACCCCTCGCCCGCGTAGGGCGCGTGGGTGACCCGGCCCCGGGTGACCTTCAGGCCGAAGAGCCCGCAGGCGGCGGCCGGGATGCGGATCGAGCCACCCCCGTCGGTGGCGTGGGCGGCCGGCACCATCCCCGACGCGACCGCGGCGGCGGCCCCGCCGCTCGAGCCCCCGGACCCGAGGGTCGGGTCCCAGGGGTTGCGGCACGGGCCGAAGAGGCCGGGCTCGGTGCTCGTGCTGGTGCCGAAGCCGGGCGTGTTGGTCTTGCCCAGGATCACCATCCCGGCCCGACGGAGGCGGGCGACGAACTCGCTGTCGGCCGCGGCGACCACGTCGGCGAACAGGCGCACCCCCTGGGTGCTCGGCAGCCCGGCGACGTGGGCGTTGAGGTCCTTGACCAGGTACGGGACGCCGGTGAGCGGCCCGGCGGGCAGGCCTGCGGCCACCTCGGCGCGCGCGGCGTCGTCGCGTCGGGCCACCACCGCGTTGATCTCCGGATTGCGGGCGTCGATCGCAGCGGCGGCGGCGTCGAGCACCTCGGCGGCGGACACCTCCCCGGCGGCCACCAGGGCGGCGAGGCCGAGAGCGTCGTGGGCGACGTAGTCGCGGTGGTCCATGGCTCCCCCGTTCCCGACCGTCGGCGCATGGGCGCCGGTCAGTCCTCCTGCTGGGTGTGCTGCGTGGCGTCGTCAAGCGCGTTCTTGACGATCTTGCCGGTGGCGGTGCGGGGCAAGGGCTCCGACCGGATCTCCCACTGCGACGGCACCTTGTAGTAGGCGAGCGCCTCCCCCACCCACGCGGCCAGATCGGCACCGGTGACCGACGCGCCCGGCACCGGGACCACGTAGGCCTTGACCTCCTGCCCCAGATCGGGGTGGTCCACCCCGACGATGGCGGCCTCGAGCACGTCGGGATGCTCCTCGAGCCGGTACTCGATCTCGATCGGGTACACGTTCTCGCCCCCCCGGAAGATCAGGTCGCGCTTGCGGGACGCGAGGTAGAGACGCCCGTCGACGATGCGGCCGACGTCGCCCATCCGGTACCAGCGGCCGGGCCAGAACGCCGTCGCGGTGTCCTCGGGCCGGTTCCAGTACCCGGGCATGATCATCGGCCCCCGGGCGCACACCTCGCCCTCCTCGCCGAGCGGGACCGGGTTCCCCTCCTCGTCGCGGATGTCGAGCTCGACGCCGGCGGTGGGTCGCCCGACCGAGTCCGGGTGGGCGTCGTACTCCGCCCCGGTGTTGGTGGTCACGAGCGCCGCGGTCTCGGTGGAGCCGTAGCCGACCGACATCGTCTTGCGCAGGTGCGGGAACAGCTGCTTGGTGCGCTCCTGGAGCGCAGGCGGGATGGGCGACCCGCCGCCACCGAGGTTCACCAGCGAGGTGAGGTCGTACCGGGTGACGTCGGGATGGTTGATGAACCGGGTCAGCAGCGTGGCCATGAAGCCCCAGCTCGTGACCCGCTCCGACTCGATCACCCGCATCGCGACCACCGGGTCGAACTTCCCGGTGAGCCACACGCCCCGGAAGCCCGCGGCGAGCGACATGACGGCCGCGGCGTGGAGCCCCGAGACGTGGAACAACGGGCTGGTCACCATCGCGCACGGCGGGAGCGGCGGCGGTGCGTCGGGCGGCGGGGGCGGGGCGAGCATCATCGAACGGGCACCACTGATGAACTGCGCGGTGAGGAAGGCGATGACGTTGCGGTGGGTGTTGATCGCCCCCTTCGGCCGGCCCGTGGTCCCGCTCGTGTACAGGATCACCGCGGCGTCGTCCTCGGCGATCGGCTGCTCGGGCAGCGGCGCACCGGCGTGCGCCCGCCAGATCGCCTCGAAGCCGTCCTCGATCACGACCGTCGGCACCCCGGCGTCCCGCGCGCCGAGCCGGGCCAGACGGCGCGCGTCGCCGACGAGGACCTTGGGGTCGCAGTCGGCCACCCCGTAGCGGATCTCCGGCTCGGTCCACCACCCGTTGAGCCCGACCGCGATCGCCCCGAGCGAGACGCTGGCCCAGAACGTGACGATCCACTCGGGGGAGTTCGCCCCGAGGATCGCGACCCGGTCGCCCGGGCCCACGCCGTACTCGTCGCGCAGGACCGCCGCGGTGGACGCGACCAGGCGGGCGTGCTCGGCGAACGTGAACCGCCGGAAGTGCTCGGCGTCGCCGGTGAACGCGGCGTACTCGTTGTCACCCTGGGCGACCGAGTTCACGAGCATCTCGCGCAGTGACCGGGCCCGGTTCGCGACCACCCGGAGCCGCTCGCCCGCCACCTCCTCCTCGACCACCTCGAAGAAGCCCCCCGGGCCGAGCAGCTGCGCCTCGACCTGCTGCACCTCGACGGGCACGTCGGACGGGTACGGCACGGTGCTCATCGCGCACTCCCAGGTCGCTCGGTCACCGCGAGGGCGAGCGCGGCGATCAGGTCCCGGATCTCCCGGGCACAGGCCTCGAACACGGGCAGCTCCCCGCCCGCGGGGTCCTCGACGTCCTCCCACGGCTCCAGGTCGACGGTGCCGAGGTCGAGTGCGGCGAGCCGGTCGGCCAGGGACCCGGGCCCGGGCGGGAGGTCGCGCACCAGGCGGCGCAGGGTGGCGGTGCGGGCCGCCGCCTCGGGGTGGACCCGGCGGACGTACTCGACGTGCTCCCGGGCCAGCGCCACGACCAGGTCGGCGTCGGCGCAGTGGTCGTCGCGGAGCTGGAGGCTGCGGTGGGCGGGCGGCCGCACGTCGACGCCGGTCAGCGCGTCGCGGGTCCGCCAGCTCATGGGCATCCCCTCCACCACGTGGGTGCCGGCGGTGGTGATCCGGACGCCGGCGTCACCCGCGTCGCCGACGTCACCGACGTCGGTGACCTCAGCGGCCTCGACGTGGGCGGCCAGGATCGCCCCCGCCATCACGGAGCGGGCGGCGTTGCCGGTGCAGAGGAAGACGACGTGGGGCGGCGGGGTGGGCATCCGGGCCGGACGTTAGCCCCGACCGACCCCGGTCTCGCTACGCTCCGGCGCGTGACGACCGAGGCGCCCCGTGCCGCCCGGGGGTTCCCGCTGCGGCCCGTGCTGGTGCCCTTCGTGGTCTCGCGGCTGATCGCCGACGCCCTGATCGTGGTCATGGCCGTCGCCCGGCCTGCGGCCACCCTCGGCGGGCGCGTCCCCGAGACGCCCCTCTACGCCGGGCTGGCCAAGTGGGACGGCTCCTGGTACCTCGAGATCGCCCGCCGGTGGTACTGGCTCGACTACCGACCCGGCGCCGAGTCGCCGTGGCCTTTCTTCCCGCTGCTCCCGGCGATCCTCCGGGTCGGTGGTGGCCTCGGCCTGTCGGAGGCGCTCGTGGGGGTCGTGGTCAACCACGCCGCCTTCCTCGTCGGCCTCGTCGGCCTCTACCGCATCGCGTCCCGTCACTTCGACTCCCGGGCCGCCGGTCTCGCGGTGTGGGCGATCGCGTTGTTCCCCGCCTCGATCATGTTCTCGATGGTGTACCCGTCGGCCATCGTCTTCGCCGCGAGCGTGTGGGCGTTCGCGCTGGTCGAGGAGCGCCACGACCTCGGTGCCGGTCTGGTGACGATCGCCGCGGTCATGGTGCGCCCCAACGGCTTCCTCGTCGCGGTCGCGCTGGCGTTCGCGGTGCGGTGGAACCCCCGGCGGGTGCTCGTGGTGTGCGGGCCGGCCGCGGTCGCGATCGGCGCCTGGTGCTGGGTGAACCTCGCCGCGACCGGCGACGCCCTCACGTTCTTCAAGGCCAAGGACGGCTGGCCCGAGATCGATCTGGTCGACTTCGTGCTGCGCGACCGCAAGATCGCGATCCCCCACGTGCTGCTCGCGCTCGCCGCGCTCGCGGCGGTCGTGGCGGTGTGGCGGCGCATGCCCGTCGCGTGGCTCGTGCTGACCGGCTTGTTCCTCGTGGTGCCCCTGTTCACCGGGATGGTCGGCCTGGGCCGCTACGCGGGCGAGACGTTCCCCCCGTTCGTCGCGGCCGGGGAGATCCTGCGCCGCTGGCCCCGGGCGCTGGTGGTCGCCTTCTTCGGCGCGTGCGTCGCGGTGATGGGGGTCTGCACCTACTGGGTGGTCTATCTCGACTACATCCCCTGAGCCACCCTGGGTCGCCCTGGGCGATCCTGGTCCGCCTTGGGCGACCGGTTCAGTAGCGGGTGTAGCCGCCGTCGACGACCAGCTCGTCGCCGGTGTGGAAGCGGTAGGTGGGGTCGGCGAGGAACACCGCCGCAGGGCCCATGTCGACCGGATCGGCCCACCGCCGCACCGGCGTGCGCTCGGTGGTGTTGCGCACGAACTTCTCACTGCGCCGCCCGGGCTCGTTCATCGGCGTGCGGGTCCAGCCCGGCAGCAGGGCGTTGCTGCGGATCCGGTACCGGGCCAGCTCGACCGCGAGGCCACGGGTGAGGGCGAGCATCCCGTGCTTCGACGCTGCGTAGTGCTGGAGGTGAGGGGCGCCGTGGATGGTCGAGATCGACGACATCCCGACGAGCGACCCGCCCTCACCCCGGGCGACCATGTGCCGGGCCGCCTCCCGGAACGACAGGAAGGCGCCGTCGAGGTTGACCCGCAGGACCGCGCGCCATTCGTCGAGGCCCATGTCCACGAACGGCGACGACGCGCCGATCCCGGCGTTGGCGAACAGGCAGTCGACCTTGCCCATCTCGGCCACCGCCGCGGCGAACGCCCCGACCACGTCGGCCTCGTCGCCGACGTCGCAGCGCTGGGCCAGCACGCGTGCGCCGGTGCCGGCGAGGTCGGCCGCCGCCGCCTCGTTCTTCTCGGCGTTGGTCCCCCAGACCACGACGTCGGCGCCGGCCTCGGCACAGGCCCGGGCGATGCCGAGACCGATCCCGCTGTTGCCGCCGGTGACGAGCACCACCCGGTCGGCCAGGGGCCCGAGTCGGGTCATCACGACGCTCCCGGGGTGGGTCGCGCGTCGAACCCCTCACCCGCGTGCGCATCGGGCGCGGGGGGCACCGCCGGGCCCCGGGCCGGATGGTGCACGTAGCGCACGGGGTGCGCGGTGGCGGGCGCGCCGTCGGGCCCGTCGACCACGAGGTCCCGGGCCCGCAGGTGGGCGTCGGCGACCATGTCGGCCCGGTCGTTGACCGCCGCCACCGGGGCCCCGGCCGCGGCGAGCCGGGCGACGGCGTCGGCCCGGTCGAGCGCACCCACCGCATCGGCGATGCGGGCCCGCAGCTCGTCGGACCGGTCGAGCTGCTCGGCGAGGGTGAGGTCGCGGGCGTCGCCGAGGCCGAGCCCGTCGCAGATCGCGGCCCAGAAGTGCGCCTCGGTGATCGCGCCCAGGCTGATCCACCCGTCCCGGGCGCGGTACAGGCCGTAGCCGGGCGCACCCGCCATGCGCCGACCGACCGATGCCACCGGGCCCAGGGTCACCGCCCCGGTCCAGGTGGCCAGCAGATCGGTCATGGCGAGGTCGATGACCTCGCCGTCGCCATGGCGGACCTGGCGCACCAGCGCCGCGCAGATCGCGAAGGCCGCGGCGAGCCCGCCGGCCACGTCGGCCCACGGCACGCCGTGCCCCGGTGCGGGCTCCCCGCCGTCGGGACGCAGCACGCCCGCGAGCGCCTGGTAGTTGACGTCGTGACCGGGGACGAGCCGGAACGGCCCGGTCTGGCCGAAGCCCGACAGCGACAGGTAGACCACCGCCGGGTTGCGGGCCCGCACGGCGTCGGGACCGATCCCGAGGCGGTCGGCCACCCCGGGCCGGAACCCCTCGGTCACCACGTGGGCGTCGGCGGCGAGGTCGAGCGCACGGGCGAGGTCGGCGGCGTCCTTCAGGTCGAGGACGATGCTGCGCTTGTGGGCATTGATCGTCGCGAACAACCCGGGGAAGGTGCGCATGGGGTCGCCGCCGGGCGGCTCGACCTTCAAGACGTCGGCCCCGAGGTCGGCGAGCAGCTGCGTCGCGTACGGCACCGGCCGCCAGATCCCGAAGTCGAGGACGCGGACGCCGTCGAGCAGCCCGCCCCCGTCGCTCATCCCCGCGTCCCCGGGTCGGGCGCAGGGGTGGTGGCCCCGGCGACCGCACCGGCGGTGATCCCGGCCAGGATCCGGTCGAGCGCAGCGGCGTCGGCGTCGTCGAGGTGGCGGGTGAAGTGCTCGTGCACCCCGCGGAGGTAGAGGCCGTGGGCGTCGACGAGGCGCTCGCGTCCGGCCGGGGTCAGCACGGCCCAGGTCCCGCGCCGGTCGTCGGTGCAGCGCTCCCGCGTCACGAGCCCGGCGTCGGTCATCCGGTCGATCAGCCGGGTCAGCCCCGAGCGGGTGAACCAGACCCGGTCGGCGAGGTCCTGCATGCGCAGTCGGCGTCCGGGGGCGGCGTCGAGGGCGACGAGCACGTCGAACCAGGCGAGGGGCAGGGCCCGGGCGTCGACCAACGTCGCCTCGAGCGCGCCGACGACCACGGCGTGGGCCTCCACGAACCGCCGCCACACGTCGAGGCGATCGGGGGCCGCGGCGGCCGGGCCCGGGGCGACGGCGGTCACGGACCGGAGCGTATCGGCCCGGCCCCGACCCGGGCCGTACCCTCCGGGCATGGCACTGGTCGTGCACCGCGGTCCCGAGCGGTTCCGGACCCGCGTCGACTGGCTCGACTCGTGGCACTCGTTCAGCTTCGGCCCCCACCGGGACCCGACCAACACCCACCACGGCCTGCTGGTCGTGCACAACGACGACCGCATCGCCCCCGGTGCCGGGTTCCCCACCCACGGGCACCGCGACATGGAGATCGTCACCTGGGTGCTCGACGGCACGCTCGAGCACCGCGACTCCGCGGGCAACCACGGCATCATCGAGCCCGGCCTGGCCCAGCGCATGTCCGCGGGTCGGGGCATCCGCCACTCCGAGGCCAACGCGAGCCGGACCTCGCCGCTGCACCTGGTGCAGATGTGGGTCGTCCCCGACACCCCCGGCGTCGATCCGGGCTACGAGCAGCGTTTGGTGGGCGACGCGCTAGGCGGCCGTCACCCCGGGTCCACCGCCCGCCACCCGGCCTCCGGGTCGGCGGGGTCGTAGCGCCGCACCACGCGCGCCGGCACTCCGACTGCGACCGAGAAGTCGGGGATCGTTCCCGTCACCACCGAGCCGGCCCCGATCACGACGTGGCGGCCGACCCGCGCGCCGGGCAGCACGATCGACCCGTGGCCGAGCCACGACCCCGCCCCGATCTCCACCGGGCGCGGGGCGGCGAACTGGCGTCCGATGGGGACGTCGGGATCCTCGTAGCCGTGGTTGGCGTCGGTGATGTACACGTGGTGCCCGGTGAACACGTCGTCGCCGATGACGATCGACTCGTGGGCCACGATGCCGCTCCCGCGCCCGATGAGGCAGCCGTCGCCGATCGAGACCACGGTCTCCCGGTCGAGCACGTGCTCGGGTGAGACCCCGGCCGAGAGCGTGCAGTGCGGCCCGACGATCGTGTGCCGGCCGATCCGGATGTGGCGCTCGCCGTAGAGCGCAGTGACGGGGAAGCAGATCGCGCTCCCGTCGCCGAACGCCACGAAGCGCCGGGCCCGCCGGTGCCCGGGCCCGATCGAGCCCGCCCGTTGGGCCCAGGCGTAGGCGCCCTGGAGGGCCGTGCCCACCCACCGCCCGATGGTGCCCATCCCCGCTCCTCGCCCCCGCTCCTCGCCCGCCGCTCGGTCTCCGCCCTCGGTCGGGCCGTGCGGACACTAGCGAGCGGTGGCACCCGCCGCCCCGGACCGCGACAATCGACGGGTGCGCCGTCGCCCCTCGCCCGATCTCCGCACGGCGGTTCGCACGGCGGTTCGCACGGCGGTTCGCACGGCGGTTCGCACGGCGGTTCGCAGGGTGGTCCGCGCCGCGGTCCTCACCGTCGCCCTCGTCGTGCCCACCGCAGCGCTCGTCGCGGCCTGCGGCGGCGGGACCTCCGACCGCGCGGCCCGGCCCACCACGGGGCAGGGCATCTACCGAGCGAACTGCGCGACGTGCCACGGCGTCGACGGCCAGGGCGGGGTCGGACCCCGCCTCGCCGGCGTCGCCGGCCGGTACCCCGACGTGAACGCCCAGATCGCCCTGGTCACCAACGGCCTCAACCGCATGCCCGCGTTCGGGGGGCGCCTCGACCCGACCGAGATCCGCACGGTGGTCGAGTACACCCGCACCGACCTGACCGGCTGAGCGCGCCACCACCGGCGCCGGAGCGCGCCGCGGCGCACGGGGCACGGGGCACGGTAGGTTCGACCGGTGGACCTCGACGGCCGGGTCGCCATCGTCACCGGCGCGAGCCGCGGGGTCGGGGCCGCCACCGCGATCGCGCTCGGGGCCGCCGGCGTGCGGGTCGCCTGCGCGGCGCGCGCCACCGACGCCGCGCCGCTCCCCGTGCCCGGGACCGTCGACGCCACCGTGCGGGCCGTCACCGACGCCGGGGGCACGGCCATCGCCGTACCGACGAACCTCGCCGACGACGCCGAGGTCGTGGCGATGGTGGCCCGGACCGAAGCCGAGTGGGGCCGGGTCGACATCCTCGTCAACAACGCGGCGATCACCTTCCCGGGAGACCTCGACCTCCCCATGAAGCGCCACGACCTCGTCTTCGCCGTGAACCTCCGGGCCCCCCTGCTCGCGATCCAGGCCGCCGTCCCGGGCATGCGGGCCCGCGGGTCGGGGACGATCTGCAACGTCTCCTCGCTCGCGGCGCTCAACTACTTCCCGACCCAGATGGCGTACGGGATGTCGAAGATCGCGCTCGAGCACATGACCGTGAGCCTCGCGGCGCAGCTGCGCGACGACGGCATCGCGGTGAACACGTTCCGCATCGACGTGCCCGTGGCCTCGGAGGGCTTCGTCCACAACTCCCCCGGCGCCGACACCGCGGACTGGGAGCCGTGCGAGGTGGCCGCCGAGGGCATCCTCTGGATGCTGCGCCGACCCCCCGAGTACACCGGACGCAACGAGGGCATGGCCGCGCTGCGGGCCGAGCACGGGATCATGGCGTCGCGGGCCGCCCGCGACCACACGAGCGGCGTCGCGGTGAACCGGGTCAACCCGATGCCCCTCCCACCCCGGTGAACCGGCCCGGGTGGAGCGGCCACGCGTCCGGCCACGCGTCCGGCGACGCGTCCGATGCTGCGTCCGACACCACGCCGGACGCCTCGCCGGACGATCCCCGGCGGCCCCGCGACGCGCAGCGCGCCCGCGTCTACCGCGCCGAGTCGGCGGTGGGCGTGAGCCCGCTCGCCGGGCTCGACGCCTGCCGCACGTTCGCGGAGCGGGTGGTGGGGTCGCTGTGGTGGGCGGTCCGGTTCCCGGCCTGCGACCTCGGCGGCCTCCCCCGATTCCGGCCCGGCAACGGCGCCCGGCAGGCGTTCTTCCGTGACGAGCCCACCGGACCGACGATCACCCTCCCCCGGCGCTACCGCGCCAAGGGCGTGGTGCTCCACGAGCTCGTGCACTGGGCGCTGTGGTCCGACCCCGGCCTGCCCCACCACGGCACCACCTTCGCCCGCGTCCTCGTCGACGCCACCGCCGAGTTCGCCGGGCCCGAGCGCGCGGCGGAGCTCGCCGTCGCGTTCACGGACTCGGGCGTGCGGGTCGGGGCCCCGGCCGTGGCCGGTCCCGACGGTCGCCCGGTCTACGGCGCCGACGAGCACCGCCGCCTGGCCCGGGGTCGCGCCCGGGCCGCGGCGACCCGGGCCGCAGGCTGAGCCGCGCCCGGCGCGGCCGAGCGTCAGTCGATCCGGCGCAGTCCGGCCCGGTACTCGCGGGCCCGCTCCACGTAGTTCTCGACCATCAGGAGGATCTGGTCGGCGGTGACCACGTCGGGCCGGATCCGGGCGGGCACGCCCAGGGCCATCGCCCCGCTCGGCACCTCGGTCCCCGCCGGCACCACCGCCCCCGCCCCGACCAGCGCCACGGTGCGCACGACGACGCGGTGCAGCACGATCGAGCCGTTGCCCACGAGGGCGACGTCCTCCACGACCGCCCCCTCGATGTGGGCGAGGTGCCCGATCACGCAGTCGGCGCCGATCAGCGTCGGGTGCTGCGGGGTGCAGTGGATCACCGAGCCGTCCTGGACCGAGGTCCGGGGGCCGATCACGATGTGGCCCGAGTCGCCCCGCAGCACGGCCTGCGGCCACACGGTCGCCTCGGCGCCGATGGTGACTGCGCCGATCACGGTCGCCTCGGGGTGCACGTAGGCGTCGGGGTGGATGACGGGGACGGCGTCCCCGAGCGCAAACACGGCCACGGGCCGACCGTAGCCCGCTCGGCGCGCGCCGCTCCGATCCCGGACTTCAGGATCCGGCCCGACGTGCCGATCACCCCGCCATGACCGCGACCCTTCCCACCGCATTGCCCACCGCCCTGCCCACCGCCCTGCCCGGTGCCCTCCCGGGCACCGGCGCCGTCACGCCGGCCGCGCCGGCCGATGCGCCGACGGGCGCGGCGCCCCCCGGTCCGGTGACGGTCGCAGCCGGGTCCGACTGGGAGGTGGGCGGGCAGTTCCCGGCGGTGGCCGCCGCCGCCGACGGGGCCCTGGTCCTCCGGCGGGCCGAGGCCCGGTGGGCGCTCGCCGGCCTCGCCCCGGGACCCGCGTACACCGCGTCAGTCGCGTCGACGTTCGCCTCGGGCGCGGGCTTCGGGATCCTCCTCGGCGTCGCCCGCGACGCCCACGGCCGGATCGACGGCATCTCCGTGGACGTGGACCCGTTCGAGGCCGGGGGCGGCATCGTCGTGCGCCGGTGGGTGGGTGGGCACCGGCACTGGCGGCCCCTCGTGGTGGCGCCGGTCCCCGATCCCGCCGCGCTCTTCGGTGCCCACGCGCTCGACATCACGGTCGGACCGGCGGCGATCGTCGCCGTCCTCGACGGGACCGAGGTGCTGCGGGCGCCCCGACCCCTCGCCGGGGGGTGCGACCCGCTCCCCGGGGACCGCATCGGCGTCCACGCCTGGGCGACCACCGAGGTCCGGGTCGAGCGCCTCGGCGTCGTCGCGGCCTGACCTTCGCCCGGCGCGGCGGGGCTAGCGTCATCGGCCGGTGGAGATCGAGGAGTACGCCCGGATCGCCGCGGCCGAGGACGACCACTGGTGGTACCGCGCCACGCGGGCGGTGATGGCCGACCTGCTGGACCCGTGGCTGGCCCCGGGCCCGGCGGCGGGTCCGACTGCGGGGCCGACCGCGGGGCCGACCGCGGGGCTGGAGGAGCGCCGGATCCTCGACGCCGGGTGCGGGCCGGGCGGCAACGGCGCCGGGCTCGCCGCCGCCGGCGCGGTCGTCGGCATCGACGTCTCGCCCGACGCCCTGGCCTTCGTGCAGGCCCGGCGGCCCGGGACCACGCCGGTGGCTGGCACGCTCGAGCGCCTGCCGTTCGCCGACGCGTCCTTCGACGTGGTCGCGGCGATCACCGTGCTGTACTGCGTCGACGACGACGCCGGCGCCGTGCGCGAGCTCGCCCGGGTCCTGCGCCCGGGCGGCGCTGCCCTGATGATCGAGCCGGCCTTCGCGTGGCTGACCCGGGCCCACGACAAGACCGTGCACTCCCGACGCCGCTACACCCGCCCCGGGCTCGCCGCCACCGCGCGGGCCGCCGGGCTCACCGTGCGGCGCGCGACCTACGCGTACTCGTTCCTCGTGCCCCCGGCCGGGGCGCTCGCCCTCGCCGAACGGCTGCGGCCCCACGCCACCGCCGACGCCGGCTCCGACGTCGAGCGCCGCACGCTCGACCCGGCGTTCGCCCGGCTCGCCCACGCCGAACGGCAGTGGCTCCGCCGGCGCAACCTGCCGGTCGGGAGCAGCGTCGTGGTCCTGGCCTCCCGTCCCTGACCCGGGCGACCGCCGTTCGGCGACGCCGCGGCGTGGCGCCGCCGCGGCGGTGCGATCGATCCCCGGTCAGCGGCGCCGACGCGGGGCGATCACGAGCGCGCTCCAGAGTCCGACGAGGTCGCGCCCGGTGGAGGCGACCGCGGCGACCCGGAAGAACTGGGACTGCCCGTGCAGGCGCGGGTAGTGGTGCACGGGCACCTCGACGAAGCGGGCGCCGGCGTCCTGGAGCTTGCGGACCAGCTCCACGCAGATCACCCCCGAGGTGTGCTCGAGCTCGATCCGCTCGAGCAGCGACCGGCGGATGAGCCGGAAGTCGCAGTCGGTGTCGCGGATCTTGAGACCGAACATCACCGAGACCGTGCGGTGGTAGACGCGGCCGATCACCCGCCGCACGACGTTGTCGGCCCGGCGGATCTTGTAGCCCTGCACCACGTCGACGTCGGGGCCGGCCTGGGCCACGAGGAGCTCGAGCTCGGCGGGGTCGAACTGCGCGTCGCCGTCGGTGTAGAAGACCCACTCGTTGGTCGCAGCACCGAAACCCGACCGCAGCGCGCCGCCGTAGCCCCGATTGCGCTCGTGGGTCACCACGCGAAGCCGGGGCCGCTCGGCGGCGAGCCCGGCCAGGACCTGGGCCGAGCCGTCGCTGGAGCCGTCGTCGATGACGATGACCTCGCCCTGCGCCCCGACCCGGTCGATGGTGACGAGCGCGAGGTCGACCATCGAGGAGATGGTGGCTTCGTCGTTGTAACAGGGGAAGAACGCCGAGATCGAGGTGACCGCCGGGTTCACTGGAGCGCTCGACACACCGCCTCGATCTCGTCGTCGGTGATCTCCGGGAAGCACGGCAACGATACGCACTCGGCCGCCCAGGCCTCGGCTTCCGGGCAGGCGGCGCGGACGTAGCGCCGGTACCCGGACTGCTGCGTGAGGGCCCGGGCGTAGTGGATGCCGGTCTCGAACGGCCGGGCGGCCCGCCAGGCGTCGCGGTCGGGGACCCGGGCCACGCAGAGGTGGTACACGTGACGGGGGTGGTCGGGCGGCCAGCCCAGGTCGGGGGCGGCGGCCCGGTACGCGGCCGCCACCTCCCGGCGGCGGGCGTTGTCGGCTGCGAGGCGGCGCAGCCCGATGCGCAGCGCGGCGGCCTCGATCTCCGAGAACCGCGAGTTCCCGGTGACGTGGGGGTGGTCGTAGTCGGCGCCCCGACTGTGGTTGCGCAGCTCGCGGACGAGCGCAGCGAGATCGTCGTCGTCGGTCACCACCGCGCCCCCGTCGCCGATCCCCCCGAGGTTCTTGGTCGGGTAGAAGGAGTACGCGGCCGCCACCGACGGCGCCGCGGGATCGAGGGCACCGTGCGCCTGGGCGGCGTCCTCGAGGACCGGGACGCCGAGGTCGGGGATGTCGGCGGGGAAGCCGTGGAGGTGGACCGGGATCACGGCCCGGGTGCGGTCGGTGACCGCACCGGCCGCGGCGACCGGATCCAGCCCGGCGGTGTCGCGGCGCACGTCGGCGAAGACCGGCACCGCCCCGGCCGCCACCACGGCCGCGGCCGTGGGCACCGCGGTCATGGCCGGCACGATCACCTCGTCACCGGGCCCGAGCCCCATGGCGACGAGCGCGAGCCGCAGCGCCTCGGTGCCCGACGCGACCGCGACGGCGTGGCGGCGCCCGCAGAAGGCGGCGAACTCCTCCTCGAACGCGGCCGTCTGGGGACCGAGGAGGAACACCCCGGCGGCGAGGACCTCGGCGATCGCCGCCGACAGCTCGGGCTCGAGGGCGGCGGCGCGCCGGGCGAGGTCGACGACGGGGACGGTGGCCATGGCGGCGCGGACTCCGGGATCCCTACAGGTACCGGTCGAGGTGGGCCCGGTAGAAGGCCACGGTGCGCTCGATGCCCTCGGCGAACGTCGTCCGGGGGGTCCACCCGAGCATCCGCTTCGCCTTGGACGAGTCGCCGAAGTACGAGCCGATGTCGATGGCGTCGCGGTCGGGCGGCCACGGCACCATCTCGACCGAGCCCGATCCGGCCGCGCCGACGATGAGGTCGGCGATGACCCGCAGCGAGAGGTGCTCGTCGTTGCCGACGTTGAAGATCTCGCCGACCGCCTCCTCGGTGGACGCAGCGCGCACGAGGCAGTCGACCACGTCGTCGACGTAGAGGCAGTCGCGCTCCTGGGCGCCGTCGCCGAACAGGCTGATCGGCTGCCCGAGGAGCGCGCGCCGGATGAAGATCGGCAGGAAGCCCTGGAAGTCGTCGCGCAGGCGCTGGCGGGGCCCGAACACGTTGGTGAGGCGCACCACGGTCGTGCGCAGCCCGTGCACCTCGTGGTACAGCCGGTGGAACTGCTCGGCCGCGTGCTTGGTGATCCCGTTGACGTCGACCGGACGCACCGGGTGCTCCTCGTCGACGGGGAGGTACTGCGGGCGACCGAAGAGCTGCCGGGTCGACGTGAACACGACCATCGCTTCGGGCGCGACCCAGCGCAGCGCCTCGAGCAGCGCCACCTGACTGCGGGTGTTGACGTCGAGGTCGAACGCCGGGTCGGTCATCGAGTCGATGTGGCTGACCTGGCCGGCGAGGTTGAACACCACCTCGGCGCCCTCGAGCGCCGTCCGGGCCGCGGGATCGGCGCAGTCGGCGGTGACCCGGCGGATCCCGGCGCCGTCGGGGCCGTCGAGGTTGGCCGGGTTGGCCCCGTGACGCGGGTAGCAGGCGTCGACCACCGTGACCGAGGCCCCGGCGCGGGCCAGCGCGAGGGCGAGGTTGGAGCCGATGAAGCCCAATCCCCCCGTCACGACACAGCGGCGATCCGCCACGGACGCAAGCGAACTGCTCAGAAGTGCGATTCTAGGTTCGTCGGTCCGGGCACCCCCGGAACCGAACCGGCGAAGGTGGTGCGGACCGATCCCCCGCAGCGGAGTCCCCCGACCAGGGTGCCCGCCCCGCCCGTCCCGTCCGACCCCGCCGGCCCGTCCGGGCTCCAGATCCAGGTGAGCTCCGGGGTGTCGTCGGGCGCCATCGGTGCCCGGAACTCGAGCTCCAGCGACCACGGCGCGGGGCGCTCGCCCAGGCGCTCGGCCGCGAGCGCCTCTTCGACCGCGGCGGCCGACACCGCGTTGTTCACGTGGCCCAGCACGTCGACGTCGGCCGCCCGGAGCGGCCACGGCGCCGACCGCGCCCCCGGCGCGCCGGGCGCGGGCGGGTCGGGGTGACGGAGCCGGGTCACGATGCCCCGGTCCACCGGGATGCCGAACGCCGCGAACCGGTCGCGGTCGATGCGGGCGGGTCGCCCGTCGGGGCCGACGAAGACCCACAGGGCCACCGCGGTCGCGAGCCGCCGGTCCCCCGCCGTGAGCACCGTGTGCCGCTCGGCGGCGCTCGCGCCGATCCCCGAACACCACGTCACGAGGTCGACCGTCTCCCGGAACCGCGGGAACGCGTCGATGCGCAGGGCGAGCCGCCGGACGATCCACCCGTCGGGGAAGCCGGCGTCGGCCGCGTCGTCGGTGGCGACGTCCTGGAGATAGCGCGCCAGGGCGTCGATGCGGGCGCGGCCGGTCCCGGTCGCGTCGCCGAGGCACACCGACCGGCGTCCCGCGAACGTCCGTCGATGCTGGGAGCCACCGACCGGGGCGACCCCGGCGGCAGCGTGCCCGGCGTCGGTCGCCACCGCGTCGTCCACCCCGCCATCTTGGCCGACCCGGACCCACCGTCCCAGGAACGCACCGGCCCGGCGTTAGGCTTCGCGCCGTGGGACCGTCGGCCACCGGGCCCGATCTCGACGGGCTCGGGCCCGACGTCGGCGGGCTCGACCGCGACGGGTCCCCGTCGCCGCCCGCCGGGGCGTGGTTCCGTCGGCGAGACGTCATCGCGCTCGCCGTCGTCGCCGCGGCACTGCTCCTCCCCCTCCGAGGTCTCCTTCGCCTTCCCGGTCCGCCGATGGAGGAGGGCTTCATGCTCACCTTCCCCGAGCGGCTGCTGCGCGGGGAGATCCCCAACCGCGATTTCCTGCACCTCTACGGCCCCGGGAGCGTGTGGGTCCTCGCGGGTGTGTACAAGGTCTTCGGCGCGTCCCTCGAGGTCCAGCGGCTATTCGGCCTGGTCCAGCAGGCCGCGGTCGCCTACGGCGTGTTCTTCGTCGCTCGATGGTGGGGCCGACGGGTCGCGGTGACGTGTGCGCTGCTTGCCATCCTGCTCATGCTCCCGCCCGCCGGGCTCACCGCCTTCGCCTGGACGGGAGGCGTGGGCGCCGTACTACTCGGACTGGCCGTGGGGCTGCACGCCCGGGCCACCCCCGACGACCGGCGGGGCTTCCGGCTCGCCGTGGCCGCCGGGATCCTGTTCGGGATTGCCTTCCTCTACCGGATCGACCTCGTCGTGGCCTGCGCGTTGACGATCGCAGTGATCGCCTGGAGGGCACCCCGGGCCCGCGCCCTCGGTCTCGTCGGCGGGGCGCTCGGCACCGCGGCGCTGCTCCTTGCGCACGTCGCGATGGCCGGGTTCGGCAACGCGTTTCGCGGCATGGTGCTCGAGCCGGTGTTCGAGCTCCGTGACGGCCGACGGCTCCCGGTCCCCCCGTCGTGGGGCACGCTCGACGGGTTCCTCCAGATGGTCGGCGACATCCCGCCGCGCCTGCGCTGGCCACTGCCAACTCCGGCCACGTCTCAACAGCTCTTCCTGTGGTTCTTCGCCAACCTCGCCGCCATCACCGTGCTCATCGTCGTCGGGGCGCGTGCACTGCGTCGAGAGCCACACTCGGTGCGGGCCCGGGCGGTGCTTGCGGCCGGACTCCTCAGCCTCGGCATGGTCTCGCAGACCCTCCAGCGCCCGGACTCGACCCACATCGCGTGGGTCAGCTGCGTGTCGATCGGCTTGCTCCCGATCGCGCTGATGGAGGCACGCTGGCGGGCCGGGCGCCGGGACCCCACCCACCCCGTTCGCGGACGCCGTCTCGTTGCGTGTGGGGTGCCTGCGCTCTTCTTGCTGCTGGTCGTTCCGAACTTCACCTACCGGGCGTACGCCGACTTCGTCGCCCAGACGTTCGACCGGCGCCGGGCATCGTTCGCGATCGAGCGCGACGGCCGCCGCTTCTACTACGGAGATCCCTCGGTGGCCGACGCCGCCAACGCGATGATCCCGACCCTCGACCGCCTCGTTCGACCCGGCGACCGCCTCTTCGTCGGTCCGACCGACCTCCGTCGGACCGTGACCAGCGAGGCATGGTTGTACGCGCTCTACCCCGAGGCGGTGCCCGGTACCTACTTCATCGAGATGGACCCTGGCATCGCCAACGCCCGGGGCTCCCGCATGGCGGCCGACCTCCGTCGGTCGGACGTCGTCGTGCTCTCCCGGATCTGGCAGGAGTGGAACGAGGCCAACGACTCGTCCCGACCGGGGGACCCCACCCCCGATCGTGTGCTCCGGGAGCGGTTCTGCCCCGTCGGGACCTTTGCGCCATGGTTCGACGTCTACCGCCGGTGTGATCGCACCGAACCCTAGGATGCCGCGGTGCGAACGCTCGTGATCACGCCGACCTACGACGAGGTCGGCAACATCGAGGAGTTCCTCAGGCGCACGAGGGCCGCCGTCCCCGATGCCGACATCCTCGTCGTCGACGATGCGAGCCCCGACGGCACCGGCGCGCGAGCCGAGGAGGTGGGGGCTGAGCTCGGCCGGGTGCATGTGCTCCACCGGTCCGCCAAGGAGGGACTCGGGGTCGCGTACCGAGCCGGGCTCGGGTGGGGCATCGACCGCGACTACGAGCTGATCTGCCACATGGATGCCGACCTCTCCCACGACCCGGCCGCCCTGCCGGTCCTGATCAGCCGTCTCCACGACGACCCCGCCGACCTCGTCATCGGGTCGCGCTACGTCCCCGGGGGATCGATCCCCCACTGGCCGTGGTTCCGGCGCACGCTGTCGAAGGTGGGAAACCTCTACGCCGGGCTGGTCCTCGGGACATCGGTGCACGACAACACCTCGGGGTTCCGCGTCTACCGCGCCTCGGCCCTCCGGTCGATCGACTACGCGTCGACCCGGTCGAAGGGCTACGGCTTCATGATCGAGACCGCTTATCGGGTGTGGCAACGTGGCGGCACGGTCTCCGAGTCACCGATCGCGTTCACCGACCGGGTGCGCGGGTATTCGAAGATGACGCTGCGGGTCGCCGCCGAGGAGCTGCTGCTCGTGACCTGGTGGGGCGTCCGGGACCGGTGCGCACGGCAGGTGCGGCGGCTGCGACGGTCATGAACTCTGCACGATCGGCTGCCACCCGCCGCTTCGTGTGGGGACTCGTCGCGGTCACGGTGGTCGCGCTGGTGGTGCGCATCGTCTACATCCTGACCGCACGGCAGGACTTCTTCGCCGATTTCGAGATCGGTGGGGATCCGTTCCGCCTCGGCGACGCCTACCTCTACCAGCGGGGTGCAGTGCTCCTCGCCGAGGGTGAGGGCTTCATCAACCCGTACCAGTTCGACCTCTTCGGCATCCGCCAGGAGGACGCCTCGCACGTTCCGCTGTTCATGCTGTGGCTCTGGCTCCCGGTGGCGGTCGGGAT
>VGBI01000042.1 GCA_016870595.1 Actinomycetota bacterium
CGGCGGCCGGATCGTGGCCGTCGGCGCGGTGGACGAGTCGGCCCACCGGACTCTCGACGCCTCCGGTCTCGTGGTGGCGCCGGGGATCATCGATCCCCACACGCACTACGACGCGCAGCTGTGCTGGGACGCGACCGCGTCGCCGTCGAGTGGCCACGGCGTGACCACCGTGATCGGGGGCAACTGCGGGTTCTCCCTCGCGCCAGTGGACCCGGCCGACGGCGACTACCTGCGGCGCATGATGGCTCGGGTCGAGGGGATGTCGTTGGCGGCGCTCGAGACCGGGGTCGACTGGTCGTGGCGCACGTTCGGTGAGTACCTCGACCGCTTCGAGGGCCGGATCGCGGTCAACGCGGGCTTCCTCGTCGGGCACTGTGCCCTCCGCCGCGCGGCGCTGGGGCCGGAGGCATCGAGCCGGGCGGCGACCGGCGACGAGGTCGGGACGATGCAGCGCCTCCTCGCCGAGTCGCTGCGGGCCGGGGGCCTCGGCTTCTCGTCGTCGCAGTCGCACACGCACTCCGACGGCGACGGGCAGCCGGTGCCGTCACGGGCGGCCGACACCGACGAGCTGCTCGCGCTGTGCGCCACGGTCCGGGATCATCCCGGCACGGTGCTCGAGTACATCACCGGTGGCTGCCTCGACGGCTTCTCCGACGACGAGGTCGAGCGGATGGCCCGCATGTCGGTCGCCGCCCGGCGGCCACTCAACTGGAACGTGCTCAGCGTCGATGCCCGCACGCCCGAGCGGGTGGCCGGTCAGCTCCGGCCCTCCGACCGCGCCGCCGAGCTCGGTGGTCGGGTCCTCGCGCTCACCATGCCGACCATCGGCGAGATGAACATGAGCTTCGCCACGTTCTGCGCGCTGTGGCTCCTGCCCGGCTGGGGCGAGGTCTACGCGCTGTCGGTCCCCGACCGGATCGAGCGGCTCCGCGATCCGGCGACCCGCCGCGTGCTCGCTGCCGGGGCCCGGTCGGAGGCCGCGGGCGTGATCGGTCGGCTGGCCGGATGGGAGGGCTACACGATCGGCGAGACGTTCTCCGACGCGAACGCCGGCTGTACCGGACGGACCGTGGCCGAGATCGCGGCCGAGCGCGGCACCAGCCCCTTCGACACCCTCTGCGACGTCGTGATCGCCGACGGCCTCCGTACCGTGCTGTGGCCCCGGCCCACCGACGACGACGACGACAGCTGGCGGCTCCGGGCGTCGCTGTGGGAGGACCCCCGGGTCCTGATCGGCGGCTCCGACGCCGGCGCCCACCTCGACCGCATGTGCGCCGCCCCGTACCCGACGGCGTTCCTCGCCGACTGCCTCCGTGGCCGCCGGCTCGTGACGATGGAGACCGCGATCCGCCTCATGACCGCGGTGCCCGCCGAGCAGTTCGGGCTCGTCGACCGGGGCCGGATCGCCGTCGGCGCCGTCGCCGATCTCGTCGTGTTCGACCCGGCCACGGTCGCAGCCGGTCCCGCCCGGTCGGTCACCGACCTCCCCGGGGGCGGGCGCCGCCTGGTGGCCGATCCGCTCGGCGTCGCGCACGTGTTCGTGGGCGGGCACGAGATCGTGACCGCGGGCGCCGACACCGGGGCGCGCCCGGGCGTGGTCCTGCGCTCCGGGGTGCACACCGCCACCGTGGCGCTGCCCACCGCCTGACCCGGCGCCCGCCGGGACCCGCTCAGCCGGGGCGGGTCGTCGTGGTCGTGGTCGGCGTGGGCGGCGCGCAGGGGTCGGTCGTCGTGGTGGTGGGAAGGCTCGTGGCCGGCGTGGTCGTCGGCGTGGTCGTGCCCGGGGCCCCGGTGGTCGGCGGCGGGCAGGGAACGGTGGTGGTGGTCGGCGTCGGGCCCGCGACCACGCGGAAGGCGGTGGCGCTCCGGGCCGCCCCCACCGGGGTGGTCACGGTGAACAGGCCCCGGCCGACCGGGGTGCCCGCCGGGACGGTGAGGGTGATCTGGTTCGGGCTGTTCACCGTGAACGGCGTGGGAACGCTCCCGTAGGTGACCGACTGCACGCCGACGAAGTTGGTGCCGGTCAGGACGACCGTGCTCCCGGCCGGGCCGCGGCGCGGGGTGAACGACGCCACCGTGGGGAAGTTGGCGGGCAGCGTCGTCGGGGGCACCGTCGTCGGCGCGGTGGTGGGTGCCACGGTTGGGGGGACCGTGGGTGGTGCGGTGGGCGGCGCGGTGGGCGCGGGGACCACGGTGGTCGGTGGGATCACGATCGTGGTCGGCGGGGTGGGCGGCACGGTGGGCGCAGGCGCCGCGGTCGTGGTGGTCACGGCGGCGGTGGTGATCGGCGGGCGGATCGTGGTGCTCGTGGTCGTGGGCCGGGTCGTCACGGTCGAGATCGTGTCGGGCGACCCGCCTCCGGTCAGCGCGAGCACCAGCACGACCACGATCGCGATCGCCGCGGCGCCGCCCCCGACGGTGGCCCAGATCTGGTTGCGCGTCATCCCGGCTCAAGAGCCCCCGGCTGCGGTGGAGGCCACGGTGGCCTCCGGACCGCCTCAGTCTGGCCCACCGGGCCCGGCCGCGCCGGTCGGGGCTCAGGCGATCCGACGAATCCGACGAATCCGAGGAATGCGCGGGATCAGCGGGATCAGCGGGATCAGTCGGATCAGAAGAGTCGGAGATCGGGCGGGGCCGTGCCCCGGAGCTCCTCGAGGTCCACCTCGAGGCAGGCGACGCCGCGGCTCTCGGCGAACACCCGGGCCTGGGGCTTGATCCGGGTCGCCACGAACAGTCCCCGGGTCGGGGCCAGTGTGCCGTCGCGGTCGAGCCGCTCCTGGTAGCGCAGCAGCTGCTCCACCCCGGCGATCTCGCCGACGCGCTTGATCTCGACCACGACGGCGTTGCCGTCGGCGTCCCGGCACAGGAGGTCCACCGGGCCGAGGTCGGTGGGGTACTCGCGGCGCACGAGGCGCAGACCCGACCCCAGCGCCTCCACCCGCGCCGCGATCAGCTGCTGCAGCTCGGCCTCGACCCCGTCCTTCTCGAGTCCGGGGTCGTCGCCGAGGTCGAAGCGCTGATCGGACACGACCTCGTGCACCTCGATCACGAGCCGCTCCCCCTTCGGGGTCGCGACGGTGATCTGGCCGTCGGCCTCGGTCACGGTGCACGGGGGGTTCATCCAGTTCAGGGGCTTGTAGGCCTTGGCGTCGGAGTGGATGGCCACCGATCCGTCGGCCTTGAACACGACGAGGCGGACGGCGGGCGCGAGGCGGGCGCCGAGCCGGCCCTCGTAGGCCACCGAGCACTGCGCCACCAGCAACCGCACGCACGGCGTTGTAGCACGCCAAGTGCGCGATCGGCGTGGTCGTGCGGCCGGTGCTCCGCCCGTCCGACGATCCGGGGGTTCCCGTACCGATCCCCGCCCCGGTTCCTGCGCCGGTGCGGGGCCGACCCCGAGGAGGCCCCGTGGTCCTGGGTGCCGTCGACAGCGACCTCTACAAGGCCGTGCTCGTGCTCCACATCCTCACCGTGGTGGTGGGCCTCGGTACGGTGGTCCTGAACGGCCTCTACGCGACCCAGGCCCGGGCCCGGGCCGGGGCGGAGGGACTGGCGGTCGCCGAGACGAACTTCCGGGTCTCGAAGGTCGCCGAGCTCTTCATCTACGCGATCCTCGTCACCGGCGTCCTGATGGTGCTGATGAGCGACGACGTGTACGGATTCGGCCAGACCTGGATCTGGCTGTCGTTGGTGCTCTACGTGGTCGGCCTCGGTGTCTCCCACGGGCTGATGATCCCGTCGGCCAAGCGGATGCTGGCGCTGATGCGCGAGGCCCCCGCCTCCGCCGCGGCCCCGGCCGACCTGGACGCGCTCGACCGCCGGATGGCGATCGGCGGCGGGTTCCTGAACGCCCTGACCGTGGTGCTGATCGTGCTGATGGTCTGGAAGCCCGGCGCCTGACCTCGTCGCCGGGCCCTACGATCGCCCGATGGACTTCTACAGCGACGTCCTCCTCCAGCTGGTGACCGCGCTGGGCGCGGCGCTCTTCGTGGCCAACGCCTACGCGCTCCTGCGCCGGGGGGCCGATCGGCGCTCCGCGGCCCGGGCCGCCGTCACCCGCGGGCGCCCGGGGAGCCCGGTGCGCAACCAGGTCCGGACCAGCACCGGCCGCCTCGACCAGGCGCCGATCCTGCGATCGGTGTGCTTCATGCTGCTCGGCCTGGTCGTCGCGGTCTGGGGCCTCGGCTCGATCTTCTCCTGACCGGTACCGTGACCGGCCTCGCCGACCTCGTCGACGCCACCGACGCCGCGCGCGACGCGCCGTTGGTCCACTGGCAGGGCGCGACCTTCACCCGGGGCGAGATCCTCGACGCGGCCGACCGGCTCGCGGCGACGTTCGTGCGCATGGGCGTCGCGCCCGACAGCGCGGTCGCGGCGTTGGTCCCCTCCACCCCGCTCGGCGTCGTGGTGCTGTTCGCGATCTGGCGCGTCGGCGCGGTGGCGGCACCGCTGAACCCGCGCCTCCCGGCCCCGGAGATCGACCGCCTCGTCGCCGAGACCCGGCCCGCGGTGGTCGTGCGGCCGTCGCTCGACGACGCGTCGCTGGTGCCGCAGGTCTCGGTGTGGCCCGGTACGCCCCGTCGGTACGAGCCCGACGTGGCGCTCGTGATGACGACCTCCGGCACCACCGGTCCGCCCAAGCGGGTCCTGCTCGCCCACGACGCGATCGTCGGTGCCGTCGACTCGGCCCTGGCCAAGATCCGCGGCGCGGCATCCGGCGCTGCGGGAACGGCCTCGGCGTCGCCCCGCGCCCCGATGCCCAACCTGATGCCGATGCCGCTCGCGCTGTGGTCGGGGGTCTACAACCTCTGCTTCGCCACCCGGGTTGGTGCCGCGGTCGTCCTGTGCCATCCGTTCGTTGCGCGCGAGTTCGCCGACGCCGTGCGCGAGCACGGGTGCACGTCCACCGTCCTCGCGCCACCCATGCTCATGATGCTGCTCGACGACCCCTCGATCACGTCGCTCGCTCCCCTGCGGTACGTGCGCAGCGGCACGGCACCGCTCTCCCCCGTCGTGGCCCACCGCTTCCGCGACCGCTTCGGCATCACCGTGTTGAACTCCTACGGGCAGACCGAGCTCGGGGGTGAGGTCGTCGGGTGGAGCGCGGCCGACGCCCGTGAGTTCGGTGACGCCAAGCTCGGGGCCGTCGGCCGGCCCCACGACGGCATCGACCTCCGGATCGCGCGTCCCGACGGCGCGACGGCGGCGGTCGACGAGCCCGGCGAGATCTGGGCCCGGTCGCCGTTCGTGATGCGGGGCTACGCAGGGGACGGGCTCGGGCTCGACCCCCGCCGCGATCCCGACGGCTTCCTGCGTACCGGCGACCTCGGCCACCTCGATGCCGACGGGTTCCTCTGGGTCGACGGCCGGGTCTCCGACGTCATCAACCGCGGTGGCCTCAAGGTCAACCCCGCCGACGTCGAGGAGGCGCTGCGCGCCGACCCGGCCGTGGCCGACGTGTGCGTGGCGGGGGTCCCCGACGCCCGGCTCGGCGAGGTGCCCTGGGCCTGGGTGGTGCCCGCCGGTGGGGCGACCGTCGATCCGGTCGCCCTCACCGCCCGGGTTCGGGAGACGTGCGCGCCCTACGCCGTGCCCACCCGGCTGGTGCTGGTCGACGCGTTGCCCCGCAACGAGGTGGGCAAGGTGCTGCGGCGCACGCTGGTCGAGCAGGCCGGGACCGCCGACGCCGGCGGCGAGCCGGACGACGGGCCGTGACCACGCCGTTCGCGCCGCTGCCCGTCACCGACGACACCGACCCCGCCACCGCGGTCGAGGTCGTGCGGGACTGGGTCGCCACCGCCGTGCCCGAGGCGTGGCGCGTGGCGGCGGCCCGGGGGGGCGCGGCCGCGATCCGGGCGGTCCGGTCGCGCGCCGACTACGAGGCCTGGTACCCGACGTTCGCGGCCACCGGGCTGGTCGCACCCCAGTGGCCCCGTGCCTACGGCGGCCTCGGCGTGTCGGGTCGCCTCGCCCGCGTGCTCGAGGCCGAGCTCGCGCCGTACAACCTCGGTCGGCTCAACGTGCTCGGCCTGAACCTGGCCGGCCCCACGATCCTGGCCTTCGGCACCGAGGCCCAGCAGGCCCGCTTCCTCCCCGGCATCGTCACCAACACCGAGATCTGGTGCCAGCTGTTCTCGGAGCCGGGCGCCGGATCGGACCTCGCGTCGCTGGCGACCCGGGCCGAGCGCGACGGCGACGAGTGGGTGCTCACCGGTCAGAAGGTGTGGAGCACCTGGGCCCACTTCGCCGACTTCGGGATGTGCATCGCGCGCACCGACCCCACCGTGCCCAAGCGGGCCGGCATCACCTACTTCCTGCTCCCGATGCGCCAACCGGGGGTGGAGGTCCGGCCGTTGATCCAGATCACCGGCGAGCACGACTTCAACGAGGTCTTCCTGTCGGGGGCCCGGGTCCCCGACGCGTTCCGGGTCGGAGCCGAGGGCGACGGGTGGACGGTCGCCAACGCCACGCTCTCGGGCGAGCGCCAGATGGTGGCCGGTCCCGGGTCGGGGGGCGTCGACCGCATCGGGGGCGCCGGGGTCGACGCGCTGGTGGGCCTCGCCCGGGCGCGGGGGCGGGACCGGGACCCGCGGGTGCGGGAGCGCCTCGCCGAGCTGTGGTCGCTCGAGCAGATCCGCCGCCGGACCAACGCCCGTGTACGCGACAACGCGCGCGTCGGGCGCCTCGGGCCCGAGTCGTCGATCGGCAAGGTCACCAACGCCGACGTCAACGTGCGGACCCAGGAGCTCGCGGTCGATCTGCTCGGGGCCGACGCGGCGGCCTGGCCCGCCGGCCCCGACCCGTTGCCGCGGGAGGTCCGGGGCTTCCTGCGCAGCCGGGCCAACCGGATCGAGGGCGGGACCTCCGAGGTCAACCGCACCATCCTGGGTGAGCGGGTGCTCGGGCTGCCCCGGGAGCCCGATCCCCACCACGGGGCGGCCTGGCAGGACGTGCCCCGGAGCTGACCCCGGGACGCCTCAGGGGCCGGGAGCGGGGGTGGCGTCGAGATCGGCGTCGGGATCGGGATCGGGGGTGAGCGGCTGCCAGTCGGGCGCGCGCTTCTCGGCGAACGCCGCCGGCCCTTCGGTCTGGTCGGGGTGGCCCCACATGGCCACGAGGTGCCGGGCGCCGGCCCGGCACGCGTCGGTGAGGCCGGCCTCGAGCGCCCCCCACAGCGCCCGCTTCGTGTGGCGCATGGCGGTGGGCGAGTTCCGGGCGATGGTCTCGGCCAGGCGCTGGGCCTCCTCGCGCAGGCGCTCGGGCGGGTCGACCACCTGGCTCACCATGCCGAGCTCGTAGGCCCGCTGCGCCGACATGCGCTCGTACTTGCCCACGAACGCCATGCGCATCACCGCCTCGGCGGGGATGCGGCGGATCAGCCCGATGGCCTCGATCGCCACGACCTGGCCGATCGACACGTGGGGATCGAAGAACTGCGCGTCGGATGCGGCGATCACGATGTCGGAGTCGGCGATCCAGTGGAACGCACCGCCCGCGCAGAGGCCGTTGACCGCGCAGATCACCGGCTTGCCCACGTCCTGGTGCCAGGCGGTGAAGTGGAGGTCGAAGTGCTCCATCGACTCCCGGTAGCGCTCGAAGCCGAGGCCGTCGGTGGCGACCTCCACCACGTCGACCCCGGTCTGGAACGCACGCCCGTTGCCGGTGTGCACGATCACCCGGACCGCGGGGTCGCGGTCGAGCTCGATCCAGGCGTCGGCGAGCTCGTCGCGCATGCGGTGGTTCATCGCGTTGAGCTGCTCGGGCCGGTCGAAGATCAACCAACCCACGTGTCCGTGGCGCTCCACCACGAGCGTCTCGTAGGGACGTGTCATCGCGGAGCGCCTCCACCCACCGGCCCCGGGGCGAGCGGCGTCCACGCCGGGGTCCGGCGCTCGGCGAATGCGGCCGGCCCCTCGGTCTGGTCGGGGTGGCCCCACATGGCGACGAGGTCACGCGCACCCGACGCGCACGCGTCGGTGAGGTCGCGCTCCAGGGCCTCCCACAGCGCCCGCTTCGTGATCGCCATCGCAGTGGGGGAGTTCCGGGCGATCAGCCCGGCCAGCGCGGCCGCTGCGGCCCGCAGGTCGCCGGGCGGGTCCACGACCTGGCTGCAGATGCCGAGCTGGTGGGCCCGCTGCGCCGACATCCGCTCGTGGCGACCGGTGAACGCCATGCGCAGCACTGGCTCCATCGGTGACCGCCGGATCAACGCGATGGTCTCGAACGCACTCACCTGTCCGACCGACACGTGCGGGTCGGTGAACTCGGCGTCGCTCGCCGCGATCACGATGTCGGCGTCGGCCACGAAGTGCAGCCCACCCCCGGCACACGCGCCGTTGACGGCGGCGATCACCGGCTTGCGCACGCCGACCTGCCAGGCGGTGAAGCGCAACTCGAAGTCGCGGGTCCGGCGCGACGCGTCGCGTAACGCGTCCGGGTCCCGGGCGAGCTGGGCCACGTCGAGTCCCGCTTGAAAGGCGGCGCCGTTGCCGGTGTTCACGATGACTCGGACCTCGGGGTCGTCGTCGAGCGCGCGCCAGGCGACCTCGAGCTCGCGGAACATCACGGCGTCGAGCGCGTTGTGGGCGTCGGGCCGGTCGAAGACGAGCCACCCCACGGGCCCGTCGCGCCACACCTGCAGTCGCTCGAACCGAGCGACGGGCGTGGTGGCGTCGGCCCCGCTCACGCGCCGCCGAGGCGCCAGATCTGGGGCCAGTCGTCGGGCCGCAGCTGCGCCTCGGTCCCGCCGTCGCAGCAGATCACCGAGCCGACGAAGAAGCTCGACTCGGGGCCGAGGAGGAAGTCCACGACCGCGGCGAGCTCCTCGGGCCGCCCGCCCCGGCCGAGGGGCACCGGGAAGCCCCCGATCAACGGCCCCATCGTCGGGTCGGCCCGCTGCTCGGCGGTGAGCGCCGTCTCCACCAGTCCGGGGGCCACCACGTTGCAGCGGATCCCGGCGCCGGCCCAGTCGGGCCCGGGCGCGTGTCGTCGGACCCAGCGGGTGAGCGCCAGCTTGGTGGCCGGATAGGTCTGCACCGACCCGTGCGTGTCGGCGAGCGCGCGGGCCCCGGCCTCGTCGTCGGCGAGGCACGCCTCGACCAGGTCGTCGGGGAGGTTCGGCTGGCAGGTGGTGGAGTTGGAGCCGATCACCACGCACGAGGGCGCGGTGCCCCGGGCCAGCATCGGGCGCAGCGCCGGCAGCAGCGCGGCGGTGCCGAAGTAGTTCACCGAGACGACGAGCGAGCCGTCCCGGCCCGGGAGCCCACCCAGCCCGGCGAACGGGGCGAACCCGTCGAGCACCCCGCCACAGGTTGCGTCGACCGCGGCGATCGCCGCCGCCCGGCCCTCGGGGGTCCCGAGGTCGGCGACCACGTCGGCGTCGCGGCGGTCCACCCCGATCACCGTGTGGCCGGCGGCGCGCAGGCGGTCCGTGGTGGCCAGCCCCATGCCCGAGGCCGAGCCGGTGATGCAGATGGTGCGCATGGAGGCGCTCCTCGGGGTCGGGGCGGGGATCAGGCGTCGCCGAGCGCGCCCGACGCCCGCAGGGCGGCGATCCGGTCGGCGTCGTAGCCGAGCACGTCGGCGAGCACGGCGTCGGTGTGCTCCCCGGCGTCGGGGGCCCGGGTCAGGTCGGGCGGGTCCTCGCCCGCCACGACGAGCGGGAGCGCCAGGGTGTCGGCCACGGTCCGGGCGGCCGGGTACCAGTGGAACCGGTGCTGGAACTGCGGGTCGTCCATGATCGTCTTCGGGGTGTTCACCGGCGCGATCGTGGTGTTGTGCTCGTTGCCGAACGCGATCCACTCGGCGCTCGTCCTGGTCTTGAAGATGTCTCGCAGCACGGCCTGGAGCTCGCGGTTGTGCCGGGCGTGGTCGGCGTACTTCTCCCCCGGCCACCGGTCGAACAGGTCCATGCGGGCGATGCCCGCGCAGAAGTTCTTCCAGAACTCGCGCTCGGAGGCCATGAACAGCACGTGACCGTCGGCCGACTCGTACATCTGGTAGCGCACGCCGCCCCGCATCCCGGCGGTGCCCGGGTCGCGCCGCTCGTAGTTGTCGGTGGCGTTGCCCGTGACCTCCGACTGCGGGCGCTCGTAGGCCTTCCACGACTCGATGCGGTACCAGTCCATGTAGGCGGCGGCGTCGGATTGCGCGATCTCCATCTGGCAGCCGACCCCGGTCGCCCGGGCCCGCAGGATGCCGGCGAGGATCCCGAACGCGCCCATGAGCGGTCCGGCGTGGATGCCCATCGAGGCGTGCTCGGGGATGTAGCAGAAGCCGTCGTCGTCGTAGGCGGGCGCGAAGTTCCCCGCCCAGGTGTCGTAGGCGATCCCGTGTGACGGCAGGTCGCAGTAGGGCCCGGTCGCGCCGTACCCCGAGATCGAGCAGAACACGATCTTCGGGTTGACCGCCTGCATCCGCTCGAACGTCAGGCCCCGCCGGGCGAGCGCGCCGGGGCGCATGGCCTCGATCACTGCGTCGGCGTCGCGTACGAGGTCGAGGTACACCTCGCTCGCCTCGGGGGTGCGGAGGTCGAGGATCACCGACCGCTTGGACCGGTTCACGTGCAGCGACAGCAGCGAGGCACCCTCGACGATCGGCCAGGTCATCTGGCGGCCGTAGTCGCCCCCGGGCGGCTCGATCTTGATGACGTCGGCGCCGAGGTCGGCGAGGAAGCCCCCCATCTCGGCCGGGCCGAGCATGGAGCTCTCCACGATGCGGATGCCGGACAGCAGCCCATCGGACATCGGTGCGCCTCCAGGTGGGGAGCGGACGCCGGGCCGGGGGCCGGCTGCGGGTGATCGGACGGGCGATCGGACGTGCGATCTGACGGGGCGTCAGTTCCGCCCGCCGGGCGGCACGCTACCCGAGTCCGGGCACCAGGGCGCCCGCCACCCCCCCGGCCAGGATCAGCCAGACCGGGTTGGGCCGTCGCCACCACAGCAGCCCCGCCGCGGCGGCGGCCACCGCCACGGTCCCGACGTCGACGAAGGCGTCGCGCGCCAGGATCCCGGCCACCGCCACCATCAGGGCCAGCGACGCCGCCACCACCCCCCGGAGGAACGCGGCGAACCCTGCGTTGCCCCGCAGGCGGTGCACCACGAACCCGGTGACCCCCACGAAGCAGAACGCCGGGAGGAAGATCCCCACCGTCGCGACCAGGGCTCCGGGGAGGCCCCGCAGCGTGTAGCCGATGAACGTGGCGGTGGTGAACAGGGGTCCGGGCGTGAGCTGCCCCATGGCGATCGCGTCGAGCAGCTGGCGCTCGGTCAGCCACCCGCGGTCGTGGACCAGGGCGCCCTCGAGCAGCGCGTAGAGCACGTAGCCGCTGCCGTAGAGCACGGCACCGATCTGCAGGAACACCACGAACAGCGGGGTGAGCATCACCGGTCCGGCCGTGGCCCACACCGGGCCGAGGTCGGCGGCGATGCGCACCGCCGGCATCGCAGCCACGACCGCGAACCCACCCAGGCCCGGGCCCCGCGCCGACCGGGCGCCGAACCACCACCCGACCCAGGTCACGAGTCCCGCCCCCGCCAGCAGCACCAGCTCGTGGATCCCGATCCACGCGCCCGCGAGCGCAAGCAGGCCGACGGCCACGGCGCTCCCACCCCGCAGCGCGGTGCGGCCCAGCTGCAGGATCGCCTGGGCGATGAGCACCACCACCACGGGCGCGATGCCGGCCAGCACCGATCGGAACCCGGGGCGCGTGCCGTACTCGGTGTAGGCCCAGCCGAGCGCCAGCATCATCACGAACGCGGGGGCGATGAACGCGAGGCCGGCCGCGATCATGCCGACCGTGCCCGCCCGCCGCCGCCCCACGTGCATGGCGACCTCGGTGGAGTTCGGCCCGGGCACGAGGTTGGCCAAGGCGATCATCTCGGCGTACTCGTCGTCGTCGAGCCAGCCCTTGCGCTCGACCAGGTCGTGGCGCATGAGCGCGATGTGGGCGGCCGGGCCACCGAACGCGGTCGACCCCAGTCGCAGGAAGTACGCGACGATCTCGCGGAGCGGCGCCGCGATCGGATCGGACATGGGGCGCTCCGGCTCGGGGGGTGAGTCGAGGTGCTCGACCACGGTCTAGCGTGAAGCACTGGTCACGGGCAACGCCGGCACACCGCCGGTCGGTGACGGGGCTCCGGCCCGTGCGGGTGTGGTGCTCGCCACCCTGATCCTGGTCGCCTCGATCGCGAACCTGCCGCTGTCGGTGGCATTCGTCGCGCTCCCGAGCCTGGGCGCCCACTTCGACTGCTCGCAGACCGCGCTCAACCTCGTGGCCGTCGGGTACTCGCTCGGTCTCGCCGCCTCGGTGCTGTGGCTGGGCGCGCTCGGCGACCGCTACGGCCGCAAGACCGTGATGTGCACCGGCCTCGTGCTCGCCGTCCCCGCCGCCCTGGTGTCGGCCTGGGCCGGTTCGATCGAGGTGCTCATCGGCGGCCTGTGCATCCTCCACTTCTGGTGGGGTGCCGCGTTCCTCGTCACCATCCCGCTCGTGGCCCTCGCGCTCCCGCTGGTGCTGTGGTGTATCCCGGCCCACGTGGCGGAGGACGTCGAACCGGTCGACAACGTCGGCGGCGCGCTCTCGGTGCTGCTCGTCGGCGGGCTGATCTTCGGGATCAACTTCGCCGTCGTCCCCGATCGGGCGACCACCGCGCTGGTCGCCGTGGGGATCGCCACGCTCGCCACGGTGGCGTTCGTGCTCCGGCAGCGGCGGGCGACCAATCCGCTCTCCGACCTCGCGGTGGCCCGACGGCCCACGTTCTGGATCGCCGCGGTCTCCGGGATCATCGTCTTCGGGACGCTGATGGGCACGGTGTTCGTCGGACTGCAGTTCGTGCGGAACGTGCTCGGCTATTCGACGGTCGAGGCCGGTCTCGCGGTCCTGCCCATGGCGGTGTGCATGCTCGGCCTGGCCCCGGTGTCGGCCCGCATCGTCGAGGCCTACGGTGCGCGCGCCACGCTGCTGATCGGGTACGTGCCCGTCCTGCTCGCCTTCGTCGTGATGCTCGTCACCTGGGAGTCGGGTGTGGGCTACTGGGCCGTCGGCCTCGCCTACGCGCTCGTCGGTGCCGGGGTCGGCCTCGTCGGCACCCCGGCCTCGCACTCCCTCACGGGCTCGGTGCCGGTGCGGCGGGCGGGCATGGCGTCGGGCACCGCCGACCTCCAGCGCGACCTCGGTGGGGCGATCATGCAGTCGCTGCTCGGGGCCCTGCTCACCGCCGGGTACGCGCAGGCCTTCGCCCGGCAGGTGGCCGACGCCCCGGGAGCGGCTTCGGTGAGCACCGAGGTCGAGGGTCAGCCGACCCGGTCGTTCGCGTCGGCCACCGCGATTGCCGACCGGTATCCGCAGTACGCCGACGAGATCGTGTCGGCGGCACGCGCGTCGTTCGTCGAGGGCCAGCGCTGGGCCGACCTCGCCGGGGTCGTCGCCGTGCTGCTGGGCATGGCGCTGGTGGCGACGGCCTTCCCCCGTCACGACCGTGAGCGCGCCCTCCTGGCGCGCTACCGGGACGACGACGCGCCGGCTCCGGCGCCGGGTCCGGCGGTCCGGGCCGACGACTGAGCGCCGGTCACCCGCCCGGGGTCAGCAGGCGGGGCGCGGGGGGATCCTCGACCGGGGGGTCCGGGGGCACCGCGACGTCGGGGACGCGCTGCTCGATCCCGGCGAGCAGGCGGTCCACCGGCGGCCACCACGGTCCCGGGGGGAGCGACTCGAGGGCGGCGAGCACCCGGCGGGCGTCGGGGTCGACCGGCACGATACGACGGGGTGCGGCGTCGTGCAGGACGCCGAAGTACCAGTGCCGCCGAGTCGGGGCGAGGTCGTCGACCCCGGTGACCAGGTAGTAGTCCGGGAGCTCGACCGTGCCCGCACGCCAGCGGGCGATCGTCGTGGTCACCGCCACCTCGAGCTCGCCGACCGGACCGGCCTCGTCGAAGCGGCGGACCCACGCGTCGGCGACCTCGCCGAGCGGATCGTCGTCGCCGAGCACGTAGGTCGTGTGGGTGCCGAGCACCGGGCGCAGCGCGTCGGGCACTGCGCCGACCAGCGCGACCACGGTGGCGGCGTTGCGCTGCACGAGCGGACTCAGGCGCCGGGCCGCGGGTGGGCGACGATCACCATGGCGGCAGCGTACGACGTCGCCCGCTGCGGGTCCCCCGACTCCGGGCTCCGGGCTCCGGGCTCATGAATCAGGTTCGGTCGCGGAGCCAGCCCGGGCCCACGCATCCGGCGCCGAGCACCACGACCCGCGCCCGCAGCGCGCGGTCGGCGGTGACCACCCGGACCACACCGGGTGAGGGGGCGGCGGCGATCGCATCCGCGGTCGCGGCGACGATCGCGTCGTCGCCCGCTCCCGGCGCGTGGACCACGATGACGCCGGTGGTCACCGGGCCGGCGGCGATCCCGGCGCGGGCCGCGCCCTCGAGCACCACGACCACCGGCGGGTCCAGCGCTCCGCCCGTCACCGCGGCCACGATCGCATCCACCAGGCGCCGGGCCGCCCCGGCGCGGTCGCGCCACCAGCCGTCGGGTCGCGACCCGACCACGTTGGCGGCGTCCACGACGAGCACCGGCTCAGTCCGGTGCCGGTCCGCCCGGCCGCCCGTCCCGATCCACCGACACGTCGATCAGCCGATGGCCCGGGCCAGCTCGAGGTAGAGGGGAATCCCGATCGCCAGGTTGAACGGAAACGTCACCCCGAGCGACAGCCCGATCGACAGTGCGCCGTCGGCGCTGGGAAGGGCCACGCGCACCGCCGCGGGTGCGGCGATGTACGACGCGCTCGCGGTCATCGCGCCGAAGACCGCCGGCCCCTCCCGGGCTCAGCCCCGCGAGCGTGCCCACGGCGACTCCGGTGGCACCGAGGATCAGCGGGGTGACGAGCCCGAACGCGACCACGGGCGGGGTGAGCGAACGGTGCTCCCGGAGGCGGGAGGCGGCGGTGGCCCCCAGGTCGAGGAGGAACAGGACGAGCAGGCCGGTGAACAGTCCGACGAAGAACGGCTCGACCCGCACGAAGGCCGCGTCGCTCGCCACCGCGCCCATCACCAGGACCCCGACGAGGAGCAGGACGCTGCGGCCGGTGCACACCTCGCGCACGGCGGCCCGCAGCGACGTGCCCTCGCCCGCGGCGACGGCGAGCAGCAGCGCGACGATGATCCCCGGGATCTCGAGCAGCGCGACCAGGGTGGCCAGGTACCCCTCGGGCGCGAAGCCGGCCTCACGGGCGAACACGATCGCGGCGGTGAAGGTCACCACCGAGACCGATCCGTAGTGCGCGGCGAGCGCCCCGAGCGCGAACGCCACCACCGGGGGCGACGTGAGGTTCTCGATGGCGAGCTGCAGTGAGTTCACGGGGCTCCGGCCGGTCCGGATGCTCCGGACGGGTGACGACGGTTGACGACAGATGGCGACCGACGACGGCGGGGACGGACGGGGACGGACGGGGGGTCAGTCGCCCCGGAAGTTGAGGTACGACCGGCTCGGCGTGGGCCCCCGTTGGCCCTGGTACTTCGAGCCGGTGACCCCGCTGCCGTAGGGGTGCTCGGCCGCTGTGGTCATCTGCAGGAAGGAGATCTGACCGATCTTCATCCCCGGGTAGAGGGCGATGGGCAGGTTGGCCACGTTCGACAGCTCGAGCGTGAGGTGGCCGTCCCAGCCGGCGTCGACGAAGCCGGCGGTCGAGTGGATGAGCAGGCCCAGCCGCCCGAGCGACGACTTGCCCTCGAGCCGGCCGACGAGGTCGGCGGCCAGCGCCACCCGCTCGAGGGTCGAGCCGAGGACGAACTCACCCGGGTGGAGGACGAAGGCGTCGCCCTCGGTCACCTCGACCGGCTCGGTCAGGTCCTCCTGGGGGAGCTTCGGGTCGATGAACGGGGTGGTGTGGTTGCGGAAGACCCGGAAGAAGCGGTCGATCCGCAGGTCGACCGACGAGGGCTGCACGGCCCCGTCGAGCATCGGCTCGATGACGATCCGGCCCCCGGCGAGGGCCTCGCGGATCGAGACGTCGGACAGGATCACGGCCGGGAGACTAGCGACGCCCGGACGGTCACCGCCGGACGCCGGGGCCCGGTCGGCTTTCGGCCCCGGGCCGCCGGACGGTACGATCCGGGATCCCGCGGGTGTAGTTCAGAGGCAGAACATCAGCTTCCCAAGCTGAGAACGCGGGTTCGATTCCCGTCACCCGCTCCAACTCGAAGGCCCAGGGCAGCGCCGGTTTCCGGCCCCGTGGCGGAGCACTGCTCAGGGTCCCGAAACGGCCACGTGACCTGGCGGATCGTGGACGCTGGTGACCGTTGTCGGCCGAGCGCTTGACCGACCGTCGCCTCGTCCGACATCCCCCATCGGGCAGTGCGTCGAGATGTCGGGTCCCCAGGCTGTGGCGATGACGGACGTCCCCGTCGACGGGTTCACCCTCTCCAGGGGATCGAATCCCACATCGATCGGGTCAGGTACCAGGGCCCGCCAACGCCCCTGCACTGGGCGCGGCCCACTCTCGTGTCGCGCGATTCGATCGACAGAGCGTGTGCCTTCATGGCCAGGGTCACGTCGCCGTGGGACGACCCTCGGTCGGCGCTGCGTCAGGAGACGGCCCTCCGGGCGGCGGTGCGGACCGCGGTGATCAGGCGAACTGGGGGAGCCAGGCCGCGGTGGCGTCGAGCAGGTCGTCGACCATGCGCCCCAGGGCGTCGTAGTCGATGCGCCCGGCGAGGGGGTCGAGGAGCAGCGCGTCGCGCACCAGGGTCCGGTCGCCGGACACGGCCGCCTCGACGACGAGCTCCTGCGCAGCGCTGACTCGGCGGACCTGCTCGGCGAGCACAGTCGGGAGTGGTGTGACGTCGCGACCGCGGGTCCCGCGGGCGTCGACGGTCACCATGCTCTCGACCACGACGTCGGCGGGGAGGTCGGGAACCTGGCCGTGGTTGGCGATGTTGAGCGGAATCTCACGTGCCCGGTCGCGTAGGCGGGAGTCGACGACCGCGGCAACCATCTCGCCACTCGGCTCGCGGGGGAGGTCGTCGGTGCCGCGGAGTCGCTCGAACTCGCGGATGTAGTGGGCGAGCCACTGGCGCCGGTCGTCGATGCTGGTGAGGTGCACACCCCACCGGGCGCCCCAGTCGCTCTCCTCGGTGAGGAACCCGGGGAAGAACTCGACGAGATGCCGGTCGCCGGCCGCAGGGAGCACCCCGAAACGTTCGAAGAGCTCGACCTTCACGCGGTTGGACGCGAGCAGTGAGTCGACGGTGAACGCCCCGCCTGCGCTCACCGCCTCGTGTCCGGTGATGCCGCGGATCGCGAGGGGACGGGCCCGCGCGTCGGGGTCGGCCAGCACGTCCCGCAGCATGGCGAGCCCGTCCTCGCCGTCGACGTCGACGGCGGTGATGAAGGGCAGGTGGTTGACCCCGGCGACAATCGGGTTCATCTCCCGGGGGTCGCAGCCGAGGATCTGCGACAGGGTGTAGAGCGCGATGGTCACCTCGTGGCACAGGCCGATGGCGGTCACCGACGTCTCCCGGAGGACGGCTCGGGTGAGCGTCGTCATCGGGTTGGTCAGGTTGAGCAGCCACGCGTCGGGACAGACGTCCTCCATGTCGCGGGCGATGCCGAGCATCACCGGGATGTTGCGCAGGCCCCGCAGGATCCCGCCCGGCCCGACGGTGTCGCCCACCGACTGCCGGATCCCGTAGCGCTCGGGGATCACGAGGTCGTGCTGCATCGAGTCCAATGCGCCGGTCGAGATGCACACGACGACGTGGTCGGCGCCCTCGAGCGCGGCCCGCTGATCGGTGGTGCCGGTCGCGCGGAGGCCCACCTGGCGCACGCGGGCGATGTGATGGACGAAGTCGACGAGATCGGGGATCGGCCGGGAGTCGATGTCCTCGATGACGATCTCCGCCTCGGCGAGGCTCGGGGTGTCGGCGATGTCGAGGAGGAGCTTGGGGGTCCACTGGTAGGACCCACCACCGATGAACACGATGCGCGGCGCCATGGCGGCGGAATCTACCAAGGCCCCGCGAGGAACGCCTCCGTGCGCGCGCCGTTCCACCGGTGCCCGCCCTCGAACACGTCGTGCTCGACGCGGCCGGGGTCGGCGCCGAGCGCGGCGTACACCCGTCGCAGCGACGCGACCGTCGCGCGTGCCGTGTCGACCGGGAACAGCGGGTCCTCGGTGCCGGACTCCACGAGGATCGGGCGGGGCGCGATCAGCGACGCGACGTCGAGGTGCTCGAGCCGGCCGAGCTGACCCGGCAGCACCTGCGAGCCGCACATGTTCCACGGCACCGAGTGCGCCGCCCGCCAGCTCGACAGGTAGCCCGACACGATCACGGCGCCGATCCGGTCGTCGGTCGCGGCGAGGAACAGCGACATCGTCGCGCCGTAGGAGAGGCCGGCCACCGCGATCCGAGCCGGGTCGACGAGGGGGTGCGCGACCAGCAGGTCGACGCTGCGCTGCAGGTCCCAGAGGTTCTGGGCGAGCGGGACCGCGCCGGCCATGGTCGCGGCGACCAGGTTCCAGTCGCAGTCGTACTTGTGCACCTCGGGTGACCACTGCGGGTCTTGGCGCTCCCCGAAGCAACGGAGGTCGGGGGTGAGCACCACGTACCCGAGCCGCACCAGCTGGAGGGCGTAGTGCTCCTGCGCGGGGCCGGTGAGGCCGCAGATCATCTCCTTGCCCGGTCCGTGGCCGTGGACCGCGAGCACGGCGGGGCCCGGCGGACCCGCGAGGCGGTCCTTCGGGACGAGCAGGTAGGCCGGCACCGACATCGTGGGCTCGACGTCGTAGAGGATCCGCCGGCGCACGTGGTCGCCGGCGTCGACCTCGTCGGTGACCTCCGGATCGAGCGGCACGGCCGGCGGCGGGGAACCGAGCATCGCGGCGAGGCGCGTCCGCACCCGCTCCCGCCACGCAGGCACCGCGGCCGCCGCGTCGGGGCACGGGTCCTCGTCGACCACCGAGCGCAGGTGCAACGACCACGACGCCCACGGCGACAGATTGCGCCGACGGGGCGCAGGCTCGATGGCCTCGGCCGGGACCGCGGGGTCAGAGGGTGATGCCATCGGTCCAGGGGACGAACTCGTCGAGGCCGTAGCCGAGGCGCTCGGAGCAGGTGGGCCGGCCCGAGGCGACGGCGACGATCGCGTGGAGGATCCGCTCGCCGATCTCGGCGGTGGTCGCGTCGCCGGTGAGCACGGGGCCGCAGTCGACGTCGATGTCGTCGGGCAGGCGGCGGGCCAGGTCGGAGGTGGTGGAGAGCTTCAGTGCCGGTGCGGGCACCGAGCCGAAGCACGAGCCGCGTCCGGTGGTGAAGCACACCACCTGGGCGCCGCCGGCGATCTGCCCGGTGGCCGACACCGGGTCGTACCCGGGCGAGTCCATGATGACGAGGCCCCGCGTGGTGGGCCGGGAGGCGTAGGGGACCACGGCGGCGACGGGCCGGGTCCCGCCCTTGGCCGCCGCGCCGATGGACTTCTCGACGATGGTGGTGATGCCCCCTGCCAGGTTGCCGGGGGAGGGGTTGGCGTCGAGGGTCGTCCCGTGGGCCGCGGCGTGGGCGGTCCACCAGCCGGCGAGGTCCCGCAGTGCGGCGGCGACGGTGGGATCGGCGGCGCGGGCCGCGAGCTCGGCGATGGCCCCGATCAGCTCGGGGGTCTCCGACAGCAGCACCGTGCCCCCGGCGTCGACGAGCAGGTCGGCCGCCGCGCCCAGCGCCGGGTTGGCGCTGATGGCCGAGAACCCGTCGGAGCCTCCGCACTGCAGGCCGACGACCAGCTCCGAGAGGGCCGCGGGCGCACGTCGGTCGCCGGCCGCGACGGCGGCGAGCTCAGCGACCGCCGCCACCCCGGCCGCAACGGTCGCGGCCGTGCCCCCGTGCTGCTGGATCTCCAGGGTGCGCAGCCGCTCGGCCGGGAGGCCGTCGACGAGCCCGTCGAGCTGGTTGACCTCACAGCCCAGGCCGATCACGAGCACGCCGCCGGTGTTGGGATGCGTGGCGTAGCCGCGCAGCGTGGCCCGGAGCCGGTCGATCTGGTCGCCGACGTCGGGGATGCCGCAGCCGCTCTGGTGACCGAGGGCCCACACGCCGTCGATGCCGGACGGCAGGCGGCTGCGGGCCTGGTCGGCGACCGCGCGCGCGACGGTGGCCGAGCAGTTCACCGTGGGCAGGACCAGGAGGTGATTGCGCGTGCCGACCCGCCCGTCGGCCCGGTGGTACCCGGAGAACGTGACGTCCGACCACGACGCGTCGGTGGCGGTGCGCGACGGTGCCGGGTCCGCCGCGGGCCCGTGATGGTCGAGGTCGTCGAGGTTGTCGAGGTTGTGCACGTGCACGTGCGCGCCGGCCACGACGTCATGCGTTGCGCGCCCGATCGCGTGCCCGCTCTTGTGGACCGACGATCCGGCGGCGACCGCCCGCACCGCGAGCTTGTGGCCGGAGGGGACAGCATCGACGAGGACCACACCGTCGTCGTCGCCGTCGTTGCCGACGCGGTCGCCGGGCGCGAGGTCGCGCATCGCGATCAGCACGTCGTCGCTGGGGTGGAGGCGGATCGCGGCGGGACCGTCGTGGCCGGACACGCGGTGACGGTACTACCGTTCCCGGCCGTGAGCCCGGGGACCACCGCCACTGCACTCGAGCTCCACCCGGACCGGCTGTTTCCCGCCGAGCCGACGGTCCGGTCGATCGCGCGTGAGCTGTACGCGGAGGTGGTCGACCTCCCGATCGTGTCGCCCCACGGGCACACCGACCCAGCCTGGTTCGCAGAGGACCGCCCGTTCGCCGACCCGACCACGCTGCTCGTGACCCCGGACCACTACCTCACCCGCATGCTGCACAGCCAGGGGGTGCGGCTGGAGGATCTCGGCGTGCCGCCGCGCGACGGCGGACCGGTGGCCGAGCCGCGCGACGCCTGGCGCACGTTCGCCGCACACGCGCACCTCTTCCGGGGCACCCCGTCGGGCCTGTGGCTCGACCACACCTTCGCCACCGTGTTCGGGATCGACGTGCGCCTCGGCCCGGAGACCGCCGACCACTACTACGACGGCATCGCCGCGGCGCTGGCCAGCGACGGGTTCCGGCCGCGCGCCCTGTTCGAGCGCTTCGGCATCGAGGTGCTCGCCACCACGGAGTCGCCGCTCGACGACCTCGCCCACCACGACCGCTTCGCGACCGACGGCTGGAACGACCGCGTGATCACGACCTTCCGCCCCGACCCGGTGGTCGACCCCGACTTCGCCGGCTACACCGCCAACGTCGAGCGGCTCGGCGAGATGACCGGCTGCGACGTCACCCGCTGGGAGGGGTACCTCGACGCGCTCCGGCAGCGCCGGGCCGACTTCCGGGCGCGCGGCGCCACCGCCACCGACCACGGGCACCCGAGCGCGGCCACCGCCGACCTCGACGCACGGGAGTGCCAGCGCCTCCTCGACGGCGCGCGAGCGGGCACGCTCGACCCCGACGAGTCCGAGCAGCTCCGGGGCCAGGTGCTGGTCGAGATGGCCGCGATGAGCCTCGACGACGGCATGGTCCTGCAGATGCACCCCGGCTCGCGCCGCAACCACAGCCCCCGGATCCTGGAGCGGTTCGGCCGCGACAAGGGCGCCGACATCCCGGGTCGTACCGACTACGTCGACGCCCTGCGTCCGCTGCTCGACCGGTTCGGGCTCGAACCCGACCTCCGCATCATCCTGTTCACGCTCGATGAGTCGACCTACGCCCGTGAGCTGGCGCCGCTCGCCGGCTTCTACCCGTGCCTCACGCTCGGTCCGCCCTGGTGGTTCTTCGACAGCGTCGAGGGCATGTGGCGGTTCCGCCGGGCGGTCACCGAGACCGCCGGCTTCGCCAACACCGCGGGCTTCAACGACGACACCCGCGCGTTCCTGTCGATCCCCGCGCGTCACGACGTCGCCCGCCGGGTCGACTGCGCATACCTGGCCACGCTGGTCGCCGAGCACCGCCTCACCCCCGACGACGCCGCCGAGCTGGCGGTCGAGTGCGCGGTGGGTCTCGCCCGGCGCGCGTACCGGCTGTGAGCCGACGGTGAGCGCCTCGGTCCCGTACGACCGCACCGCGCTCACCACCGCGGTCGTCCACCTCGGGATCGGCGCGTTCAGCCGGGCCCACGTGTGCGCGTACCTCGATGACCTCGCGGTCGCCGGCGTGCGCGACGTGGGAGTGCTGGGCACGTCGATGACCTCCGAACGCGTCCCCGACGCGCTGGCCGAGACGGCCGCCACCGCCGATGTCGTGATGGTGAGCGGGATCACCCTCGCCGTGCTCGACGAT
>VGBI01000043.1 GCA_016870595.1 Actinomycetota bacterium
CGACGAGGTCGACCGGGTCGGTCAGCCCCTCGGCCGCGAGCTGGCGGGCGTAGGCGGGCATCGACGCCGACCGCTCCATCAGCGCCCGCACCCGATCGCGCGCCCCGTCCGGGTCGTCGGTGACGCAGACCGGGATGCCGACCACGACCCGGGGTTCCGGCCGTCCGGCCCGGGCCGCGGCCGCCCGCAGCGCGGGCGTGATGTCGCGCCCGAGCGTCGCCGGTCCGGTCATCCAGGTGATGGTGCCGTCGGTCGCGGTCCCGGCCAGGTCCACCATGCGGGGAGCGAGCCCCGCGAGCATCACGCTCGGCGTGGGCGCGTCGACGAGGGCGCTCGCGTGCACCCGCACGTGGGCGCCGTCGAGATCGGCCCGGCGCTCCGGGCCGAGCAGCGCCCCGAGCGCGGCGAGCACCTCGGTGCACGCGTCCACGATGCCCCGGTAGGGGATCCCGAACCAGCCCTCGGACACCGCCGCGTGGGTCACCCCGAGCCCGACCGTGCAGCGACCCGGCCCGGCGACGCCGGCGACGGTGAGGGCCTGGAGGGCGAGGGGCAGCGGGTGGCGACCCTGGATCGGGACCACTGCGGTCCCGAGGTGCACGTCGGGGACGTCGCCTGCGACCACCGCGATCGTGGTGAGGGCGTCGAGGCCCATGACCTGGGGGAACCACAGGGCGTCGAAGCCGGCGGCGGTGGCGCGGCGGGCCCAGGCCCGGGCCTCGTCGACCGAGCCCAGGGCGGTGGCGTTGAACGTGCCCACCCGGATCCCCACTGCGCCCTCCCTGGGTGCATACTCCCCCACGGCCACCGCCGGTTGCGACGGGTCTGTACCGCCGTTACATTATTGGCGACGGGGCCCCGGGGGCGGGCCGGGCCCTCGCCACGGATCGGACCCGATCGGACCCGATCGGACCAGATCGCATCAGGACGAACAGCGACGGATCGAGCCCTCGGCGATTCCCGGAGGTGGCCATGAGCGAGGCAGGCACGAGCGACGGACGGACCCCCGTGCGTGACGGCGCGGTCGTCGTCGGCGACGACGGCGCCGAGCGCTACATCGTGATCTCGGCCGACGGCCACGCCGGCGGCGCGATCCCCGACTACCGCCCGTACCTCGCCTCGAAGTGGCACGACGACTTCGACGCCTGGGCGGCGTCGTACGAGATGCCCTACGAGGACCTGCTCGGCGACCTCGGCACGCGCAACTGGGACTCCGAGCGCCGCCGGCGCGACCTCGAGGCCGACGGCCAGGTCGCCGAGGTGCTGTTCCCCAACACGGTGCCGCCGTTCTTCCCGAAGGTCTCGCTCGCCGCCCAGCCGCCGGCCGTCACCGCCGCCGACATGGAGCAGCGCTGGGCCGGGCTCCAGGCCCACAACCGGTGGCTGGCCGACTTCTGCGACGCGCTCCCCAGCCGGCGGGCCGGCATCGCCCAGATCACCCTGCACGACGTCGACGCGTCGGTCGCCGAGATCCGCTGGGCCCACGAGGCCGGCCTGCGCGGCGGCGTGCTCCTCCCCGGCACCCCGCCGGGGATCGGCCTCCCCCAGCTCTACGACGCGCACTACGAGCCGCTGTTCCGCACCTGCGCAGAGCTCGGCGTCCCGGTCAACCACCACGCGGGCAGCGCCGCGCCGCCGATAGGCGACACCGACCGCGACGCGGTGGTGTTCATGCTCGAGGTCACCTGGTGGGCGCACCGGGCCCTGACCCACCTCATGGTCGCCGGCGTGTTCGAGCGCCACCCCGACCTGCAGATGGTGTTCACCGAGCAGGGCACCGCGTGGGTCCCCGAGGAGCTCGCCCGCCTCGACGTCTTCATCGGCCGGATGCGCGGGGCCGGGGGCTCCCAGGAGCAGGTGTGGGGCAAGGCGATCGCCGACTCCCTGTCGCTGCTCCCGAGCGAGTACTGGGCCCGGCAGTGCCAGGTGGGTGCCAGCTTCATCCGCCCGATCGAGGTCGGGCTGCGCCACCAGGTGGGCGTCGACCGCATCATGTGGGGCAGCGACTACCCGCACAAGGAGTCGAGCCACCCGTACTCGCTCCAGGCGATCAAGGCCGCGTTCTCGGGCGTTCCCCGCGACGAGGTGGCGATGATGCTCGGCGGCAACGCCGCCCGGCTCTACGGCTTCGACCTCGACGCGCTGGCGCCGATCGCGGCCCGGGTCGGCCCCCGCGTCGACGACGTCGCCGAGCCGCTCGACCGGGCCGGCCTCCCGATCGAGGCCTACAAGTGCCCGGCGTTCACACCCGAGTACGCCTCCGCCTGAGCCCCTGACCCACCCGGACCCGACCTGCCGAACCCGACGACGACCCGAACCAGGAGCATCCGATGACCGATCCCACCGTGTTCGCCGACAACGACCCCTACTTCATCGTCGCCGCCGACAGCCACGCCGGCCTCCCGACCGAGCAGTACCGCGAGTTCCTGGCCTCGAAGTACCACGACGCCTTCGACGACTTCCTCGGCGAGCGGGCCGCGCTGCTCGAGGAGGTGACCCGGATGGGGATCCGCGACGAGGCCTACGCCAAGAAGTGGTTCGAGGACAACGACGAGGGGCTGGCCGGCGGCTGGGACGCGATCAAGCGGGACCAGGCCCTCGACGCCGACGGCGTGGCGGCCGAGGTCGTCTACCCCGACGCCGACGCGGTCGAGAGCCGCACCTGCGTGCCCTTCGGGGCCGGGCTCGGGCTGCGGGGCGACCTCGACCCCGAGCTGGGCATGGCCGGCGCGCAGGCGCACAACCGCTGGCTCGCCGAGCTGTGCGCCGTGAGCCCGGAGCGCCGGTGCGGCGTCGCCCTGGTGCCGATCACCGCCGAGCTCGACGACGTGCTCGGCGAGATCCGCCGGGCCAAGGAGTCCGGCCTCGGCGCGGTGATGATCCCGGCCATGTGGGTGAACCAGGCGCCGTACCACGACCGCCGCTACGACCCGGTGTGGGCGCTCTGCGAGGAGCTGCAGATGCCGGTGGTCACGCACTCCGGATCGGCCGCCCGCGACGAGTACGGCGACCACCTCGGCATCTACGTCACCGAGGTCACCTGGTGGCCGGCCCGGCCCCTGTGGTTCCTGCTCTGGTCGGGGGTGTTCGAGCGGTTCCCCGGCCTGCGCTTCGGCGTGACCGAGGGCGGGTGCTGGTGGCTCCCCGGCCTGCTGTGGTCGTGGGACCGGCTGTTCATGGGCCAGAAGGGCGCCGAGAAGCTCGGGCGCGACGCGTTCAAGGGCAACGTGACGATGCTGCCGAGCGAGTACGTCGACCGCAACATCTTCACCGGCCTCGCCAACGTGAAGCGCCGCGAGCTCGGCATGCGCTACGAGATCGGGATCCCGAACATGTGCTGGGGCACCGACTTCCCCCACCCGGAGGGCACCTGGCCCAACACCCGGGACTGGCTGGTGAAGACGTTCTTCGACATCCCCGTCGACGAGACCCGGCGCATGCTCGGCCTCAACGCGGCCGAGATCTTCGGCTTCGACCTCGGGAGCCTGCGGCCCCTGGCCGAGAAGATCGGGCCCACGCCCGAGGACCTCGGGCAGCTCGGCGACGGGCGGACCGCGGCCGATCTCACGGCGAAGTGGGCCGGGGTGAAGGCGGTGGGGCGGCACTGGCTCACGGGCCACGACTTCCCCCTCCTCCCCGACTTCTGAGCCGCGCCGGTGCGCACCACCGGGACCCGTCCCCTCACCGCCGACGACGTCGTCGAGGAGGCCGTCCGCATCGTCGATGCACACGGTGCCGACGCGCTCACCATGCGCCGGCTCGCCGACGAGCTCGGCGTCGCCGTGACCAGCATCTACTGGCACGTCGGCAACCGGGAGGAGCTCCTCGACGCCGTCATCGACCACCTGATCGAGGAGATGGGGACCGTCCGCGCGCGTGGGCGAGGGTCGCACGAGCGCATCGTCACCCTCGCCCACGGACTACGCCGGACGCTCCTCGCCCGACCCCAGCTCATCGCCCTCGCCCACGAGCGGGCCCAGACGACCCGGATGTTCCAGCCGGTCCAGGCCGCCATCGCCCGGGAGCTCGAGGTCCTCGGCCTCACCGGCGCCGACGCCGAGCGCACGCTGCGCGCGCTCCAGGTGCACGTGGTGTCGTCGGTGCTGCTCGAGCGCACGGTCGACCGGCTCGGGACCGAGGATCCCGTCGACGCCCTCGACCTGTTCGGGTTCACCCTCGACGCGATCCTGGCGACCCTGCCCCCGCACGCGACGGACCCGTCCTGACCGGCTCCGGGCCACCGACCCCGACACCGCTGCCGACCCCGACACCGCTGCCGACCCCGACACCGCTGGAGGACCGATGAGCGAGGACGCACTGCGCGGCCGCCTGCTCGAGCGCATCGGGCAGCCGATGGGCTCGGACGGACCGGTGCCCGCCCCCGACCCGGTGAACCTGCCGATGATCCGCCACTGGGTCGACGCGTTCGACGACCGCAACTCCGTGTACCTCGACCCCGACGCCGCGGTCGCCGCCGGCTTCGCCGGTCCCGTCGCCCCGCCCGCGATGCTCCAGGCCTGGACCATGCCCCGGCCCCGCATCGAGGGCATCCGCGAGCGGGGCGGAGCCCCCGGCGAGGTCGACCCCGACACGCCGGTCGCCGCCCTGGCCGCCGCGGGCTTCCGCGGCACGCTGGCCACCAACTCCGAGCTCGAGTTCGACCGGTACCTCCTCGTCGGCGAGGCGCTCGAGTCCGAGGGCACCCTCACCTCGATCTCCGAGCTGAAGGGCACCGGGCTCGGGGTCGGCTACTTCGTCGAGTGGATGACGACCTACCGGACCGGCACGGGCGAGGAGGTCGGTCGCCAGCGCTTCCGCATCTTCAAGTTCGACCCCACCCGCAGCGCCGCCGACCTGCCGCCGCGGCCCCGGACCGCCGCCGACGCCGACGCCGACGCCGCGCGGGAGCGGGTGCCGGGGGCGACCCTCCCCGAGTTCGCGCTCGACGTCACTGCGACCGTGATCGTGGCCGGGGCGCTCGCGACCCGCGACTTCATGCCCGTGCACCACGACCGCGACTACGCCCAGGCCCAGGGCGCGCCCGACGTCTTCATGAACATCCTCTCGACCAACGCCTACATCGCCCGGTACGTCACCGACTGGGCCGGCCCGCAGGCCCGGGTGACCCGCCTCGCGATCCGGCTCGGCGCGCCGTGCGTGCCCGGACAGGTGCTGACCTTCACCGGCCAGGTCACCGACCAGCGCACCGAGGGAGCGCGTCGGCACCTCGAGGTGGGAATCCGGGCCGCCAACGCGTTCGGCGACCACGCCACGGGCACGGTCGAGCTCACGGTCCCGGCCTGACCGCGCCCGCCTGACCGTCCCAGCCTGATCGCCCGGGTCCGCGCCGGCCCGCGCCGGCCCGCCCGTCAGTCGAGGTCGATGGCGGTGGCGTCGAGCACGCCGTCGGTGGCCCGGATCGTGGCCACGACCTCGGGCGGGACGACCCGGTCGACGGCCAGCACCATCAGGGCCGCCTCACCCACCGCGTTCGTGCCCACGTCCATGTCGTCGATGTTGATGCCCGCGTCTCCGACCACGGTGGCGACCTTGCCGATCATCCCGGGGGTGTCGGAGTTCCGCACCACCAGCAGGTGACCGCTCGGCGGGATGTCGACGGTGTGGTCGAGGATCCCCACGATCCGCATCGCGTTGCGCTTGCCGAAGATCGTGCCTGCACACTGCACGTCGCGGTCGCCCACCCGGCCCCGCAGCGTGACGAGGTTCACGTAGTCACGCGCCGACGACGACAGCGACTCGCGCACGTCGAGGCCGCGGGCCTGGGCCAGCTGCGGCGCGTTCACGAAGGTCACGGGCTCGTCGACCACGGCCCCGAGGGCGCCCTTGAGCACCGACAGGGTGAGGACCCGGCAGTCGTAGTCGGCGATCTCCCCTTCGTACGCGACGTCGAGGGTCGTGACCGTGCCGCCCGCCAGGACCGTGAACAGCCGCCCCAGGCGCTCGGCCAGGGGCAGGTAGGGCTGGACGGTCGCGCTCGCCTCCTTGGCCGCGAGATTGACGGCGAAGGGCACGAACTCGCCCCGCAGCGCGAGCACCACCTGCTCGGCGATGGTCTGGCCCGCCTTGTCCTGGGCCTCGACCGTGGAGGCGCCGAGGTGCGGGGTGACCACGACGTTCGGGAGGCCGAACAGCGACGACTCGGTGGTGGGCTCGGCGGCGAACACGTCGAGGGCCGCGCCGGCGATGCGACCCTCGCGCAGCGCGTCGGCGAGCGCCGACTCGTCGATGATGCCGCCCCGCGCCGTGTTCACGATGCGCAGCGTGGGCTTGGCCTGGGCCAGCAGCTCGGCGGAGAGCAGCCCCACCGTCTCGGGCGTCTTGGGCAGGTGCACGGTGAGGAAGTCGGCCTGGCGCACGAGGTCGTCGATCGAGGCGACCAGGGTGACCCCGAGCTGGCGGGCCCGGTCGGCGCTCACGTAGGGGTCGTAGGCGAGCAGGTGCATCCCGAAGGCGAGCAGCCGCTGGGCCACGAGGACCCCGACCCGACCCAGCCCGACCACCCCGAGGGTCTTGCCGTGGAGCTCGACCCCCTCCCAGCGGGTCCGGTTCCACGCGCCCGCCTTGAGGTCGGCGTCGGCCTGGGGGACGTTGCGGGCCTGGGCCAGCAGCAGGGCCACGGTGTGCTCGGCCGCCGACAGCACGTTCGACTGGGGCGCGTTGACGACCATCACGCCCCGCTGGGTCGCCGCCTCGACGTCGACGTTGTCGAGGCCGATCCCGGCCCGACCGACGAGGACGAGGTCGCTCCCGGCGTCGAGCACGGCGGCGTCGACCTGGGTGGCGCTGCGCACCACGAGGGCCGCCGCCCCCGCCACCGCCTCGCGCAGCGCCTCGGGCGACAGCCCGGTGCGGACGTCGACCTCGAGGCCGTGGGCCCGCATGTGGTTGAGCCCACTGGCGGCGAGCGTCTCGGCCACCAGCACGCGGGGACGCGCCACGGTGGTCGGCTCCGGCGGGGTCACGGCCCCGAGGGTACCCCAGGGCACCGGCCGCACCCGGGCTCCGGGCCGCCCCGCTCAGGCGCCGAGCGCCGCCCCGCTCAGGCGCCGAGCGCCGCCCCGCTCAGGCGCCGAGCGCCTGTGCGATCCGGCCCACGCCCTCGCCCAGCGCGTCGTCGCCGAGGGCGAACGACAGGCGGGCGTACCCGGGCGCACCGAAGGCCTCGCCGGGGACGATCGCGACCTTGGCCACCTCGAGGAGCGCCTCGCAGAGCTCCAGGGTGGTGTCGACCCGGCGCCCGCCGATCTCGCGCCCGAGCACCCCGGTGAAGTTCGGGAAGCAGTAGAAGGCCCCCTGCGGCGCCATGCAGGTGACGCCGGGGATCGCCTCGAGCATCCCGTGCATGGCCCGGCCCCGCCGGTCGAACGCGGCCCGCATCTCGGCCACCGCGTCGAGGTCGCCCGCCACTGCGGCCAGCGCCGCGCGCTGCGCGACGTTGCTCACGTTGGAGGTCGCGTGCGACTGGAGGTTGGTGGCCGCGGCGATGACGTCGCGGGGCCCGACCATCCAGCCCACCCGCCAGCCGGTCATCGCGTAGGTCTTGGCCACCCCGTTGAGGACCAGGCAGGTGTCGGCCACCTCGGGCACCAGCGCCGGCATCGACGAGAACACGTGGTCACCGAAGGTCAGGTGCTCGTAGATCTCGTCGGTGATCACCCAGACCCCACGGTGCAGCGCCCAGCGGGCGATCGCCTCGACCTCGGCCGGGGTGTAGACGGATCCGGTCGGGTTCGACGGCGACACGAACACGAGCGCCTTCGTGCGGTCGGTGACGGCGGCGTCGAGCGCGTCGACCGTGACCCGGAAGTGGGTCGCCTCGGTGGTCGGCAGGACCACCGGCACGCCGTCGGCGAGGGCGATGGCCTCCGGGTAGGTGGTCCAGTACGGCGCCGGGAGCAGAACCTCGTCCCCCGGGTCGAGCAGGGCCTGGAACGCGTTGTAGACGGCGTGCTTCCCACCGTTGGTCACCAGCACCTGGGCCGCCTCGCACCCGTACCCCGAGTCCCGCGCCGTCTTCGCCGCGATGGCCTCGCGCAGCTCGGGCAGACCGGCGGCCGGCGTGTACTTGTGGTTGCGCGGGTCCCGGCACGCCTCGACCGCGGCGTCGACGATCGCGGCGGGCGTCGGGAAGTCGGGCTCGCCGGCGCCGAAGCCGATCACCCGCTCCCCCGCCGCCTGCAGGGCCTTGGCCTTGGCGTCCACGGCCAGGGTGGCCGACTCGGCGATCGACGCGATCTTGCGTGACACCCGACGGGGCTCGCTCACGGGAGCATCCTCTCGACGCAGGGGCGGGGACGCCGACCGGTCAGGCGACGTCGGCGGTGGCCGCCGGGTCCCAGGCGGCCAGATCGGCGAGACGGGGGTCGTTGGAGAAGACCTCGACGATGGGCTGCGTGAGGGCGAGACGTCGCTGCACGGCCCGCACGTCGTTCTCCTGGTTCCACAGCATCAGCGTCACGGCGACGCCGCTCCGTCCGGCCCGTGCGGTGCGACCCGACCGGTGGAGGTACGACGTCGCGTCGTCGGTGGGGTCGTAGTGCACGACGACGTCGACGCCGTCGATGTGCAGACCCCGGGCCGCGACGTCGGTGGCCACGAGCACGGGGACCCGTCCCGACGCGAACTCCGCCAGCGCCCGCTCGCGGGCGGCCTGGCGCAGGTCGCCGTGGATGGCCAGCGCCCGCACGCCCTCGCGCTCGAGCTGCTGGGTGACCCGGTCGGCTGCGCGCTTGGTGTTGGTGAACAGCAGTGCACGGTCGACGCCGCGGCAGATGGCCGCCGCGACCTTCACCTTGTCGAGCTGGTGGACGTAGAAGAACCGGTGGTCCATCTGGTCGACGGTCGGCTCGTCGGAGACGACCTCGTGGGCCACCGGGTCGGCGAGGTACCGGTCGACGATCCGGCGGATCGCCCCGTCGAGCGTGGCCGAGAAGAGCATGGTCTGGTGGGGACCGGTGATGCGGAAGAGGATCTTCTGCACCTGGGGCGAGAAGCCCATGTCGAGCATGCGGTCGGCCTCGTCGAGCACGAGCACCTCCACCGCGTCGAAGGCGACGTCACGCTGCTCCATGAGGTCGATGAGCCGACCCGGCGTGGCGACGAGGATGTCGACCCCGCGCGCGAGGGCCTCGCGCTGGGGCTCGAAGCCGACCCCGCCGTAGACGGTCTGGACGCTGCGGTCCATGGCCTTGGCCAGCGGCGTGAGCACCTCGCTCACCTGGTTCGCGAGCTCCCGGGTCGGGACGAGCACGAGGCCGGTCGGTCGGTGCGGGGTCGCCTTGCCGACCCGCTCCACCAGCGGGAGCCCGAAGGCGAGGGTCTTGCCCGAGCCGGTCTTGGCCTTGCCGCAGACGTCACGCCCGGCGAGGCCGTCGCGGATGGTCAGCTCCTGGATGGGGAAGGGGGCGTCGATCCCGTCGGCGGCCAGGCGCGCGACGAGTTGGGGGGAGACGCCGAGCGCCTCGAAAGATGTGGTCACGGTCTTCGCTTTCGTCGGTGCTTCGCAGCGGGGTGGGGGTCCGGCGCAGGCGGGCGCCGGGTCGGTCGTCCCCGTCGTCGTGTCGGTGTCGATGGCGACCCGACCCGCGATCCCCGGGTTGTCCGGCGAAGTGAGGAAGACCGGCGGACACCGTCGGTGTCCGCTGGACCTCAATGCTAGGGCCTCCCGGCGCCGGACCGCGGACGGGGAGTCCGGACCGGGCGGGCCCAGCGCCGGAGGACTCAGTCCTGCTTTGACTTCCCGGCGGCCTTCTGGGCCTTCTTCCAGGCCCGGACCCGGGCCAGGGCCTCGGGCGAGTCGATGTCGGCGACCGAGCGGGGGGTGGCGTCGGAGAACGGGGCCGCCGCCTCCTTCCAGCCCCGGGGCCGCACCCCGAAGCGCTTGGCGAGCAGGGCCACGAAGATCCTGGCCTTCTCGTCGCCGAACCCCGGCAGGGCCCGGACCCGCCCGAGCAGCTCGGCGCCGGTCCGGGCGCCGGTCCAGACCGCGGCGGCGTCGCCGTCGTGCTCGGCCACGAGGTACGCGCAGCACTGGTGCACCCGCGCCCCCATCGAGCCAGGGAACCGGTGGATCGCCGGCTTCTCGGCGCACACCGCGACGAAGTCCTCCACCGGCATCGACGCGATCGTGCGTGCGTCGAGCGTCCCGAGCCGGTCCGAGAGCGTCGCCGGCCCCTTGAACGCCCACTCCATCGGCACCTGCTGGTCGAGCAGCATGCCGATGACGAGCGCCAGGGGGTCGGTGACGAGCAGGCGGTCGGCGGCGGGATCGCCGGTGACCGCGAGGGTGGGCGTGGTCCCAGGCATGCGGTCAGGCTACGCGCCTACGCTCCGACCGACGGCCGCTCGCGGCCGCACCCCACCGGCACGAGCGGAGGAAGCAATGCCCCGATCGGTCCACCATGTGAACCTCTCGGTCCCCGAGGACGGCGCCCGGGCCGAGGGCGACTGGCTGGTCGCGATGCTCGGCTACCGCGAGGTGGACGGCGGTCCCGAGATCACCGCACTGGTCGAGTCGATGGGCCGTCGCGTGTGGTGGTTCGAGGCCGACGACGGCTCGCAGGTGCACCTCTCCCCCGGGGCCGACCACGCCGTGGTGCCCGCCGCCCACACCGCCGTCCGCCTCGACGACGACCTCGACCCCTGCATCGCCCGGCTCGAGACCGGCGGCTTCGCCACCCGCACCATCGCCTTCGACGGCGAGCGTCACGTGTTCGTCACCGACCCGGCCGGGAACCTCTGGGAGCTGATCGGGCGCTGACGCCACGCCGAACCGGGCCCGGACGCGGCGACGCACCGCCGACCGGCCCGGACCGGTCGAGCGGTGCGCCTCCGAGGTGCGTCCGCCGGGGACGCGCCGTGCGGCGGGTCAGGCGGCGGAGCCGAACGCCGGCGCCCCGCCGCGCGGGCCCCGCGGGCCGAAGCCCGGGAGATCCGGACGGGAGTCGGCGCACGCCGACCGGGCCGCCGCGAACGCCGCCCGCTGCTCCTCGGTCAGCTCGGGCCGGGCTGGACGGGACCCGTCGGCCGGGCGCTCGGGGCGGGTGATGCCCGCGGCGCTCAGCTGGGTCTCCATGCACGCCCGGTGCTCCTCCATCTGGGCCCGCAGCGCGGTGCGCTGCTCCTCGCTGAGCCGGGGCCGGTCGGGCCGGCCCGCCGGCCGCTCGGGCCGCAGCGAGGCGCACGCCTCACCCGCCGCCCGCATCGCGCTGCGCTGCTCGTCGGTGAGCTCGGGCCGGCTGCCGTCGGCCGGTCGCTCCGGCATGGTCACGCCCTGGCCCTGCAGGCAGGCACGGAACGCCTCGAACTGCGCCGAGCGGGCCGCCCGGGCCTGCGGATCGGGGGTGGAGGTGTCGGCCGCGAAGGCGGGCACGGCGACGGCACCGAGGCCGAGCACCACGCCCATCACGGCGATCGATCGGGGGAACGTACGCATGGGTACCTCGTTTCCGGGTGGAGGCGCCGGGACCGGGTGGCCGTCGGCGGGTCGCTCCTCGGGTGGGAGCGGCACCAGCATGCACCACGGCGCCTGAGAGCAGGCTGAAACCCCGGGCGTCACCTGAGCGGCACCCCCTGGGCTCTCAGGTTGACCGGAGCGCACCCCGGTGCCGCGGGCACACTGGGGGCATGCGGGTGCTGGTGATCGAGGACGAGGTGGCCCTGGCCGAGGCGGTCCGCGACGGCCTCGTGGCGGAGGGCTACGACGTCGACGTCGTCCACGACGGCGCCGACGGCCTGTGGCGCGCCCGCGAAGGCTCGTACGACGCCATCGTCCTCGACATCCTGCTGCCCGGGCTGAACGGGTACAAGGTCTGCGAGACCCTGCGGAACGAGGGGGTCTGGACGCCGATCCTGATGCTCACCGCGAAGGACGGCGAATGGGACGAGGCTGAAGCCCTCGACACCGGGGCCGACGACTTCCTCTCGAAGCCGTTCTCGTTCGTGGTGCTGCTCGCCCGGCTGCGCGCGCTGTTCCGGCGCGGTGCGCCACCCCGGCCCGCGGTGCTCTCGGTCGGCCCCCTCCGCCTCGACCCCGGCACGCGCCGCTTCGAGCGCGACGGCGAGGCGGTCAAGCTCACCGCACGCGAGTTCGCCCTGCTGGAGTACCTCATGCGCTGCGACGGCCAGGTCGCCTCCAAGGCCGAGATCCTCGACCACGTGTGGGGCTTCGACTTCGAGGGCGACCCCAACGTGGTCGAGGTCTACATCGGATACCTGCGCCGCAAGATCGATCAGCCGTTCGACTCCCCGCTGATCCGGACGGTGCGGGGCGCCGGCTACTGCCTCGACCTGGAGCCCTGATGCGCCGGCTCTCGGTGCGGTGGCGCATCACCCTGGTCGCGGCCGGGTTGTTCGCACTGGCGCTGGGCGGGGCATCGGTCGTGCTCGTTCGGACCGTCCACGACAACGTCGTCGACGGCATCCGCGACTCCGACGAGGAGCAGTTGTCCGACCTCGCCCGCCAGGTGGAGGACGGCATCCCCGACGCGATCGATCTCCCCCGTTCGCCCCCGCGTGACATCCCCGAGTACGCGTTCCAGACCCGGGCCGGGCGCTACGTCGTCCTGTCCGACGGACGGGTCGTCCCGGCCGACGACCGGGCCCGGGTCAGCGCCCAGCGGGCCCGGGACCTCCAGACCCAGCGCATCGTCGAGACCGCCGAGGGGCAGATCACGCTGATCTCGGAACGGTCGCTCGAGGAGGTCGACGAGACCATCGAGTCGATCTCCGACGCCCTGCTCGTCGGCGTGCCGGCGTTGGTCCTGCTCCTCGGTGCCCTCACGTGGTTCATGGCCGGGCGGGCACTCCGTCCGGTGGAGGCGATCCGGGCCGAGGCCGCCGCCATCACCGGAGCCACCATCCACCGGCGCGTCCCGGTTCCCGCCACCCGCGACGAGGTCGCGGCCCTGGCCAACACCATGAACGGGATGCTCGACCGGCTCGAGGACGCCGCGAGCCGTCAACGGCGCTTCGTGTCCGACGCCTCACACGAGCTGCGCAGCCCGGTGGCGTCGATCCGCACCCAGCTCGAGGTCGGCCTCCGTCGACCCGACGCCGACTGGCCCCGCATCGCCGAGCGGGTCCTGGCCGAGGACGCCCGGCTCGAGGAGGCGGTGGCCGACCTGGTCGAGCTGGCCCGGCTCGACGAGGGCGCACCGGTCACCGATCTGGCCGAGATCGACCTCGACGAGATCGTGCTCGAGGAGTGCCGGCGGACCCGACGCTTGCGGGTCGACACCGCGGCGGTGTCGGGGGGGCGCGTCCGCGGCCGCCACGACGCCCTGGCCCGGGTCGTGCGCAACCTGGTCGACAACGCGGCACGCCACGCGGAGACGCGCGTGGCGGTCGTGCTGCGCACCGACGGCCCGGTGGTCGAGATGGTGGTCGAGGACGACGGGCCCGGCATCGCGCCCGAGGACCGTGACCGGGTGTTCGAGCGGTTCACCCGGCTCGACGAGGGTCGCGCCCGAGATGCCGGGGGAATGGGCCTCGGGCTCGCCGTCGTGCGCACGACGATCGAGCGCCACGGCGGCACCGTGGTGGTCGGCGACGCCGAGCCCCATGGAGCCCGCTTCGTGGTCCGCCTGCCTGCGGCCTGAGCCGATCCGTGCCCGATCTCACGCTGGCGTCGTTCAACACCCACTGCGGACTGTGGCCCCACACCGGGGTGCGTCGGGACACGCAGTACGACCTCGGGGGTGCGCTGGCGTCGTTCGGCGACCCCGACGTGATCGTGCTCCAGGAGGTCTACCGGCCCGATGGTCGGACGAGCCCGGTGGACACGTTCGCCGCGACCCGGGGCTACGAGGTCCACGACCTCCCGCTCGGCCAGGTCTCGGTGCGCCCGGAGCGCCCTGTGCTCGATCCGGCCGGTCCGGGGACGGTCTCGGTCACCGTGCTCAGCCGCCTCCCCGCCCACGAGCTCGGGCGGCCCGCCGTGGGGCCGACGCCCGGGGACCCCCTCGGCCGGCGTCGGGTCCTGCACCTCGAGGTCGCGGTGGCCGGGCATCCGATCGACCTCGTCGCCGTGCACCTGACCTCCCGTCTGCCCCACGGGCCACCGCACCAGCTCCGGCGACTGGCCCGGGCCCTGCCGTCGGGGGACCGACCGACGGTGGTGGCGGGTGACTGCAACTTCTGGGGTCCACCCACGGTCGCGCTGCTGTGGGGCTTGCGGCGCGCCGTGCGCGGCCGCACCTGGCCCGCCGATCGACCGCACAGCCAGATCGACCACGTCCTCGTGCGTGGCCGGATCTCGGTCGCCGAGGGTGTCGTCATGCCCGCGGTCGGCTCCGACCACCGCGCGGTCCGCGCCCGCCTCGTCATCCCGGCGATCTGACCGCCGCCCCGGGCCGGCGCCGGGAAGCGGTCGGTCGGGAGCAGGTCAGGCCAGGGCCAGGCCGTACCGGCCGAGGAGGTCGGAGTACAGCTCGCGGATCTTGGCCCAGTACCCGGGGTCGCTGGCCCAGTTGCCGTTGCCGAACTGGTTCCAGGTCGGGGCCTTGCCCTTCGGGGCCACGAGGCCGAAGCGGGGGTCCACGCACGGGTTGTGCAGCGGGGGCACCGTGCAGGTGGTGGCGGTCGGATCGGCGTAGGCGCGCAGGTGCTGGATCTGGGCCCGCACGCCGGTGCGGGCGTCGGGGAACACGCCGTAGTCGGCGGTGCCGTCGGTCGCGCCGAAGCCGGAGAAGTTGTTCGCGCTCGGCGGCACGCGGCCCCCGAACGAGAACCACCCGGTCTCCACGATCGACTGGATGAACGCGAGATCACCCCGGACGCGCTCGACCCGGCCCTCCTCCACGAACAGGGTGATCAGGTCGCGCAAGGGGATGAGCGCCCGGTAGGTGGGCGACGTGCCCGTGCCGGTCCGGGACTGGAACCAGTCGAACATCTGGGCGACCGTGACGCGGGGGCACGCGCCCATCACCGCCACTGCGTCGGGTGTGCTCCCGGCCGGCGCGTCGCACACCTCGGGCGGCGGCGGTGGAGGGGGCGGTGGCGCGTCGGTCACGCACGCCGAGGCGACGACGGCCAGGACCAGCACCCCGGCAAGGAGGGGCACGCGGCGGGCGATCCGGCGGTGGAGTGGGCGGGGCACGGGCATCGGCGTCCTGGTCCGGGGCGGGCGGGCGAGCGGCCACGGTGTTGCCAGTGTGGCTGGAGAGGACCGTGATGCTAGCCCGGGCTTCCCGGCGCGTCCCCCCGGGCCCGGTGGACCGAGACGGCGTAGTCGCCCCCGGCGAAGGGGTCTCGGGCCCAGGTGGCGAAGCGGGCCACCGGCTCGAGGTCCGCCGCGACCGCGAGGCGGTCGTAGGTGGCCAGGTCGAGCCGCCCGGGGCCGAGCTGGAAGCCGGCCACGATCAACCCACCGGGGACGGTCCGGGCCCGCACCGCGGCCAGTACGGCACCCTCGGTGCCGGGGTCCACGAAGATCATGACGTTGCCGGCCAGCACCACGAGGTCGAAGGGACCGTCGCTCACCCCGGGAGCGGCGTCGAGCGCGGCGAGATCGGCCTCGACCCAGGGGAGGTCGGGCGCCTTGGCCCGGGCCGTTGCGAGCATCACCGGATCGGCGTCGACCCCGACCACCGCGAAGCCACGCCTGGCCAGCTCGATCGCCACCCGACCGGTGCCACACCCGGCGTCGAGCACCCGGGTCCCACCCCCGTCGCGCAGCAGGAGTTCCACGAGGTCCGCTTCGCCGTGCACCGACTCGCCCGCCGCTGCCATCTGCGTCCACCGGGCGTCGTAGTCGCCGCCACGCCCGCCGTCACTGGCGGACCACCGCGTACTCACGGGGTGGACCCGTCCGCGACCGGGTCGGGTCGCGCGACCGGCAGCGCGGCCACGGCGCGGTCGGTGGCCTCGAGGCTCCGGCGTGCGGCGAGCAGCACGGTCACCCCGGCCAGGATCGCGGCGTCGGCGAGCAGGACGGACCGGACCCCGAAGGCGTCGACGAGCACCCCTTGCACGAGCACCCCGACCGGGTAGGCGATGCCGTACGCCATCAACCAGATGCCGAGCACCCGGCCCCGCCACGGCTCACGCGCCAACGCCTGGATCGACGAGTTGTTCGTCGCCACGATCATCAGGAACCCGGCTCCGGTGCCACCGATCGCGACGATCCCGGTGTCGAGCGTGCCCGACACCGCCGCGAGCGCGGTGCACACGGCATAGCCGAACAGACCGAGCACGAGGATGCGGCTCGGGCGCCACCGACCGTCGAGCCGACCCGTGACCACCGCGCCGAGGATCGCCCCCACACCGAGCGCGCCGCCGAGCACTCCGTACTGGACCGAGTCGGCGTCGTAGAGCTCGAGCGCAACGATCGGGATCAGGGGGACGAGCGGCTGGCCGACCGCGGCCACGAATCCGTTGAGCCCGATCGCGGTGCGCAGACCCGGATCGCGCGCGACGTGAGCCGTCCCGTCGACGAAGTCGCGCCAGAAGCCACCGGTCCGGGCGTTGGGCGGCGGGTGACGGCCCTCGCGGATCGACGCCACCGCGAGCATCACCACCGCGAAGGTGCACGCGTTCGCGAGGAAGCACCACGTCGCCCCGGCCGTCTGCACGAGCAGCACGCCGGCGACCATCGGGCCCAGGGCCTTGGCCACGTTGAACTGCGCGGAGTTGAGCATCACCGCGTTCGCCAGGTCGGGTCGCGGGACGAGCTCGGGCACGAAGGCCTGGAACACCGGGCCGTTCAGCCCGGTGGCGATGCCCCCGACGAAGGCGAGTGCGAAGATCAGCGCGAACTCGCGGATCCCGAGTGCCCAGGTCACGGCGAGGGCGGTGGCCTGCGCCGTCTGCAACGCCATCGTGGCGAGGAGCAGCCCCCGGCGGGGGAACCGGTCGGTGAGCGACCCCGCCACCGGGCTCAGCACCACGAGCGGGATCATGGTGCCGAACGCGACCAGGGCCACCTTGGTGGCGCTGTCGGTCAGCACGGCGACCACCCATCCGAGCGCGGCGAGCTGCATGTGCGACCCGATGCTCGAGACGAGGGCCGCGCCCCAGAACACCCGGTAGTCGCGCGATCCGAGCGCGCGCAGACCGTGGGGCCAGCGGGGCGCGGCGGGCGGGGTCACGGCCCCGGATCGTACGGGGCCGCGCCGCCGGGGGTCAGCGCCGGCGCCACTCCCCGGCCACGGCGACGTACCCGCCGAGGAACGCCGGCTTCCCGCCGCCGTCGGGGAGCGGTGCGCCGAGGACGTCCATGATCTCGGGCTTCGCCGCGACCGCCCAGACCGTGTACCACGACCACAGGTTCCACAGGCCCTCGGCGAACCGCTTGTTCAGGTCCTCGTAGATCCCGGCCCGCTTGTCGGGGTCGATCTCGACGCGACCGGCGTCGAGCAGCCGGTCCACCTCGGGGTCGTTGATCCGGCCGAAGTTGATCGGCGAGCCCGAGCGCCAAAACACGTACTGCGCGTCGGGATCGGTCTGGGGGTGGTTGCGGAATCCCATCGCCTGGTAGGTCCCGGCGAGCGCCTCGTTGATGAGGGTGGCCTGGTCCACGGTGCGGATGGAGACGTCGATCCCGACCTCGGCGGCCTGCTCCTTCACCAGCTGCGCGATCGCGATCGCCTCGGGGTCGGTGGTGGAGAGGTACTCGAACGCGAACGGCTTGCCCGTCTTGGTCTCGTACTGGGCGACGAGGGCGCGGGCCTTCTTCACGTTGCGCTCCGGGAAGCCGTTGTCGGCCACGTGGCCCACCGCGCCCGGGCCGAACGGGCCGTTGGCGAGCAGCGGGATCCCCCGGTTGCGGATCTGGTTCACCTCGGCGACGTCACGCCCGTAGGCGAGGGCCTGGCGGGCGATCGGGTCGTCGAACGGCGCCTTGGCCGCGTTGAGCATCACGTACGACACCTCGCCGCCGCGCTTGGACTCGTAGAGCTTGGCCTTGCCCGCCTTGGCCTCCTTGCGGAGGCTCACGATGCTGTCGAGGCTCGTCGTGTGCATCACGTCGAGGTCACCACCCTCGAACTGGGTGAGCCGGGCCGCGCTGTCGGGGACCGGCCGGAACCGGATCCGGTCGGCCCGGGGAAGGTCCGACTGCCAGTAGTCGGGGTTGCGCACGGCGACGAACTCCTCGTTGGGCCGCCACGACTCCTTCTCGAACGGGCCGGTGCCGATGAGATTGGTCGCGCACGTCGCGGAGTCCTGGAGCTGGGCCGGGGCGAGCATGCCGATCCGCCCGCCGACGTGGAGCAGGGCCGGGAACGCCGGCCATGGCGTCTTGGTGGTGACCACGACGCTGAGCGGTCCGGCCACGCGCACGTCGGCGACGTTCGCGAACACGAAGTTCAACAGGCGCGCCGGCACCCGCGGGTTCAGCCCGCGGTAGGTGTCGAGGTTGAACTTGACCACCGAGGCGTCGAGCGGGGTGCCGTCGTGGAAGCGCACACCCTCCCGGAGCTCGATCGTCCACTGGTCGTAGGTCGCGTTGGGCGTGACCGCCTTGGCGAGGAAGGGGACGTACTCGCCCGCGCGGTTCAGGGTGGTCAGCGTGTCGTAGATCGCGTTCGCCACGATGATCCCCGACACCGCGAGCTGCGACTGGGGCAGGCACCACCCGCCCGTCGTCTCGGCCTCGAGCCCCCAGACGATCTCACCACCGCGCGCGGGCTTCGCCCCACCGACCGCGGCCCCGGCCGGGACGCCCACCGCCGTGGCTCCCACCGTCGCGGCGACCGCCACGAGGACGCCCGCCCGGAGGCGTCCCACTCGCGATCCCCGACCCGATCCCCGACCCGTGCTCGTGCTGTGCCTCATGGGCGGAATGTAGGCGATGTCGGGCATCCCCGGTACGCGTGCCCGCCTCTGACAGGCTGACCGGCACCTGAAGCACGGCGGGTCCAGGGCGGGCCCCGCCCGACCCCCGGGAGGGAAGATGCGCGCGCAGAAGTGGGGCGCCGAGTTCCTCGGCACCTTCCTCCTCGTCCTCGGGGGCTGCGGATCGGCGATCTTCGCCGCCAAGGCCCTCGCCAACACCACCCGCACCGCCGACCTCGGTGGCGCACTGATCAAGTTCCCGAGCGTCACCGACCTCGGCATCGGCTACCTCGGCGTGAGCCTCGCCTTCGGCCTGACCGTCGTGGTCGGGGCCTACGCGTTCGGCCACGTCTCGGGCGGCCACTTCAACCCGGCGGTCACCGTCGGCCTCGCCACCGCCAAGCGGTTCGAGTGGCGCGAGGTCCCGGGCTACGTCGTGGTCCAGTGCCTCGGGGCCCTCGGGGCGGTCGCGGTGCTGTGGGCGGTGCAGGCCGGGCGACCCGGCGGGTTCACCATCACCCAGGGCGCCTTCGCCTCCAACGCCTACGGCCAGAACGTCGACGGCAACGGACGGTTCTTCTACGACCTGGCCTCGGGCGCGATCGCCGAGGTCGTGCTCACGGCGATCTTCGTCGCCATCATCCTCGGCGCGACCACCAAGGCCGCCACGGTCGGAGCCGCCGGCCTCGCCATCGGCCTGACGCTGGCGCTCATCCACCTCATCTCGATCCCGATCACCAACACCAGCGTCAACCCGGCCCGGTCGCTCGGCCCGGCGGTGTTCGAGGGCGGGGTCGCCCTCCAGCAGCTGTGGCTGTTCATCGTCGCCCCGATCGTGGGGGCGGTGATCGGCGCCGTGATCTGGAAGCTGGCCACCGGCGGCGACGCCGTGCAGACCGGCATGCGGGAGGCGGAGGGCGTCGAGGGCGCCTGACCCCCCAACCCGCACGAACCGCACCCGAGGGGTCGTCCCGGCGCCGGGGCCACCCCCTCGACGCGCCGCGCACCGGACGCCCTAACCTGCCCCGGGGTCGCCCCGAGGGGAGCGGCCGGATGCCAGGAGGCCGCCATGCCCGAAGCCGTCATCGTCGCGACCGCCCGCACCCCGATCGGCCGGGCCAACAAGGGCTCGCTGGTCGGGTGCCGCCCCGACGACCTCTCGGCCGGCGTGGTCGAGGCCCTGCTCGCCAAGGTGCCCGCGCTCGACCCCGGACTGGTCGAGGACGTCCTGTGGGGCTGCGCCCAGCCCGCCGGCGAAGCCGGATACAACCTGGCCCGCGTCGTGGCGCTCCTGGCCGGGATGCCCCAGGCCGGCGGCGTCACGGTCAACCGCTACTGCTCCTCGTCGCTGCAGACGATCCGCATGGCCGCCCACGCCATCCGCGCCGGTGAGGGCGACGTGTTCGTCGCCGGGGGCTCGGAGAACGTCAGCCGCTTCATGGCCGGGATGTCGGACGGCGCCCCCGGCACCCACAACGAGCGCTTCGCCGAGGCCGAGGCCCGCACCGTGGCCCGGGCCACCGGCGAGGGCGGCGCGTGGAGCCCGCCCGACGGCCTCTCCGACATCTACATCGCCATGGGCCAGACCGCCGAGAACGTCGCCGAGTACGCCGGGGTCGGACGGGCCGAGCAGGACGAGTTCGCGGCGCTGTCGCAGAACCGGGCCGTGACCGCGCAGGAGAACGGATTCTTCGAGCGGGAGATCACACCGGTCGTCCTGCCCGACGGCACCGTGGTGGCCAAGGACGACGGCCCCCGGCCCGACACCACGGTCGAGAAGCTCTCCGCGCTCCAGCCCGTGTTCAAGCCCGACGGCACCGTCACCGCGGGCAACGCCTGCCCGCTCAACGACGGTGCGGCCGCCGTGCTCGTGATGAGCGAGACCCGGGCCGAGGCGCTCGGCATCACGCCGCTGGCGCGCGTGGTGGCGAGCGCGGTGTCGGCCCTCGACCCCGAGATCATGGGGCTCGGACCGGTCGAGGCCTGCCGCGGTGCGCTCGCGCGAGCCGGGCTGACCATCGACGAGATCGACCTGGTCGAGATCAACGAGGCGTTCGCCGCCCAGGTGGTGCCGTCGGCCCGGCAGCTCGGGATCTCCTGGGACACGCTCAACGTCAACGGTGGCGCGATCGCGCTCGGTCACCCGTTCGGGATGACCGGGGCCCGGATCATGACCACGCTGCTCAACGGCATGGAGGACCGCGGGGCCCGCTACGGCCTCGAGAGCATGTGCGTCGGTGGCGGTCAGGGCCTGGCCATGATCGTCGAACGCATCGCGTGACCGACGCCGCCGCCGCCGCCGCCGGGGGCTGATGCCGTGCGCTACGGCCTCACGATGTTCGCCACCGACACCACGTGGCGGATCGACGACCTCGCCGTCGAGGCCGAGGAGCGCGGCTTCGCGTCGCTCTACATCCCCGAGCACACCCACATCCCGGTCAGCCGGCGCACTCCTCCGCCCACCGGGGACGCCGTGCTCCCCGAGGGCTACAAGCGCACCCTGGACCCGTTCGTGGCCCTCGCCGCCGCCGGCGCCCGCACCGAGCGGATCCGGCTCGGCACCGGCATCGCGCTGCTGGCCCAGCGCGAGCCCATCGTCACCGCCAAGGCGGTCGCCACCCTCGACCTGCTGACCGGAGGGCGCATCGACCTCGGCATCGGCTTCGGCTGGAACGTCGACGAGATGGAGAACCACGGCGTGGACCCCGCCCACCGCCGCGCGCGCGTGCGCGAGACGGTGCTGGCGCTGCGGACGCTGTGGACCGACGACGTCGCCGAGTTCTCGGGTACCCACGTGCGGATCGCGCCGTCGTGGTCGTGGCCCAAGCCGGTCCAGCCCGGCGGCCCGCCCGTGCTGCTCGGCAGCGCGCCCGGCCCCAAGGCTCTCGCCGCGGTGGCCGAGTACTGCGACGGGTGGATGCCGATCGGCGGCGCCGGGATCCGCGAGGCCCTCCCCACCCTCGAGGCGGCGTGCGCCGGGGTCGGGCGCGATCCCGCCTCGGTCACGATCGTGCCCTTCGGGACGCTCTACGAGCCGGGCAAGGTCGACTACTACGCCTCCATCGGGATCTCCGAGGTCGTGCTGCGGATCCCCGCCGGCCCCCGCGACGAGGTCCTGCCCGAGCTCGACCGCCTCGCGGTCGCCATCGGCACCGGCTCGGGCCCCGGCCCGGGTCCCCACCGCGGGTAGGGTGCCGCCATGGGCTCCTCCGGCATGAAGAAGAACCGCAAGGGCGGAAAGCGCCAGCACCTCGACAAGGTGGGCCAGCACACCCACGACGCCGCCAAGGCCGAGCAGCAGCGTGAGCGCGCTGCGGTCATGGACGTCATGGGCCTGGGCGGTTCGGGACGCGGCACCCGGGTGTTCATCTCCGCGGTCGGCGTGATCCTGCTCGTGATCGCGATCTTCGCGCTGATCCTCTGGGTCGCCGAGA
>VGBI01000044.1 GCA_016870595.1 Actinomycetota bacterium
TGAGGCCCCCCCCAGTCCTGGGCCACCAGCGTGATCCCCGACAGGGCGGTGGCGTCGAGGAAGGCCTGCATCCAGGCCACGTGGCGCGCGTACGTGTAGTCGGAGCGGGCCGCGCACTTGTCGGACCGCCCGAAACCGACGAGGTCGGGCGCCACGCAGCGCAGACCGGCATCGACGAGCACCGGGATCATGTGCCGGTACAGGAAGCTCCACGAGGGCTCGCCGTGCAGGAGCAGCACGACCGGCGCCCCCGGGTCGCCCTCGTCGAGGAAGTGCATCCGTAGTGAGCCCCCCTCGCCGTCGGGGACCTCGGTGTGGTGCGGGGCGAAGGGGAAGTCGGGGAGGTCGGTGAACCGGTCGTCGGGTGTCCGCAGGATCTCCATGGCGCCTCTCTCGGCGGGGGTCCGGCGGTCCCGCCGGCGGCGGGGTCCACGGCGGGCCGGGTCCGTGGTTAGCCTGCTCGCACCACCCGATGGGCGCCAATCCCCTGCCCGAGCACGTCGCACCGCCCCCGGACCCGGGCGGCGCACCGGCCGACACCCCGCGGCCGGGCCTCCGCGCGCGCTTCTCCGCCGGCCGCGTGGTGCTGCTCGTGGTCACCGCGGTCTCGCTCTACCTCCTCGCCCCGAGCATCGGCGAGGTGTTCTCGGCCTGGGACCGGCTCGGCGACTTCGATCCGCTCGCGCTGCCGGTGGCCCTGGTGCTCGAGGTCGCGAGCTTCGCCTGCGTGTGGTGGCTCACAGCCTTGGCGCTGCGCCGCGACCACTGGGACGCGATCGTCCTCTCACAGCTCGCCGGGAACGCGTTCAACCGGGTCACCCCCGGTGGTGGTGCGACCGGGACGGCGGTGCAGGCCCGCATGCTCGCCGACGCCGGGTTCCCGTACACCACGGCCCTCACCGCCATCACCGTGCAGTCGCTGCTGGTCACCGCGGCGTTGGTCGCGATGCCCGTGCTGGTCGTGCCCGCCGTCCTGACCGGGACGGCCGTCCCCGGGAGCCTGCTCCCGGCGGCGTGGCTCGGTGCCGCGATGTTCGCCGTCGTCGCGGTGGTGGTCGCGCTGTTCCTCGGGACGCGCCGACCGGTCCAGGCAATCGGCGACGGCCTCGAGCGGCTCGTCAACCGGGTCCGGCGCCACCGCTCTCGGGTCACGGGGCTCGGGGGACGCCTCCTCGCGGAGCGCGACGAGATCCGGACCACGATGGGGTCCCGGTGGCCCGAGGCCGTGGCCGCCGCCGTCGGGCGGTGGTTCTTCGAGTACCTCGTCCTGTTGCTCGCGCTCTTCGCCATCGACGCCCGGCCCGATCCTTGGTCGGTCCTGCTCGCGTTCGTCGCGGCGTCGGTGCTCGGCCTGATCCCGATCACACCGGGAGGGCTCGGCTTCGTCGAGGCGGGTCTGGTGGCGACCCTGGCTGCCGCCGGGGTGAAGCCCGAAGCGGCGGTGGCGGCGACGTTGCTCTTCCGCCTGGTGTCGTTCTGGCTGCCGCTGCCGATCGGTGCCGCCGCGGGGTGGTGGTTCCGCCGCCGCTACCCCCGGGCCGACCGGGACCCCGTCCCGACCTGACCCGGCCTCGACCTGGGGTGGCGGGCCAGACCGGGAGGGGCCACAATTCGGGCGTGACGACGACCATCGACCCGGCCGCCATCGACATCTACGACCCCGACGGCTACGTCGCCGCCGCGCCCCACGAGGTGTTCGCCCACCTGCGGCGCGAGCACCCGGTGTGGCGCCAGGAGATGCCCGACGGCACCGCCTACTGGGCGGTGATGCGCCACGCCGACGTGGTCGAGGTGTCGCGCCAGCCCCTGCGGTTCTCGGCCCAGGTCGGTGGCGTCGTGCTCGAGGACATGGCCCCCGAGCAGCTCGAGCAGTCCAAGAACATGCTGCTGATGATGGACCCACCCCGCCACACGCAGCTGCGCAAGGAGGTGGCGCACCTGTTCAAGGCCCGGGCGATCGCAACGCTCGAGGCGGCGATCCGCAAGGTCTGTCGCGAGATCCTCGACCGCGCCGCCGCGCGGGGCGACGTCGAGTTCGTCCACGACGTCGCCGCCTTCCTGCCGTCGCAGGTGTTCGGCGAGATGATGGGGATCCCGGAGGCCGACCGGGCCGACATCAACCGCTGGGCCGAGCAGTCGACCTCGGGCAGCGACCCCGACGTCAACCCCGACGCCGACGCCGGCGGCGAGGCGGGCGGGGGGTCGGTGCAGATGGCGGTCTACGGCTACGAGTACGCGGTCCGGCGGCGGAGCGAGGAGGGCGACGACCTCGGCCTCGCCCTCCTGCGCACCGAGATCGACGGCCAGCCCATGACCGACCTCGAGTTCGCGTACTTCTTCGTGCAGCTCGTGACCGCAGGGAACGACACCACCCGCACGATGCTGTCGTCGGGGCTCCTCGAGCTCCTGCGTCATCCCGACCAGCTGGCCCGGCTCCGGGCCGACCGGTCGCTCATCCCGTCGGCGGTCGAGGAGATCCTGCGCTACGCCAACCCGTTGCACTACTTCCGGCGCACGGCCACCGAGGACACCGAGATCGCCGGGCAGCCCATCGCCGCCGGCGACAAGATCGCGATGATCTACACCTCGGCCAACCGGGACGACGCGGTCTTCGCCGACCCCGACCGCTTCGACATCACCCGGTCGCCCAACCCGCACCTGTCGTTCGGCATCGCCGACCACTTCTGCCTCGGGGTGCACCTCGCCCGGCTCGAGGGGCGGATCTTCTTCGACGAGCTGCTCGACCGGTTCCCCGTGATCGAGCAGACCGGGACGCCGGCCCGGTTCCGCTCCAACCTCAACAATGCGTTGAAGGCCCTGCCGGTCCACCTCGGCACCTGAGCGCCCGTGGCCGACGACCGCACGCCGTGCCCCCTCCCCGGCGTGACCGACGGCGCGCCCACCGCCGACGCCCCGGCAGGGCCGTCCGCCCCGGTGCTCCCGGGGCACGGGGCACTGGACCCGGCCACGGTCGCCGTGACGGCGGGTCGGCCGCCGGTGGCGCCGGATGCGCCGCTGAACGCGCCGGTCGCCTTCGCCTCCACGTACCACGCCGGAGGCCCGGTCGCCTACGCGCGCGACGGCAACCCCACCTGGGCTGCGCTCGAGGAGGTGCTCGGGGCGCTCGAGGGGGGATCGGCCCTCGCCTTCGCCTCCGGCATGGCGGCGATCGCCGCGGTGCTCGACACCCTCCCGCTCGGTGCGCGGGTCGTGCTGCCGGTCGTGGGGTACAGCGGGACCCGGATCCTCGTCCGTGACGCCGGTCCTCCGGGTCGTTGGGATCCGGTCTTCGTCGACGTGACCGACACCGACGCCGTGCTCGCCGCGGCCACCGGTGCCGCACTGGTGTGGCTCGAGTCGCCGACCAATCCGTGCAACGGGGTCGTCGATCTCCCGGCGGTGATTGCGGGGGCCCACGCGCGGGGTGCGTGCGTCGCCGTCGACAACACCTTCGCGACCCCGCTGCTCCAGCAGCCGCTCGCCCTCGGTGCCGACGTGGTCGTGCACAGCGTCACCAAGCTGCTCGCCGGTCATTCCGACGTCGTGCTCGGCGCCACCGTCACGCGCGACGCCGACCGCTGCGACGCGTTCCGTCGCCACCGGTCCGCCTACGGCGCGATCCCGGGCCCGATGGAGACGTTCCTCGCCCTGCGGGGCATCCGGACCCTCGGGGTGCGCCTCGAGCGGGCCCAGGCCACCGCCGGGGTGCTGGCGGCCCGGCTCGCCGAGCATCCGGCCGTGGCCCGGGTGCGGTATCCGGGGCTGCCCGACGACCCGGGGGCCGCGCGCACCCGGGCCCAGGCGGCCGGCCCCGGGACGATGGTCGCGTTCGAGGTCCACGGCGGCGCCGCCGCGGCCGAGGCGACGGCCCGCGCGACCCGGGTGATCGTGCACGCGACCAGCCTGGGCGGGGTGGAGTCGACGATGGAGCGCCGGGCCCGGTGGCCCGAGGACGCCGGGGTCCCGGCGTCGCTGCTGCGCCTCAGCGTCGGGTGCGAGGCGGTCGAGGACCTGTGGGCCGACCTCGAGCGGGCCCTGCGCATCGGGGCCGCGGCCGCGGCGTCGGCCGACCGTGACCTCTAGATTCCCCGGGGCCGGGACCGGCGGGGCCCGGGGTGGAACCGAGGGGGAGCCGTGAGCGCAGCGAGTGACGCGGGGAGCACCGGGGGAACCGACGGCGCGGGGGGGACCGACCGGGTCCTCGGGGGCGTCGGGACCAAGGTGCTGTTCGAGAACGAGTACTGCCGGGTGTGGGAGATGGACCTCGCCCCGGGCGAGGCCGGTGCGGTCCACCGCCACGACCATCCCTACGTCCTGGTGATCCTCGACGGGGACCGCATCGCCGCCGTCCCCGAGCCCGACAGCGCGGTGCACGGCGAGTACCTCGAGGTCGACGTCCGGACGCCGATGGTGGTGGAGATGCCGCCCGGCGGAATCGAGACGGCCAAGAACGTCGGGGAGCGCCGCTACTACGAGCTCCTCATCGAGATCCTGAAGTAGCGGGTCCGATGACCGCCGAGGGATCGCCGCCGGCGCCCCGCGCGCTCGAGGGCCTGCGGGTGCTCGACCTCGCCATCCTGTTCTCGGCACCCCAGATCGCCACCATCCTCGGCGATCTCGGGGCCGACGTCGTCAAGCTCGAGCCGCCCGCCCGCGACGGGCGCGCGGGGGGCGATCCGATGCGGGTGATGGGCGCCCGCCGCGGCGACCGGTCGCTCACCTGGGCGTCGGTGTCGCGCAACAAGCGCACGGTCACCTGCGACCCGGCCACGCCGGAGGGCCGGGCCCTCCTGCACCGGATGGTGGCCGCCGCCGACGTGGTGGTCGAGAACCTCCCGGCCCCGACCCTCGAGCGGTGGGGCGCCACGCCCGACGAGCTCCTGGCCGTGAACCCCGACGTCGTCGTGGTCAGCGTCAGCTGCTACGGCGCCACCGGCCCGTACGCGGGTCGCGACGGCAACGGCTCGCTCGCCGAGGCGTTCGGGGGCCTGACCAACCTCACCGGCGAGGCCGACGGGCCCCCGATGCTGCCGTCGGTCGCCCTCGGCGACGTGCTCACCGCGATCGCAGGGGTCGTGGGCACGCTGGCGGCGTGCTACCACCGCGACGCCCGCGGGGGGCGGGGCCAGAAGGTCGACGTGAGCATGGTCGAGCCCGTGCTCACCCTGCTCACGAGCGCGCTGGTGGGATACGCCGACGGCGAGCCGCCGCCGCGACGGACGGGCAGTCGGGTGGCCAACGGCGCGCCCCGCAACGTGTACCGGACCCGGGACGACGTATGGCTGGTGGTCTCGGGGGCGACCGACAACCAGGTCGGCCGGCTGCTGCCGATCCTCGGTCTCGACGACGACGCCGACCGCCGGAAGTTCGCCCGGGCCGCCGACCGGGCCCGTCACGCCGACGAGCTCGACGGGCTCGTGGCCGCCTGGATCGCGGCCCGCGACCGGGCCGACGTGGTGACCACGCTGCTGGGGGCCCGGATCCCCGTCGCCCCGGTCAACACCGTGGCCGACCTCGTCGCCGACCCCCACGTGCAGGCGCGTGGGAGCGTCGTGACCGTGGCCGACCCCGAGCTGGGTCCGGTCCGCATGGTGGCGCCGTTCGCCCGGCTCTCTGCGACCCCGGCCGGGATCCGCTGGACCGGCCCGGCCCTGGGGGCCCACACCGACGAGGTCTACCGTGAATGGGTCGGCTGCACCGACGCCGAGCTGGCCGACCTGCGAACCCGAGGAGTGATCTGAGTTGGGATCCACCACCGTCGCGCAACTGCTCGCCGCCAACGCCCACCGGGCCGACCGGCCCTGGGTCGTCACCCCCGACGAGCGTCTGACCTACGGCGACGCCGACGCCCGCTCGGCCGTGCTCGCCCGGCGGTTCCTGGCCGAGGGCATCGGGAAGAACACCCGAGTCGCCATCGTGCTGGCGAACAGCGCCGACTGGGTCGTGGCGTTCCTCGCGCTCAGTCGGATCGGGGCGCACTCGGCCCTGCTCAGTCCGTTCGGCAAGCCCCCGGAGCTCGCCTACGCGCTCCGCCACGCCGATGTGCACGCGGTGGTCACGGGGACCCGGGCCGGGGGTGTCGACGCCGCCGGCCTCCTCGCCGCCGCGGTGCCGGGACTCGCCGACCACCGGAGCGGGACGCCGTTGCTCACCGAGTCGCACCCGTACCTGCGGCGGGTGTGGTGGTTCGGCGACGACCGCCCGCAGTGGGCCGACGATCCCGACGCCGGTGGGCCGGTGGACGCCGGCCCCCTCGCCGCGGTCGAGGCCGAGATCGCCCCGTCCGACCCGCTGCTCACCTCTTACACGTCGGGGACCACCGCCGACCCGAAGGCGGTGATGCACTCGCACGGCGCGATCCTGCGGCAGGCCGCAAAGCTCGCGGTCCGGCGCAAGTTCGTCGAGGACGACGTCGTGTACACGCCGATGCCCTTCTTCTGGGTGGGTGGGGTGTGCTACGCCCTGCTGTCGTGCGCGACGGAGGGGATGCTGCTCTGCACCAGCGCACGCTTCGACGCCGGGCAGGCCCTCGACCTCATGGAGGAGGGGCGGGCGACCCACGTCGCCTGTTGGCCCCAGGCCGCCGAGAACATGGTCGCCCACCCGTCGTGGCCCGAGCGCGACCTGTCGCACCTCAAGGCGGGACCGGCGCTGCTGCGGGGGCCCGTTCGCCGGGGTCGCCATCGACCAGCGGGAGCAGAGCCTCGGGATGACCGAGACCTGCGGGCCCCACACCTTCTCCTTCGACGCCGACGCCATCCTGCCCGAGTCGATGCGCGGTTCGTTCGGCTCGCCCCTCGAGAACATGGAGCACCGGATCGTCGACCCCGAGACCCTCGAGCCCCTGCCCGACGGGGAGATCGGCGAGCTGTTGATCCGGGGGGAGTGCCTGATGCTCGGCTTCCACAAGCGGGAGCGCCAGGACACCTTCCTGCCCGACGGCTGGTACCGCACTGGTGATCTCTGCTCCTGGCGCGACGACCGGCTCTTCTTCCACGGCCGGGGTGGCGACACGATCAAGACCGCTGGGTTCAACGTCGCTCCGGCCGAGGTCGAGCGGGTGATCGACGCCGTCCCCGGAGTGATGCACGTCGTGGTGATGGGGCTTCCCGACCCGGTCCGGGACCAGGTCGTCGGCGCGGTGGTCGCGCTGCGGCCGGACTCCGACGCGACCGCCGACACCCTGGCGGCGACGGTCAAGGAGCAGATCAGCACCTACAAGGTGCCCACCGTGTGGTGCCTGGTCGACGAGGCCGGCTACCCGATGGGCCCGACCGGCAAGGTCGACCGCAACCGGGCCCGGGCGTTGCTCGAAGGGGCCCAGGCCGCCGCCGGGTAGCGCGACGGGACCGCGACCCGGTCAGCGGGCGGTGGCCCGGGCGATCTCGCGGCGCTGGGGGAAGTGGTTGGCCACGGCGTAGTGCAGGGTGGGGCGCTCGTCCCAGATCGCGACGTCGCCGACCGTCCACTCGTAGCGGACCTGGAACTCGGGGCGCTCGCAGTGGCGGAACAGCAGCTCGAGCAGCGCCTCGCTCTCGGTCGGCGCGAGGCCGACGATGCGACGGGTGAAGCCGCGGTTCACGTAGAGGTACCGCCGCCCCGTGACCGGGTGCGTGCGCACCACCGGGTGCTCGGCGCCGTCGCCGATGCGGGTGGTGCGTCCCCGGGTCTCACCGTTGGCCCGCCCGAGCGGGTGCACGGAGTCGTCGCCGAGGCGGTGGGCGTCCCCGGGAGTGCGATTAGGGTGCGCAGCGGGCCGGAGGAGCCGGGGTCGGGGGAGGCCGGGTGGCGACGGATCGGGGCGACACCGGCTTCGGCGGGCGGATCGGCCGCACCTTCGCGGGGTCGGAGGGATGGTGGCCGGAGCGGCCGACGCCCCCGACGGGCGCGCCGAACGTCGTCGTGGTCCTGGTCGACGACCTGGGCTACAGCGACCTCGGCTGCTTCGGCGGCGAGATCGACACCCCCAACGTCGACGCCCTCGCCGCCCGGGGCCTGCGCTTCACCAACTTCCACGCCGCGCCCATGTGCTCGCCCACCCGCGCCGCCCTGCTCACGGGCTGCAATCCCCATGAGGTCGGGTTCGGCACCGTCGCCCACGTCGACGCCGGCTTCCCCGGCTACGCGATGGAACTCGGGCCCGACGTCGCCACCGTCGCCGAGCTCCTCCGCGACCAGGGGTACGCCACGCTGATGGTCGGGAAGTGGCACCTGGCCAAGGACTCCGACTGCTCGGCGGCCGGCCCCCAGCACTCGTGGCCGTGTCAGCGCGGCTTCGACCGCTTCTACGGGATCCTCGACGCGTTCACGAACCTGCACCACCCGCACCGCATCGTCGAGGACAACCACGTCGTCGAGGTGGACCGGTACCCCGACGGCTACTACTTCACCGACGACCTCACCGACCGCGCGATCTCGATGATCCGTGAACGCAAGGCCTCGAACCCGGAGCAGCCGTTCTTCCTGTACTTCGCCCACGGCGCCGTGCACGCCCCCCTCCACGCGAAGCCGGCCGACATCGCGAAGTACCGGGGTCGGTACGACGAGGGCTGGGACGTGCTGCGCGAGCGACGCTGGACGCGCCAGCAGGAGCTCGGCATCATCCCGCCCGGTCTCCCGCTCCCACCCCGCAACCACGAGGCCAACCACGAGGTGGTGCCCTGGGACGAGCTCGGTGTACGGGAGCAGACCGTGTTCGCCCGCCACATGGAGGTGTTCGCGGCGATGGTCGACAACGTCGACCAGAACCTCGGCCGCCTCCTCGGGGCGCTCGACGAGGCGGGCGAGCTCGAGAACACCATTGTCATCTTCACCTCGGACAACGGGGCGTCCCGCGAGGGCGAAGCGGTCGGGACGAGCGCCTACTACGTGCACCTGCTCCAGGGCGACGACCTCGACGCCGACCACGCGCGCCTCGACCTGATCGGCGGGCCGCAGACCACCCCCCACTACCCGCGCGGGTGGGCCATGGCGGGCAACACCCCGTTCCGCCTCTACAAGATCAACACCCACGCCGGGGGCCACACGGTGCCGTTCGTCTGCGCCTGGCCCGCCCGGTGGGCCCATCTGGCGGCCGAGACGCGCGGACAGTACGCGCACGTGACCGACATCCTCCCCACGCTGCTCGGGTGCATCGGGACCGAGCGGCCGGACGAGCGCCAGGGTCGCCCGCTGCGCTCGCTCGCGGGTGCCGATCTCGGCCCGGTCGTGGCGTCGGCCGACGCCCCGGGCGTGCACCCCGAGCAGCTCTACGAGATGAACGGCCACCGGGGCTTTTACCGCGACGGCTGGGAGGTCGTCACGCTGCACCAGCCCATGACGCCGTTCTCCGACGACGAATGGGAGCTCTACGACCTCACCCGCGACCCCAACGAGCTCCACGACCTGCGGGCCGAGCACCCGGAACGGGTGCGCGAGCTCGCCGCGGCCTGGGAGGCGGCGGCCCGGGCCGGGCAGGTCTACCCGCTCGACGAGGGCTCGTTCATCAAGTACCTGCAGCGTCCGCCGCGCAGCGAGGTGTACCGGCAGCCGGTCACGGTGTTCCCGGGGACCCCGACCCTCGAACGGTGGCGCTCGGTGCAGCTGATCTGGTACCGGGGCCTGCGTGTGGAGGTGGCGCTCGACGTCGCCCCTGGCGACCGGGGCTACCTGTTCGCGCACGGCGACCAGGGATCGGGCTACGGCTGCTACGTGCTCGACGACGAGCTCCGCTTCGTCCACAACGACGGGCGGGGACGGGTCCGTGAGGTGTCGGGGGGCCGCCTCGCCCCCGGACCCCGTCGGGTCGAGGTCGAGTGCACCGCACCCGGTGGGGGCGTGTGGGACGTCGCCCTCCGGGTCGACGGGGTCACCACGGGGTCCGACACCGGCCTCACGATGCTCTACGGGATGGCCCCGTTCGAGGGGATCGACGTCGGGATCGACCGGCGATCGCCGGTGTCGTGGTCGATCTACGAGCGCTTCGGGCCCTTCGCGTTCACCGGTCGCCTCCGGCACGCGCGCTTCGTCCCCGGGCCGCTCGCCCCCGACGCGCCCGACGGGATGATCGACCTCCTGCGCCAGATGGGTGCGCAGTTCGAATGAACTTCCCGACCACCGGCACCCCGGCCGACGCGCTCCTCGCCGACCTCGACGACCGGCTCGCGCGCGATCCCGACGTCCACGGCGCCCGCCTCTTCGGTCTCGTGTATCCGACCGGGCTCGACTCCCTCGAGGCGCTGCTCGAGTCGGTGCACCGCCGGTACCTGTTCCACAACGCGCTCAACCCGTTCAAGTTCCCCGGGCTCGCCGCGCTCGAGGCCGACGTCGTGCGCATGACCGGGGACCTGCTCCACCTCACCGGCGACGGTGGCGGCTCGATGACCTCGGGGGGGACCGAGTCGATCCTGATGTCGATGCTCGTGAACCGGGCCCGGGCGCGGGCCCGGGGCGTCGACCGGCCCGAGATCCTGGTCCCGGTCTCCGCGCACCCGGCCTACGCGAAGGCCGCCCACTACTTCGACATGGAGGTCGTGCCCGTCCCGCTCGACGAGCACCTCCGGGCCGACGTGGCTGCGGCCGCCGAGCGGATCGGGCCGGCCACCGCCGTGGTCGTGGCCTCGGCGTTCAGCTACCCGTACGGGGTGATGGACCCGGTGGCCGACCTCGCCGCGCTCGCCGACGCCCACGGGGTCGGCTGTCACGTCGACGCCTGCATCGGCGGCTTCGTGCTCCCGTTCCTCGAGCGGCTCGGCGTCGAGGTCCCGCCCTGGGACTTCCGGGTTCCCGGGGTGACCGAGATCTCCGCCGACGTGCACAAGTACGGCTACGTGCCCAAGGGGGCGTCGGTGGTCCTGCACCGGGACCCCGACTGGTTCGGCCACCAGGTCTTCCTCTACGACGCGTGGCCGAGCGGGATGTACGGATCCCCGGTGGTCGCCGGTGCCCGCCCGGCCGCGCCGATCGCCTGCGCCTGGGCGGCGCTGCGTCACCTCGGGGTCGACGGCTACACCGCGATCACCCGCGGGCTGCTGGCCACCACCCGGATGGTGCGCAACACGATCGACGCGCTGCCCGAGCTCCGGTTGCTCGGTGATCCCGTGGGTCCCGTCCTCGCCTTCACCGGGCCCGACATCGCCGGGGTGGGTGCGGCGATGGACGCCCGGGGCTGGCACTGCAACCGGATCGTCGATCCACCGGGGCTGCACGTGATGCTGTCGCCCGCCCACGCCGGGGTGATCGACGCCTGGGTCACCGACCTCCGGGCCGCGGTGGCCGACCCGGTGGCGCCCGACCCGGGGTCGGAGATCCGGTACTCCTGACCGGGTGGCCCCGGACGGGGTCAGGCGGCGTCGCTGTCGCGCGTCCGCCCGGTGGGGGTCACGCCGAAGTTGCGCTCCTCGAGCTGCGCGAGCTGCTCGTCGAACCATCCGTGGCTGGGCCGCCCGGTCGCCTCGGCCTCGGCCGTGGCGGCGACGACGAGCCGGGGGAGCAGCAGCTGCAGGGCGTGGACGTCGTCCTCGTCGACGAGCACCTGGACCGTCCCGATCCACTCGCTGTGGTGACGACCCCGGTACTCGCCGGGAGCGTCGACGTGCCCGGGGGGTCGGTGCTGACACCAGTCGCAGCGGTCGCCGAAGCCGAGCACGATGCCGCAGGCGCGGCAGCGGTTGGCCTTGAAGGTTCTCATCGACATGTGGTCGGAGGGGTGCATCGGGCGGGGGTCGGCTCCAGCGATCGGGATTCCAGAGGGACGGGAGTGGATAGTTTGGTGGTTCGGACCCCGAGCGCGCCACTGACAGGGGCACGGGTGGGGTGGGTGTGGTCAGGGGGGAGGGTGTTCCCGCCCGGACGGGTCCATGGGGCCAGAACCTGGCCGATGCCTGACCTCGCGATCCTCGTCGTGGCCTTCCTGCTCGGGAGTGTGCCCTGGTCGAACATCGCGGCCCGCCGGACCCGGGGGTCGACCTGCGGGCGGTGGGGAACGGGACCGTGTCGGGCACCGCGCTCTACCGGGTGGCCGGCTTCCCCGCGCTGTCGGTCGCGGGCATTCTCGACGTGGCGAAGGGCGCCGTCGGACCCGTGCTCGCCGGCGGCCGGCCCTGGGCCCCGCCGCGGCCACCGACCGGATGGGTCGCTGCAGTGACGCGCTCGGCCGTGCCCGACGCCCGCCTGCGGGCCCTCGCGCTCCACGCGTGCGCGCCGGACGTGGCCGAGGAGCTGCACGACCGCTTGACCGGCCTCGGGGCCGACGGGGTGCTCGTCGGCGGGTTCGGTCCGGTGATGGTGGTGCACACCGGGCCGGGACCGGCCGGGATCGCCTGGTGGTGGGAGCCCGCCTGACCGGTCGGGCGCAGGCAGGCCGGGTCAGGCCGTGGTGACGGCGAGGACCTGGCTGCGCAGCTCGGGGCGGCACACCACGAGGTCGGGCAGCCACGGGTCGGACCGGTTGTACTCGAGCGGCGACCCGTCGAGGCGCGAGGTGTGGAGCCCGGCGGCGTGGGCGACCACCGCCGGCGCGGCGGAGTCCCACTCGTACTGCCCACCGGCGTGGACGTAGGCGTCGACCTCGCCCCGGACCACCGCCATCGTCTTGGCCCCGGCCGAGCCGAGCGCCACCAGTTCGGCGCCGATCGCCTCGGCGACCCGGCGGGCGACCGCGGGGGCGCGGGAGCGGCTCACGACCACCCGCAGCGGACGGTCCCCGACCTCGGGGAGGACGGGCGGGACGCCGGTCGACAGGACGAGGTCGAGCGCCGGGAGCGCCACCGCCCCGGCGACAAGGCCCTCGTCGCGCTGCCACAACGCGACGTGCACGGCCCAGTCGCGTCGACCGGGCTCGGTGTACTCGCGCGTGCCGTCGAGGGGATCGATGATCCAGACCCGGTCGGCGTCGAGGCGGCGGCGGTCGTCGGCGGACTCCTCGGAGAGGATCGGGTCGTCGGGGTGGTCGCTGCGGATCAGCTCGATCAGGTGACGGTTCGCCACCGCGTCGCCGGCGTCGCCCAGGGCCCAGGCCGGTCGGGTCGCGTCGTCGCGGAGCTCGAGCAGGACGCGTCCGGCGCTCTCGGCGTACCGGGCGGCGGCGTGGTGGTCGTCGGGCACGTGAGCAGTATGGACGCTGCGGCGGGCCGGTCCCGGGTCCGGGCGGGGCCGGGCGGGGCCGGGCGCATCGGAGCGCGTCGGCGACGGGAAGTGCGCCCGCCGCCGGGCCGTCGCAACTACCGTGCGACTGTCCCCGAACGAGGAGCTCCCATGGCTACCGGCGGTCCCGTCGATCCCACGATGCCGCTGCCCGAGCGGCGGGGTGCCCCGCCTGCGGGTGACGCCACCACGCCCGACGCCCTCCCGGGCGCCTACGACCCCACCATCGCGATGCCGCCGGTCGGCCCGCCCGACGAGCCGGTCGTCCCGCAGGGCCCCGGGTCCGGCGGTTCCGACGACCGTCGCTGGCTCTGGATCGCCCTCGCGGTGGTCGGGGTCATCGTGATCGGCGTGGTCGTGGCCCTGCTCGTGTCGGGGGGTGGCGGTGGCGGCACCACGCCCGCCACCTCGACCACCGTGACCCCCACGAGCACGAGCACCTCCTCCTCGACCAGCACCACGTCGACCTCCACGACGGTGCCGCCGACGACCCAGCCCGGTGCCCCCGTGATCACCTCGTTCACGGCGACGCCGAGTCCGTTCCCCTGCAGCGGGAGCGGCGACAGCGGCCAGGTCACCCTCAACTGGACGACGACCAACGCGACCGGGGTCAGCATCAGCATCGACGGCCCGGGGGTCTTCGGCTCCTTCGGCCCGAGCGGATCCCGCCAGGTCCCGTTCGCCAGCTGCTCGTCCGCCCACGTGTACACGCTCACGGCGCGGGGCCAGGGCAACGCCCAGGTGCAGCAGACGATCACGGTCCAGCCGGCGGTCACGCCGCCCACGACCTCGGCGCCGGTCACCACCACGACCGCGCCCTGATCGGGGGCCTCGGGGTCCCGTGTGCGGTTACCAGTGGGTAACATGCGGCGGAGACGGGGCGGCCCCATCCGCCCCTCGATCCCGGAGGTGGACCGATGGCCGAATTCAGCCTGGAGCTCAACGAGGATCAGCTCCAGATCCAGAAGTGGGTCCACGACTTCGCCGAGCAGGTCCTGCGCCCGGCCGCGTCCGAGTGGGACGAGCGCGAAGAGACGCCCTGGCCCATCATCGAGGAGGCGGCCAAGATCGGCCTCTACTCCTGGGAGTTCATCGCCAACGTCTTCGCCGACCCCCAGGGCCTCACGTTCCCGCTGGCCTGCGAGGAGCTCTGCTGGGGCGACGCCGGGCTGGCCATGGCCATCCTCGGGAGCACCCTCGCCGTGTCGGGCATCGCCGGCAACGGGACCCCCGAGCAGATCGCCGAGTGGGTCCCGCAGTGCTTCGGCACCCCCGACAAGATCCAGCTCGGCGCCTTCGCCGTCAGCGAGCCCGACGCCGGCTCCGACGTGTCGAGCCTGCGCACCCGCGCGGTCTACGACGCGGCCACCGACGAGTGGGTGCTCAACGGGGCCAAGACCTGGATCACCAACGGCGGCATCGCCGACGTCCACGTGATCGTCGCGGCCGTGGACCCGGAGCTCAAGGCCCGGGGCCACGCGAGCTTCGTCGTGCCGCCGGGGACGCCGGGGCTGCGCATGGGCCAGAAGTTCAAGAAGCACGGCATCCGGGCCAGCCACACCGCCGAGGTGATCCTCGAGGACGTGCGCGTCCCGGGGTCGTGCCTGCTCGGCGGCAAGGACAAGCTCGACGAGCGCCTGGCCCGGGCCCGGGAGGGCAAGAGCACCAAGGTCCAGGCCGCGATGAGCACGTTCGAGGCGAGCCGGCCCCTCGTCGGCGCCCAGGCGATCGGCATCGCCCGGGCCGCGTACGAGTACGCGCTCGACTACGCCAAGGAGCGGGTCCAGTTCGGCAAGCCCATCATCGAGAACCAGGCCATCGCGTTCAAGCTGGCCGACATGAAGATGGAGATCGACGCCGCCCGACTCCTCGTGTGGCGGGCCTGCTGGATGGGTGCGACCCGCAAGCCGTTCCTCAACGGTGAGGGGTCGATGAGCAAGCTCAAGGCCGGTGAGGTCGCGGTGAAGGTCACCGAGGAGGCGATCCAGATCCTCGGGGGCTACGGCTACGTGCGGGAGTACCCCGTCGAGCGATGGCACCGCGACTCGAAGATCTACACGATCTTCGAGGGGACCTCCGAGATCCAGCGGCTGGTCATCGCCCGGGCCATCAGCGGCGTGCACATCCGCTGATCGCGTCCGGGTCCGATGGGCTGGGAGCAGCTTCCGTCAGGCCCGCGCGGATCCCCGGCACGCCGCCGAGCAGCGCGCACACGATGCGGGCCCGGCCGAGGAACAGATGGGCGGGGCAGTCCAGGGTGTAGCCGCGGCCACCGTGGACCTGGATCGCGGCCCGGGCGTTGGCGTCGGCGGCGTCGGCGGCCACCCGGGCCGCAGCCGCGACCCAGAACCCGTCGTCGGCGTCGCCCTCCGCCAGCGCGGTGGCGGCGTAGAGGGCGGTGGCGCGTGCGGCCTCGGCGCGGGTCGCGGCGTCGGCCAGTCGGTGCTTGATCGCCTGGTTGGCGCCGATCGGACGGTCGAACTGGATCCGGGTCCGGGCGTGCCCGACCGCGAGGTCGAGCGCGCCGTGGGCGAGTCCGGCGAGGTATCCGGCGCCGACCGCCCGGGCCCGGAGGGCGATCTCGGGGCCCAGCGGGACCGCGTCGTCCGACGGGCAGCGCCACATCGGCGTGGTCGGGTCGACGCCGTCGACCGGATCGCCCGGCTCGGGGGCCGCCCGCCCGACGCCGTCGGACCGCCAGACGACCACCGCGTCGGGGACCTCGGCGCCGAACCGGAAGGTCCCGCCCCCGGCGCGCGGCACGGCGAGCGCGACGCGGCCCTCGGGGACGATCAGGGCACCGAGGGTCTCCACCGGCGCCAGCGTCCGCCCGAGCTCGAGCGCCACCACCACGGCCTGGGGTGCGGACCGGGCGGTCCGGACCGCCGCGGTGAGGTCGGCGACGACCGGGTCGGGGACGGCGATTCCGGTGCGGAGGCGCTCGGCCCAGGCGTCGGCGCCGAAGTGGGCATCGAGGACCGGTCGGGCGTGCGTGACTGCGAGTTCGTCGTCGGGCCCGGGCAGCAGGTTCATCAGTGTGCTCGGACCGTCATCGGGGGAGGCCGAGGAGTCGCTCGGCCACGATGTCGCGCTGGATCTCGGACGTGCCCCCGCCGATAGTCGCGGCGAGGCTGGCCAGGTACCCGTGGACGAGCGTGTCGTCGTCGGGGACGAACTCGAGGCCGTCGCTCCCGAGGACGTCGACGCCGAGGGTGTGCACGAGTTGGCTGACCTCGCCGTAGCGGAGCTTCACCAGCGAGCCCTCGGGCCCGGGGAGGTCCTGGCGGGCGATGCGCGAGATCATCAGCGCGGTCATCGCGCGCAGGGACGCCACGTCGGCCCGGGCGTCGGCGATCCGGGCCCACGTCGCGGCGTCGCAGTCGCGGGCCTCGGCGGCCTCGGCGACGCGCTCCACGGTCCGGGCGAGGCGGATCTGCTGACCCAGGTTGGCGACCCCGTGCTCGTAGGCCAGGGTCGCACGGGCGACCCGCCAGCCGTCGTCGATCTCACCGACCACGTTCTCGATCGGAACGCGGACGTCGTGGTAGTGGACCTCGCAGAAGTGCGACTCGCGAACCAGGGTCCGGATCGGGCGGATCTCGATGCCGGGCTGGTCCATGTCGCACACGAGCCACGTGATGCCACGGTGCTTCGGCGCGTCGGGGTCGGTGCGCACCAGCATCTCCTGGTGGTCGGCGACCTGGGCGAAGCTGGTCCAGATCTTCACCCCGTTGACGACGAGATCGTCGCCGTCGCGCACCGCCCGTGTCTGCAGCGACGCGAGGTCCGAGCCGGCCTCGGGCTCGGAGAATCCCTGGCACCAGATCGCCTCACCGCGCAGGATCGGGGGCAGCCAGCGGGCCTTCTGGGCCTCGGTGCCGCAGGTGATGATCGTCGGGCCGGCGTGGCTCACCCCGACGAACAGCGAGTTCACGTGGGAGATGCCGGCCCGGGCCGTCTCCTCGAACCAGATCATCTGGCGGGCGAGGCTCAGGCCGCGCCCACCGAACTCGACCGGCCAGTTGATCCCGGCGTACCCGGCCTCGTGGAGAGAGCGCTGCCAGGCGAGGTCGCGGGCCCGCAGGTCCGGACCCACCGCGCGGGGCATCGGCGGCGGGGCGTGCTCGGTCAGCCACGCCCGTAGATCGGCACGGAAGGCGCGATCCGCGGGGGACTGGGCGAGATCCATGGGACCGGGAGCCTGCCCCGGTCCGCTCGGGTCCGCAACCCGTCGGCTCAGTCGGCCCGCACGCCCCGGAGTCCGAACCAGGCCAGCTCGGCGACCCACGCGGCGAGCCGGTCGGGCTCGAGTGCCAATCCGTCGGCGCTGAGGGCGTCACGGCTGGTCGCCTCGGCCATGCCGACGACGGCGTGGGCCAGCACCCGGCGGTGGGCGGTCGTCCCTTCGATCTCGATCCAGTTGCTGATGGCGTCGGCGACGTCCTCGAGGACGCCGTCGACGATGGCGGCGAACTCGGGGTCGTTGCGGGCCGCGGCACCGAAGAGCACCCGGAACGCGGGCTCGTTGCCCGTCACGAAGCGGAAGTACGCGGCGAAGCCGGCCTGCACACGATCGCGTCCGGTGGGGGCCTCGCCGGCGGCGCTGCCCAGGCTTGCCATCAACTGGCCGCCGACGTCGTCGAGCACCTCGACGAACAGCGCCCGCTTCGACGTGAAGTGCTGGTACAGCACCGGCTTGGTCACCCCGGCGGCCCGGGCGATCTCGTCCATGGCGCTGGCGTGGAACCCCCGGTCGGCGAACAGGCGGCAGGCGGTGTCGAGCAACTGACGCCGTCGCTGGTCGGCCGGGAGGCGCGTCGTCATGGGTGGATCAGACGCTCGACTTCAGCGGCATCTCGTAGCGGTTGACCACCCCGAAGTTGTTGCGCCACAGCTCCTGGACCCGGGCCTGCTCGTCGTCGGTGATCGGCAGATCCGATGCCGCGGCGTACTCGCGGACCTCGTCGACGGTGACGCAGGTCGGCAGGACCGTCGTGAACGCCGGATTGGCGAGGATCCCGGCGATCGCCGCCTGACCGCGCGTGCGCCCGGTGCCCTCCCAGAGGAAGGCGAGCGTGTCGGCCTTGTCGAAGTTGTCGAGCATGTTGTCGCGGTTGCGGTGGGCCCGGTGGTCCCCGGGCGGGAACACGGTGTCGCGGGTGACCTTGCCCGACAGCGCGTCCGAGGCGTGGGGGACCCGGGAGATCAGGCCGACGCGGCCGTCGACGACCTTCGGCTCAGCGGCGAACGTGAGGCCGGGCTCCTGCTCCAGGATGTTGAACACCGTCTGCAGCGAGACGATGTCGCGGTCGCGGATCGCGGTGCAGCCCTCTTCCACCCAGCCGATCGCCGGTCCGAGCGCCACCCCCAGCTCGAGCACCTTGCCTTCGCTGCGTAGGGTCTCGAGCTCGGCCCAGAGGTCGTCGGCCAGGATCGGCTCGATCCGGGGGTTGTGGAGCTGGTAGAGCTCGATGCGGTCGGTGCCGAGCCGCCGCAGCGATCCGTCGACCTGCGCGCGGATGGACTCCGGCCGCCAGTCGTGGGGCCGCTCGGACTGGCCGGGGTACTTGCGCTCGGCCTCGATGTCGTAGCCGCACTTCGTCGTGAGCACGATGTCGTCACGGTGGGCGGCGAGCACGTCGCGCAGCAGCTCCTCACCGAAGCCGCCGTCGCCGTACACGGGCGCCGTGTCGATGAAGTTGATTCCACAGTCCAAGGCGGCCCGGAGCATGCCCTGCTTGTCCTCGACGTGGCCCCACCAGTCGCTGGCGAGGGTCCAGACGCCGAATCCGATCTCGGAGACCTCGAACTCGGACCGGCCGAAGCGGCGGTAGCGCATGCCGAACCTCCCGGGACGCTCAGGGTTGGGCCTTGCACGCTAGATGGCCTCCGACCGGGGCGGCGAACCGCTTCGGGGCCGGGGCCGGGGCCAGGATCGAGCCGATCCGGAGCCTCAGTGGGCCCGGCCGCCCCGTTCCTCCCGTTCGGCAGCCCGGACCCCGTACCCGAACACGATGGGTGCGGGGAGCACCACGATCGCCACGACCAGACCGGCGACCACCACGTCGACGGTCCAGGCCGGGAAGTTGGTGGCGAGCCCCACGAAGAACACGACGATCGCGATCAGAAGTGCCGAGTACCCGACCCGCTTTCCGAGCTTCACGAGCCTCGCGATGCGTCGCCGCTGGTGCAGGACCGGGTCGTCACCGGACTCGGGGGTCGGACCGGGGGTGGGCGTCAATGGTCGTAGCGCAGACGGTCGGCGAGTGGGGCGTCCCACTCGAGGTCCCGGCGACCCTCGAGCACGTCGAGGACCGCCAGGTAGTCACGGGTCGCGTCGACATCGTGCACGCGCAGGATGGCGTGGGGTGCACGCTGGACGCAGACGCCGAGCGCGGCGAGCGTGCCGGCGAGCCGTCTCCGTGGGGGCTGCTCGGTCGCTGCACCCACGAAGTCCTTGCGGGAGAGCGCGAGCAGCACGGGGCAGCCGAGCGCGGCGATCCGGTCCAGGCCGCCGAGCACGGCGACCGTCTGGGCCGGGGTCTTGGCGAAGTCGGGGCCCGGATCCACGACGACCTGGCTCCGTTCGATGCCGGCCCGGCCCAGGTCCTGCAGGCGCTGGCCGAGGAATCCGACGACGTCGGCCACGGCGTCCTCGGGGCCGGCGTAGAACTGGTCCTCGCGGCGGAGGCGCACCTTCGGGGCGAGGCGCGTGTGCATCACGACCACTGCGGCTCGATGAGCGACGATCGGGGCGAGCAGCTCGGGGTCCCGGAGGCCCGACACGTCGTTGATGATGTCGGCGCCCGCCCGCAGCGCAGCGTCGGCGACCTCACCCCGGTAGGTGTCGATGGAGAGGCACGCATCGGAGTGGCGCCGGAACTCCTCGACGAGGGGCAGCACCCGGTCGATCTCAGCACCGACGGCGATCTCGGGCTGATCGGTCCGTGCCGACTGTCCGCCGATGTCGATGATCGCCGCGCCTGCCGCGACCATGGCCAGCGCCTGCTCGCAGCGCTGGCTGACGCCGGCGTTGGCCTCGTCGGGCGAGTCGGAGAACGACTCCGGCGATGCGTTGACGACCCCCATGATCACGGGCCTCGACACGTCGAGGGTCCCACGGGCGTGTTGGAGCAGCATCGGCAACCGGTGATCAGTCGTCGGCGGGTCGGCCCACGAGCCGGGGCAGGCGCCGGTTGGTGGCGTCGAGCACCGCTCGCACGACGGCATCGTCCGTGCCGCTCCGTACGAGAGCCGTCCCGGAAAGGAGGTGCTCGAGCGGGGGATCGGACTGTGCAACGACGACGACGGCGAGTTCGTGGGCGCCGATCCGGACGGTGCTCACGGAGTCGAGGTCGAGACACTCGGCGGCGGGCTCGAGTTGGCGCAGTGCGTCGAGCGTCGCCGCGGCGAAGAGCCGGAGTCGTGCTGTGGAGGTGCCTGACCCCTCGGCGAAGCCGTTGGCGTCGTCGTCACCGTCGGCCAGCGTGACCTGCACGGAGGTCCGATGGCCGCTGGTGGTCACTTGCGTGGTCACGATCCGGGGCCGGATTGTCGGCGTGCCCGTGGCGGTGTGGTCGTGAGCCCCGGACCCGTTCGACGAGAGCTGGACGACGGACACGATGCGTCGGTCCACCTCGAGGCCGAACGCCGTCAGCGCCACCGACTGGACGTCGCGGACGATCTGCTTGGCCGACCGCCCCGGTTGGGCGAGCACGTGCAACTCGAGCGGCCGACCGATCTCGTCGGTCACGACCCGAACTGCGGTGACCGTGGGGATCCGGCACAGCTCGGTCTCGATCTCGAGGAGGTCCGCTGCGCCCCAGCCCGTGGCCAGGTCGTCCGGCGCCCCCGGTGCTCCCAGGTCCATCTGCCCCTCCTCGGCTCCCAAGACTACGGATCGACCTGGCGTGATGCAGGGACAGGGGGGAGCCGGCGGGCCCGCCTCCGGCCTCCCACTTGGGGCGTTGGCAGGGGGCGGGTTGCACTCCTGGGAGGGATCAACGAGACTGTAGGGCCCACTGACCACTTGTGTGACTCCTGAGCACTACGGCGGGGTGTCGACTCCAGTGGTCCCGACGGCAGGGAGGGGGTGACGGCGGAAGAGACAGACGGATTGGCCAGGGCCTCGGCCGTGCCACGAAATGCCCTGGGCTTCACGCCCGAAGCGGAGCGCCAGACCTCAGGCTCTTAGCGAAGCCTGTGGATACCTCTCGTAGAGGAGGGATCCTGGTGCGTAAGCGGCTCATCGTCCGTATCGGCCTGATCATGGCGAGCGTGGCGACACTGGTGCTTGCCGGTGGTGCCAGCAAGGGTCTGCGGTAAGGGACCTGTACGGCGTGCCGAGGTCCTGGCCAATCTGTTTGTTTGTTCACCTCAACGATGATCCGGCGCAGTTCGGCGAGTTTCACCATCTATAGCGTCATCATCTTTTCCTTGACCGGCTTGCTGATTGTCTTTTTCGCGCGTTCCGGTCAGCGTGCACCGGTTGAGCAGCTCGTGGTCCTCGGGCTGCTGTTCGCTGTCGCTGAGAACCGAAGTGTCGAACTTCCAAACCGGTCGAGTTTGAGCGCAAGTCTGATGATCGCAATGACGGCGGTGGTTCTGTTCCGAACCACTGCCCCCCTGCTCGGGCCGCTCGCGGTTGGTCTGTTTGGAGGCCTGTATCTGCCACACGTAAGGGCCCGCGACTGGCGCAAGGTCATTTTCAATGCCGCCAACTTTGGACTGTCGTCTCTCGGGGCAGCTGTGCTTTTCGGTGCCGTGACGGGCCCCGAGGCGGGACCCCTGATTCTCCTTGGCGCATCAGTTCCAACCGCTCTCTTCTATGCGCTGCTCAATTCCGCGTTCCTGGTGCCGGCGATGATGCTGCTCAGCGGCCGAACTTTCTCTGATGTCGGTCAGGAGATGTGGGTCAGCGATATACAGATTTTGCCGTTCGGGCTCTTGGGCCTGTTGCTCGGCGAGCTCTACTTGGACCTGGGCCTCTGGGTCGTGCCGTTGTTCGTCACTCCGATCTTCATCGCTCGCCAAGCCTTCGCTTCCTACCTGGCGATGCGGGATGCCCAGGATGC
>VGBI01000045.1 GCA_016870595.1 Actinomycetota bacterium
AACACCGGCTCGTCGGCGACCGTGAACGGCTCGGGGAGCACGCGGTTGACGACGACCGCACCGAGGGGCACGTCGGTCTCGGTCCGGGCCCGGGCCACGAGCTCGATCGTCTCGTTGACCGGCATCTCCTCCGGAGCGGTCACCACGTTCAGCGCGGTGATCGCCGGATCGGAGAGGATCGTCATCATCCACTCGGTCTGGTTGCGGATCGGTCCCGTCTGCACGAGGTCCCGGATCGTGCGCGGCGCGTCAAGCTGCGCGATCACGTGCCCGGTCGCGGCGGCGTCGACGATGACGAGGTCCCAGGGCGCCCGACCCTCGATCGACTCACGGACCTCCCAGCAGACCTTCCCGACCGTGAGGATCTCCTTGACCCCCGGCGCGGCGTTGGCCACGAAGTCGAAGATGCCGGCGATCGGCCCGATGCGACCGACCATCGGGATCCGCAGGTTCAGCTTGAGGTACTCGCGCAGCGAGGCCTCGGTCGTGAGCTGCATCGCAAAGACCCCGGGGGCGACCGCGACCGGGTCGAAGCCCACCGGGGGGTGCTCGAACAGGTTGGTGAGGTTGCCCTTGGCGTCGACCTCGACGAGGAGGACGCGCTTACCCTGCTCGGCGGCGAGGAGGGCCAGGGCCGCGGTGACCGTGCTCTTGCCCACGCCCCCCTTGCCGGTGACGAAGAGGAGGCGTCGGTCGAGGAGGTCGGTCACGCCACCGCTCCCCGGGTCAGCGGGGGCGCCCCTCGGTCAGGAGCGGGCGAAGCCGACGCGCTTCGAGGCACCCTCGGGCTCGACCTCGACGTAGGCCACCCGATCGGCGGGGATGCCGATCTCGCGCCCCTGCTTGTCGGTGAGCCAGAGGACACCGTCGTCGGTGGCCAGCGCCCGGGCGATCGACTGCTTCACGTCCTCGACCGAGCCCTCGACCTCGAGGTTGATCTCCTTGGGCGTGTGGACGACTCCGATCCTGATCTCCATGGCCCCCACCGTAGTGCCCGGGTCCGCCGTCATCCGCCGTCGAGGCGGGCGGCGATCGCCCGGAAGGCCCCGGCGGCCTCGTCGTCGGGGTGGGCGACCACGATCGGGTGGCCCTCGTCGCCGCCCTCGCGGAGCTCGGGCACGAGCGGGACCTGGCCGAGGAGCGGCACCCCGAGCCGCTCGGCGAGCTCGGCGCCCCCACCTGCGCCGAAGAGCTCGTACCGGGTGCCGTCGTCGCCGGTGAACCAGGCCATGTTCTCGATCACGCCGGTCACCTCGAGGTTGACCTTCTCGGCCATGGCCGCAGCCCGCTGGGCGACCCGCTGCGCCGCGGGCTGGGGCGTGGTCACGATCACCACCTCGGCGCGCGGAATGAACTGGGCCATCGAGAGCGCAACGTCGCCGGTGCCCGGGGGCATGTCGACCACGAGGTAGTCGGGGTCACCCCAGTACACGTCGGTGAGGAACTGCTCGAGCGCCTTGTGCAGCATCGGCCCCCGCCAGATGACGGCCTGCTCCTCGCTGGCGAAGAAGCCCATCGAGATGAGCCGCACCCCGTGCGCCTCGGGCGGGACGATCACGTCGTCGACGAGGTCGGGGGGCCGGCGGATGCCGAGCATCCTCGGCATCGAGAAGCCCCAGACGTCGGCGTCCACCGCCGCGACCCGGTGGCCCCGCTGGGCGAGGGCGATCGAGAGGTTGGTGGTCACCGACGACTTCCCGACCCCGCCCTTGCCCGAGGAGACCGCGATCACCCGGGTCCGGGCGTCGAGGAACGGGTTGGCCCGGGGCTCGGGACGGGCCGGCGCGTTGGCGTCGATGATCTTGAGCGGGTTGGGCGGCGGCTCGCCCTTGAGGACCCGGGCGACGGCGGCGAGCTCGGGGGGCTCCATCGCCCGGACGTCGACCTCCACCCGCCCAAGGTCGGTCGCCGCGAGCACGACGTCGGCGATCCGCCGGTGCAGCGCCTCGGCCCGGTCGTCGCCCACGAGGGGCAGCGCCAGCGCCACCACGGCGGTGTCGCCGTCGATGGCCACCCCCTTGACCATCCCGAGCTCGGTGACTGGGAGCCGCAGCTCGAGCTCCTCCACGCCGGCGAGGGCGGTGCGGACCTGGGTCTCGTCGGCCATCGGTGCTGCTCCCGCCTCCGCCGGGCCCGGGCCGCTCCGGACCGGGCCTGATTTCCACTACCGGGATAGGTAGAATACCGACCGTGGCGACACCGCCCCCCACCGCGCCCGGCCTCGCACCGGGCCCCGCACCCGGAACCGACCGGAACCTCACCGACGACGAGTTCACCGCAGCGGTCGCGGCCGTCACCAACGCCTTCGGCGATCCCACCCGACGCGACATCTACCTCTTCGCGCGCGAACGGGGCGGCGACGGCGCGACCGCCGCCGAGGTCGCCGAGCGCTTCGCGCTGCACCCCAACGTGGCCCGGCACCACCTCGAGAAGCTCACCGGCGGCGGCTACCTGGTGGTCGAGGTCGGACGCAAGGCGACCGACGCCGCCGCCCGGGCCGGCCGCCCGTCGAAGCGGTACTGCGCCGCGGCGCTCGAGGCACCGCTCGCGCTGCCGCTCAAGCACGGCGACGTGCTCGCCGACTTGCTCGCCGCCGCGCTCGACGCTCTGGGGCCCGACCACGCTGCGACGCTCGCCGACGGCGTCGGCTACGAGTACGGGCGCAGCCTCGCCGCCCGCATGGACCCCAACGCCGGGCAGCGGTCGGTGCGGTCGGCGGTCGCCGCGGTCGCCGACGCGCTCACCGCCCACGGCTTCGCCGCCCACGCCGAGGAGCAGGGGGGCTCGCTCACGATCGTGTCGGAGTCGTGCCCGTTCGGTGCGACCGCCCACAAGTACCCCCACGTGGTGTGCGCCCTCGACCGCGGGATGATCCGCGGGATGCTGGCCGGCCTGTACGGCGAGACGACCCCACACTTCGCGGCGAGCCGGCCGGGTGGCGACGACCACTGCGTCGCGCGCGTCTGAGCGGGCCCGTGCCCCGCGCCTACCTCGATCACGCCTCGGCATCGGTCCTGCGGCCGTCGGCCCAGGCCGCCATGATCCCATTCCTCGCCGCGAACCCGGGCGACCCCGGGCGACTGCACGCCGAGGGGCGCACGACCCGGGTCGCGGTGGAGCAGGCCCGGGAGCAGGTCGCGGCGTGCTTCGGGGCCCGGCCCCGCGAGGTCGTCTTCACCGCGACGGGTCCCGAGGCGGTCAACACCGCGATCTGGGGTGCGGTCGAGCGGGCCCGGGCCGACGGGGACCGGGCGCATCTGGTGACCACCGCCGTGGAGCAGTCGGCCGTCCTCGAGGCGTGCGCCCGCACGGGGCTCGCCGTCACCGTCGTCGGGGTCGACGGGCTCGGCCGGTGCGCGGCCGCGTCAGTCGTCGAGGCCCTGCAGCCCGACACTGCGCTGGTCAGCGTGCAGCTTGCGAACCACGAGGTCGGCACGGTCCAGACCGCAGTGCCCGAGATCGTCGCCGCCGCGCGCGCCCACGGCGTGCTGGTCCACGTCGACGCGAGCGCGGCCGCCGGCCACGTCCCCGTGGACTTCGGCGCGCTCGGTGCCGACCTGTGCTCGGTGGACGGCGCCTCGTGGGGCGCCCCGAGGGGGGCCGCGGCGCTGCTGGTCCGGCGGGGGCTGCGCCTGCCCCCGTTCGTGGTCGGCGGCGCCCAGGAGCGGGCCCGTCGGGCCGGGCTCGAGGACGTCCCCGCCATCGTCGGCTTCGGCGCCGCCGCGGCCGAGGTCGCCGAGGCGCTCCCCACCGAGGCGGCGGCGGCCCGGTCGCTCACGGACCTCGTCACCGCCGCCGCGACGGCGGTGCCCGGAGTGGTCCGCTACGGCGACCCCGAGGTCCGCCTGCCCCACCTCGTGTGCCTCGGCATCGCCGGGGTCGAGGCCGAGCCGGTGCTGCTGGGGCTCGACCAGCGCGGGGTCGCGGTCCACTCCGGGTCGTCCTGCTCGAGCGAGCTGCTCGAGCCCTCTCCTGTGCTCGCGGCCATGGGCGTGGACGCCGAGCGGTCGCTGCGGGTGAGCGTGGGCTGGTCGAGCACCCGTTCCGACGTCGAGCAGTTCGCCGTCGCGTTCCCCGAGGTCGTCGGGCGCCTGCGCGCCCTGCGCAACGAGGAGTCCCCGTGATCCCGGTCCGGCGCCTGAACCACGCCGTCCTGTACGTGCGCGACGCCGCCACCAGCGCCCGCTGGTACGCCGACGTCTTCGGCTTCGAGATCGTCACCGAGGTCCCCGGGACCGCGGCGTTCCTCCGGGCGCGCGCCACCGACAACCACCACGACCTCGGGCTGTTCACCGTGGGTGGACACGCCCCGGGACCCGAGCAGGGCCGGGTCGGGCTCTCCCACCTCGCCTTGCAGGTCGACACCGTCGACGACCTTGTCGCGGCCAAGGCGGAACTCGTCGCCCGGGGTGCGTACACCGGCGAGAGCGACCACGGGGCGAGCAAGTCCCTCGACGGCCTCGACCCCGACGGCAACGAGTTCGAGATCATGTGGGCGGTGCCGCCCGAGGCCTGGGGCGACGCCGCCCGCGCCGCGGTCGTGCGCCGCCTCGACCTCGACGCCGAGATGGCCCGATTCGGGGGCACGCCGGGGCGGCCCGATGCCGACCCCACCCCTTAGACTCCCCGCCGTGACTACCGACTGGACCGCCCTCGCCTCCGCCCTCACCGACGCGCTCAAGCTCAATGCGCCGCCGATCGCGATCACCTTCGCCGCCGAGCCCCCGGCCGGCGTCGCCGCGTTCGACGCACCCATGAGCGAGCCCGCCGACGACGGCCGCACCGGGCGGGTGCCGGCCGGCTGCGTGTTCTGGATGCGCGGCACCGAGCGCACGTTCTCGACCGTGGCCGCCGACCACGGCAACTGCAGCGTCGGCAGCGTCACCCACGGGTTCAAGACCCTCGACGAGGTCGCCGGCAACTCCGACGTCGCCGCGCTGCTCGGGAGCGGCTGGGTCACCATGGACGTCGTCCCGCAGATCCCGGTGGTGACCGAGCGCCCGGGCGCCGTGGTCTACGGGCCGCTCGCCGAGACCCCGGTCGACCCCGACGTCGTGCTGCTGCGCCTCAACGGCAAGCAGCTCATGACCGTCTCCGACGCCTGGCCCGGCCTGCGCGTCGAGGGCAAGCCCCAGTGCCACATCGTGGCCGTGGCCAAGGAGCACGGCGAGCCGATCGCGAGCGTCGGCTGCGCGCTGAGCCGCGTGCGCACCGGCATGAACGTCGCCGAGATGACCATTGCGATCCCGGGCCCGCGCCTCGCCGCGTTCACCGAGTCGCTCACGCAGACCGCCGCGGTCGACGGTGTCGTCGCCCGGTACGCCGCCGACGACGCCGCCCGCTTCGCCTGATCCCTGCGCCCACTCACCGCGGGCGCGCCGCTCCGGCTACTTCTTGGCCGACTCGAAGTACGGGTTGGTGCCCGATGCGTGGTCGGTGACGTCGCGCACCTCGGTGATCTCGGGCACCGCGTCGAGGATCGCGACCTCGATCCCCTGGCTCAGGGTCGCGGCCGCCATGCTGCAGCCCTGGCAGCCCCCGGACAGCCGCAGGTAGGCGATCGACTCCTCCACCGCGACGAGATCGGCCCGCCCGCCGTGGGAGGCGATCGCCGGGTTGATCTGGTCCTCGAGCACCTGGAGGATCGCCTGGGCCACCGGACCGCTGAGGTCGGCGGCCGGCCGCGGGGCGGCGACCCTGGGCGCCGGGCGGTTCGGGTTCTGCATCACCATCCCGGCGGCGGCGAAGTCGAGGGTGGCCCCGGCGAGGGCCTCGACGCTGTCGCCGTCGATCACCACCGGAAGGTCGTCGTGGTGCTGGACGACCTCGAGATCGCCGGCGTCGGCGAGCGCCCGGAACGACATGTCGTAGGTGTAGGCCCCGCCCGACTCACCGGTCACGGTGATCCACAGCGCCAGCGACCCGGCCTCGGGCTCGGCGGCCCGGACCTCCAGGATCTTCTCGCGGGCGGCATCGGTGATGCCCAGGACCGGTTCCACCACATCGCTCATGGCATGAATGATAGGGGGGTGCGCGTGGTCCTCCTGCTGCCGACGACGTCCTACCGGGCGACCGACTTCGTGGCGGCCGCCCGGGCGGTCGGGGCCGAGATCGTCCTCGCTGCACCCCAGGTCTCCCCGGCCGTGGCCCGTGACGGGCTCCGGGCGGTGGAGCTGCCCTTCGACGACCCCGACTGCGCCGCAGCGATCCTGGCCGACCTCGACGACCGCGGCCCCGTCGACGCCGTGCTCGCCGTCGATGACCAGGGCGTGGTCGTGGCCGCCCGGGCCGCCGCTGCGCTCGGCCTGCGCCACTGCGACCCCGAGGCGGCGGCCCGCACCCGCGACAAGCGGGCGCTGCGGACCGCGCTCGACGCGGCCGAGGTGCCCCAGCCCCGATGGGCGCCGGTCGACGATCCCGACGCGCTCCCCGACGTCGGGTTCCCCTGCGTGCTCAAGCCGGTCGGGCTGTCGGGGAGTCAGGGCGTGATCCGGGCCGACGACCCCGCGTCGGCGGAGGCGGCGGCCCGGCGGGCCGGGGCCATCGCCTGCGGCGACCCCGTGATGATCGAGGAGTTCGTCCCCGGCGCCGAGGTCGCGGTCGAGGGCCTTCTCGTGGACGGCGTCCTCACGGTGCTTGCGGTGTTCGACAAGCCCGACCCGCTCGACGGCCCCTACTTCGAGGAGACGATCTACGTCACCCCGTCGCGCCGACCCGAGGCCACCCAGGCGGCGCTCGCCCGCGTCACCCGCGACGCCGCCGCCGCCATCGGCCTCACCGAGGGGCCGGTCCACGCCGAGCTGCGCATCACCCCCGACCCGGCCGGCGACCGCATCCGGGTCATCGACGTCGCGGCCCGGTCGATCGGGGGGCTGTGCGCGCGGGCACTCCGGTTCGGGGCCGGGATCTCGCTCGAGGAGGTCATCGTGCGCCACGCCCTCGGCCTCCCGGTCGGCAGCCTGCACCGGGAGACCACGGCCAGCGGCGTGATGATGCTCCCGATCCCCGCCACTGGCACCCTGCGGGCCGTGCACGGCCAGGACACGGCCCGGGCCGTGCCCGGGGTGGTCGGCCTCGAGGTCACGATCGCCCGGGGTCGACCCGTGGTCGCGCTCCCCGAGGGGGACCGCTACCTCGGGTTCTGCTTCGCCCGGGGCGCCACGCCCGAGGCGGTGGAGGAGAGCCTGCGCCGGGCCCACGCCTGCCTCCGGGTCGAGATCGACTGACGCGCCCGGGCCGCCCCGGTCTCGCCGGGACCGGACCGGGGCGGTCGGCCCCTACCCTGTCGCCGATGCGCGTCCTGTTGATCGGCTGCTACGAGCTCGGCCACCAGCCGCTCCAGGTCGCCGGCCCGGCCGGGCGCCTCCGGGCCGCGGGCCACGAGGTGCGCACGCTCGACCTCGCGGTGGAGGCCTGGGACCCCGAGCCGGCGGCCTGGGCCGATCGGGTGGGCATCGCGGTCCCGATGCACACGGCGATGCGGATCGCCCGCCGGGTCGTCGACCTCGTGCGCGACGTCGCACCGGCCACCCCTGTGTGCGCCTACGGCCTCTACGCCCCCATGCTCGCGGACGTCGCCGACCGGGTCCTGGCCGGCGAGACCGACGCCACCCTCACCGACTGGGTCGACGGCGCCGACGACGCGAACGTCGTCGTCCTCGACCGCCGGGCCGCCGCCGGTGGCGGCCCGCTCCCCGCCCGCGACCTGCTCCCCGGCCTCGACCGCTACGCCCGGTTGGCGATCGCGGGCGAGGAGCGCCCGGTCGCCTACGTCGAGGCCAGCCACGGCTGTGCCCACCGCTGCCGGCACTGCCCGGTGCCGGTGGTCTACGACGGGCGGATCCGGGTGGTCGCGCTCGACGACGTGCTCCGTGACGTCGAGCAGCAGGTCGCCGCCGGCGCCCGCCACGTGACGTTCGGCGACCCCGACTTCTGCAACAGCGTGCACCACGCCCGCCGGGTCGTCGCCGCGGTCCACGAGCGCTTCCCCGATCTGACCTTCGACTGCACGGTCAAGGTCGAGCACGTCCTGCGCCACGCCGGGATCTGGCCCGAGTTCGCCGAGCGGGGCTGCCTCTTCGTGGTCTCGGCGTTCGAGTCCACCGACGACACCGTCCTCGCCCACCTCGACAAGGGCCACACCGTCGCCGACGAGGCCGCGGCCGTCGCGCTCCTGCGCCGTCACGGGATCGAGGTCCGTCCCACCTGGCTGCCCTTCACCCCGTGGACGACCACGAGCCACGTCGCCGACCTGCTCCGGTTCGTCGCCGACCAGGGCCTGATCGGCAACGTCGACCCGGTGCAGTACACGATCCGGCTGCTGATCCCGAAGGGCTCGCTGCTCCTCGACCTGCCCGACGTCGCGGCGCGGGTCGGGGCCTACGACGACACCCTCGGCGCCCACCCGTGGGCGGCGTCCGATCCGGTCGTCGATGCGCTGCAGGCGCGGCTGGCCGCGCTCGTCGAGGCGGAGCTGGCTGCGGGCGCACCGACCGGGGAGATCTTCGCGGCGGTCTGCGCCGCGTGCGGCGCGGACCCGGGCCCGGTGCCGGCCGACATCGACCGTCCCCGGCTCACCGAGCCGTGGTTCTGCTGCGCCGAGCCGACCGCCGGCCAGTTCGGGACGCTCGACCCGGTCTGAGCCCGGGCCGGCGCCCGGGGACTACTGGCTGCGCAGCACGTTGAGGGCCGAGCCCGCCCGGAACCACGCGATGTGCTCGTCGCTCATCGTGTGGGTGGTCTGGATCTCGGTCCGGGTGCCGTTGGCGTGGTTGAGCCGGACGGTGACCGGCTTCCCCGGGGCGAGGTCGGCGAGGCCCAGGATGTCGATGGTGTCGTCGACCAGGATCCGCTCGTAGTCGGCCGGGTTCGCGAAGGTGAGCGCCAGCACCCCCTGCTTCTTCAGGTTGGCCTCGTGGATGCGGGCGAACGAACGCACGAGGATCGCCTTGCCGCCCATGTACCGGGGCTCCATCGCGGCGTGCTCGCGCGACGACCCTTCTCCGTAGTTCTCGTCGCCGACCGCGATCCAGTCGATCCCGGCCTCTTTGTAGGCCCGGGCCAACTCGGGGAGCGACCGCACGGAGCCGTCCCGTCGGTCGATCCCGGTCCCGGCCTCGTCGAGCGAGAACGCGTTGTTCACCCCGATGAAGAGGTTCCCCGAGATGTTGGTCAGGTGACCGCGGTACGTGAGCCACTTCCCGGCCGGTGAGATGTGGTCGGTCGTGCACTTGCCCGTGGCCTTCATCAGGACGGTGAGCCCCGTGTAGTCGGCGCCGTCCCACGCCGGGAACGGCTCGAGCAGCTCGAGGCGGTCGGAGTCCGGTCGCACCACCACTTGGACGCTCGCGCCGTCGTCGGCGGGCGGGACGAACCCCGACTCGCCGGGATCGAAGCCCCGGTCCGGGAGCTCGTCGGCGGTGGGGGCCTCGAGCCGGACGGGACCACCGGGAGCCTCGATCGCCTCGTGGATGAAGTCCACGTCGAGCCGCCCGGTCAGCGCGTACCCGACCACGGTCTCCGGTGAGGCGATGAAGCTGAGGGTCGACGGGTTGCCGTCGTTGCGGGCGGGGAAGTTCCGGTTGAACGACGACACGATCGAGTTCACCGTGCCGGGGGCGAGGTCGTCACGCTGCCACTGCCCGATGCACGGACCGCAGGCGTTGGCGAGCACCGTGGCCCCGATGGCCTCGAGGTCGGCGAGGTAGCCGTCGCGCTCGATCGTGGCCCGGACCTGCTCCGAGCCCGGGGTGATCAGCAGCGGCGCCCGCACGGTGAGGCCGGCGGCCCGGGCCTGCCGGGCGACGTGGGCGGCCCGCCCGATGTCCTCGTACGACGAGTTCGTGCACGAGCCGACCAGGGCAGCCGAGACCTCGAGCGGGTAGCCCTCGTCCGCCGCGACCCGGGCCAGCTCCGACACCGGACGGTCGAGGTCGGGGGTGTGCGGCCCGACCACGTGGGGCTCGAGCGTGTCGAGGTCGATGTCGATCACGCGGTCGTAGAAGCGCTCGGGATCGGCCACGACCTCGGGGTCGGGCCGCAGGTGCTCGGCGTAACGGTCGGCCAGGGCGGCGAGGTCGGCCCGCTGCGTCGACACCAGGTAGGCAGCGCTGCGCGCGTCGTACGGGAACAGCGAGCAGGTGGCGCCGATCTCGGCGCCCATGTTGCAGATCGTCGCCTTGCCCGTGGCCGAGATCGACTCCGCCCCCGGGCCGAAGTACTCGACGATCGCCCCGGTGCCGCCCTTCACGGTGAGGATGCCGGCGACCTTGAGGATCACGTCCTTCGCCGACGTCCAACCGCTCAGGCGCCCGGTGAGCCGCACGCCGATGAGCTTGGGCACCCGCGTGTTGTACGGCCAGCCCGCCATGACGTCGACGGCGTCGGCGCCACCGACCCCGATCGCGATCATGCCGAGGCCACCGGCGTTGGGGGTGTGGCTGTCGGTCCCGATCATCATCCCGCCCGGGAAGGCGTACTGCTCGAGCACGACCTGGTGGATGATTCCCGATCCCGGCTTCCAGAACCCGATGCCGTACTTGGCCGACACCGTGCGCAGGAAGTCGTAGACCTCGGAGTTCACGTCGAGCGCGTGGGCCATGTCGGCATCGGCCCCCACCCGGGCCTGGATGAGGTGGTCGCAGTGCACGGTCGACGGCACCGCGACCTGGGGCAGCCCGGCGGTCATGAACTGCAGCAGCGCCATCTGCGCGGTGGCGTCCTGCATCGCGACCCGGTCGGGGCGGTAGTCGGCGTAGTCCACCCCACGCGCCACGCCGACCGTCTCGGGGTCGTCGGCGTGGGCGAAGAGGACCTTCTCGGCGAAGGTCAGCGGCCGGCCGAGGCGACGCCGCCCGACGGCGACGCGCTCGGGGTAGCGCGCGTAGACCGACTCGACCAGTTCGACGGGGGTGGTGGGACCAACGGTGGGCATGGGTGGGCTCCGCGTCTCGGGGCTCGGCGTTCGGGAGTGAGGCTAGGCGCCGGCGCCCCGGTCAGCCCCGAGGACGCTCCTCGACCACCACCGACTCCATCACGTCGCCGACCTGGGTGGCCTGGGCGACCTCGATGCCCTCGACCACGTGGCCGAACAGGTTGTAGTCCTTGGTCAGCTTGCGGGTGCAGTCGTCGATCGTGATGAAGAACTGCGAGCCGTTGGTGTTCCGACCGGCGTTGGCCATGGCCACGGCGCCGAGGGTGTACTCGGCGAGCACGGGCTCGTCCTCGAAGCGGTAGCCGGGGCCACCACGGCCCGACCCCTCGGGGCAGCCGCCCTGGATGACGAAGTCGGGGACCACGCGGTGGAAGGTCAACCGGTCGTAGTAGCCCTGGCGGGCCAGCCCGACGAAGTTGTTCACGGTGTTGGGTGCGAGCTGCGGGTCGAGGTCCATCACGATCTGGCCACGGTTGGTGGTGATGGTCACGCGGTAGATCGACTGCGCATCGGTCTGGGGTTCGGGCTGGTCGGGCATGGTGTCCTTTGCGGTCAGGACCCGGTCATCGTCGCGGCCGGGTCGTGGGGGTGGTGGGAGCGGTCGGGAGGGGGGTGCCGTCGAGCGCCGACGTCACCTGGGCCAGGAGCCCACGGGCCGATTCGGCGAACTGACCCTGCGGAGCGGCGATCAGGTACCGCTGGAGGTCGCCCTGAGCCCGGGCGAAGTCGCCGTACTCGTTGGCCACCACAATGGCACGGAAGTAGCGCGCGTCGGGATACTGGGGATCGATCTCGAGCGCCTGGTCGAGTCGGGACACCGCCCGGGCGACCAGGGCGTCGACGTCGGCCGGGCTGCGGTCGACCGCCGCCCGAGCCGTGAGGTAGAGGATCCGCCCCGCCTGGGCCTCGGCCTCGGCGCTGCGGGGGTTGCGGGCCAGGACCTCGTCGTACTGGCGCAGGGCGGCCACCAGGTCGCCGTCGGCCTCCAGGTAGCGGGCGAGCAGCAGGCGGCTGGCGAGGTCGTCGGGGTTGGCGGCGACGGCGTCCTCCAGGCGCTGGCGGCGGGCCTCGACCGAAAGGCCACCCTCGCTCCCGCTGCTGCCGGCGGCGGGTCCGGTGTTCCCCGAGGCGGTCTGGCCGGGCAGGCGGTCGGTGAGGGCGGCGGCCAGCACCACCGCGACGAGGGCGAGGAACGCCAGGATCCCGACGCCGGTGAGCACTCGGCGCCGGGTCGAGGTCCGGGGGGCCACTGGGGCGGCATCGGTCTCGGCGGCGACGCCGTCGGCGAGGGACCGCAGGACGGCAGCCGCCCGGGCGGTGTAGTCGTCCCGGAGGAGCGCGTAGGACTCGTCGTCGATCGCGCCCTTGGCCCGTTCGGCCTCGAGGTCGTCGAGCGACCGCAGCAGGAAGTCGCTTCGCGCTCGAGCCGGTCCCGTTCCTCGGGGCCGAACACCGGGTCCGTTTCGAGGTCCGTCTTCGGGTCGGTCACGGGGTCGGTCACAGGGTCGGTCCGTCCCGCCGGGCCTCGCGGACGATCGCCTCGTCGTCGGGCGTCGCGTGCCGGCGCTGGAGGCGCCGCCAGCGCCGGAAAGCCAGGGCGAGCCCCAGGGCACCGGCGCCGAGCATGACGACGGGCAGCCCCCACACGAGGAGCCCGAGGCCCCGCCGCTCAGGCTCGAGGACGATCGCCTCGCCGTACCGCTCGACGTAGGCCTGCCGGATGGTGGCGTCGCTCTGCCCCTCGGCCACCCGCGCGCGCAGATCGCGCCGGATCGCCCGTGCCGACGACGTCTGGGCGTCGGCCGCCGAGAGGCTCTCGCAGTCGGGACATCGCAACTGCGCGGCGAGCGCACGGGCCCGTTCGGCCGGGGTCGGGGCACCGCTCGGTTGCGCCGCCCACACGATCACGGCGAGCACCACGACCGCAAGCACGATCCACGGTGCCCACGAACGCCACGACGCAGTCCGCGCTGCGGGAACGCGGTCGTCGCTCACGGCGTCACCCGACCCCGCGCCGCCAGGAGCAGCGTCTCGAGGTCCTCGACCGAGGCGGGCCCGAACTGGTACCCGACGACGAGCCCGTCGGGACTGACCGCGAACGTCTCCGGCTGCCCACGCGTCCCGAACGCCAGCGCGGCGTTCCCCCCGGGATCCATGGCGATCGTCCACGCGTCCCCACGGTTGTCGACCCAGCGCTCCACCGCCCGGCGGGTGTCGTCGCGCACGATGCCGATCATCTGGAAGGTCGGGTCGTCGGCGTGGCGCTCGTGGAACTTCTGCAACGCCGGGGCCTCTTCGCGACAGGGGATGCACCAGGTGTTCCAGAAGTTCACGATGGTCGTCCGGCCGGCCAGGTCGGCCTCGGTGAGGCGGGTGCCGTCGAGGGTCGTGATGCGGAACTCGGGGACGTCGCGCCCGGCGAGCTCGCTCTGGCGGGCGTCGGCGCGGGGATCGCTCCCGACCTGGGTGGCGAACACCACCACGAGGGCCACCAGGAGCACGGCGACACCCACCGCGATCCACCGGGCGGTGTACTTCACGGCGACATCGTCGCGACGGCGTCGGTCGTGTCGGTCGCCGGTGGGGCCGAGCCCGCCCTCGGCGTCGGCGACGCCGGCCCCACGATCCGTCGACTCTTCGGGACCAGCGCGAGCGCGGTCCCCAACGCCATCAGCGCGCCGCCGATCCACAGCCACACCACCATCGGGTTGATCGCGATGCCGATGGTCACCCGGTCCCGGTCCGTGGGCGCGGAGATCAACGTGAGGTAGATGTCGCGCAGGATCCCCGTCCGGACCGAGGGGGTGCCGATGCCACTCATCCCCCCGGGGAAGATCGAGACGGCTGGCGCGTACGTGCCGAGATCCCGGTCACCCTGCTCGATCCGGATCTGCGCCTTCACCGAGCGCTTCTGCTCGGTCATGACGACGTCGCGGCGCACGTAGGTGAAGGAGTAGCCGCGCACCTCGGTCGACTGCCCGACCTCGAGCCGGGTCTCGGTCTTGGTCGAGAGGTTGGCCGACGCCGCGAGGGCGACGGCGATCGCCACGACCCCGAGGTGGACGACCAGACCCCCGTAGAGCCGCGGTCCACCCCGGACCGTGCGCCACGGCGCCGCCCACCACGACGTCCCGGTCGCCCGCTGCGCCCGCAGACCCAGCGCGAACTGCCGCACGATCCCACCGACGGCGAACGCCGCGAGCCCGAAGGTCACGAGGACCCAGAGGTCGCGGATCCCGGCGACGGCCGCCACGACCATCACCGCAACCCCGAGCCATGCGGGCACGAGCAGGCGACGGCGCAGGACCTCACCCGACGTCGCCCGCCACGGCAGCGCCGGGGCCGCGGCCATGAGGAAGAGCAACGCGATCCCGATCGGGGTCGTCATGCGGTCGAAGTAGGGCTCGCCCACCGACACCCGGCGGTCCTGGAGCGCCTCGGCGAGGAGGGGGTAGACGGTGCCGAGCAGCACCACCACGGCCAGCGCCGCGAAGAGGAGGTTGTTCACGAGGAACGCCGACTCCCGGGAGACGGGACTGTCGATGCGCCCGGGGGCACGCAACCGGTCACCCCGCCACGCGATCAGCAGGACGCTGCCGATCGTCACGACGGCGAGGAAGCCGAGCAGCCAACCCCCGATCGGTGACTCCGTGAAGCTGTGCACGGAGTCGATCACGCCCGATCGGGTGATGAACGTGCCGAGGATCGTGAGGCAGAACGTCGCGACGACGAGCGACAGGTTCCAGACCCGCAGCATCCCGCGCCGCTCCTGGACGATCACCGAGTGGATGAATGCGGTCGCCGTGAGCCACGGCAGCAGCGACGCGTTCTCGACCGGGTCCCAGGCCCAGTAGCCGCCCCAGCCGAGCACCTCGTAGCTCCACCACGCGCCGAGGATGATCCCGACGGTCAGGAAGCCCCACGCCACGAGCGTGGCCCGCCGGGTCTCGGCCAGCCATCCCTCGCCCAGTCGGCCGGTCACGAGCGCGGCGATGGCAAAGGCGAAGGGCACCGTCATCCCGACGTACCCGAGGTAGAGCATCGGGGGGTGGAACGCCATGAGCGGGTGGTTCTGGAGCAGTGGGTTGGGACCCCGCCCGTCGGCCGGGGGGTTGGCCAGGGTCTGGAACGGGTTCGCCGGGCCGAGCATCAGGGCGAAGAAGAACAGGGCGACGACGAACCCCACGATCATCGCCCACGCCACCATCGGATCGGTCGCCCGGTTCCGGAACCGGTGGGCCATCCACGCGAGGTAGCCACCGAGGACCAGACCCCAGAGCAGGATCGATCCCTCGAGCGCCGCCCAGAGCCCCGTGATCGTGAAGAGCAACGGCGTGGCCCGGGCGTTGTTCTCGGCCACGTAGCGGATGGAGAAGTCGTGGGTGATGAGCGCCCACTCCATCGCGAAGACCGAGAGGGCTGCCGCGCCGAGCAGGACGAACGCGTAGCGGCGACCAAGCCGGAGGAACCGTGGGTCGTTGCGGCGCAGGCCCCAGGCCAACACCACGATGCCGAGGAGCGCGCTGACCGAGCCCAGGGCGAGCCCGAGCACCCCCAGCGAGGCCCTCACGGCGCGCCGGCCCCCCCGGTACCCGCGGCCCGGTCGGCGCGCGGGCCGGGCGTCGCGAACCCGGAGTCGACGTCAGGAGCCTTGTACTCGTTGCCGTGGCGGATCATGATCCGGTCCGAGGCGAAGGCCGCCTTCGGGCCCCAGCGACCCTCGCACACGACCGGGGCGCCGTCCTCGAACAGGCTCGGCGGATCGCCGACGTGCACCACCCGCGCCGTCTTCTTGCCGTCGGTGATCTCGAACTCGACCCCGCGCCCGGTCTCGACCACGGATCCCGGGACCACCTCACCGGCGATCCGGAACCGACTCCCCGCGTCGGAGGCGCGCTCGGCGACCGCCTCCGACACCGTGCGGAAGTACACGACGTTGCTCGAGAGCACGACGGTGAGCACGATGATCGCGATCACGGCGACCCCGCACAGGGACAGCGCGATGATCGCCCGCCGCTTCGCCGTGGTCATCCGCCCGACCGCTCCCGGCGGCGCAGACGCATCGCGATCGAGGCCCAGTAGCCGACGAGCACGAGCGCGGTGATCACCCACCCGGCGACGACGAACCCGGCGTCGGTCACGACCCCACCCCCACGGTGCCGGCGCTCGGCACGGCGCCGTGCGCGCGCTCGGCGATCGCCGCCTCGAGGTCGCGCTCGTCGCGGTCCTCGTCGAGGACCTCGAGTCGGTACCGGAGGTCGAGGAGGTACACGTACAGCAGCGTGAAGGAGAGCACGCCGAGCCAGAGTGCGAGCGCCATGGTGCCCTCGATCTGGACGTCGAGGTCGGGGTTGAACACCGTGGCCTCCTGGTGCAGGGTGCGCCACCAGGTCACCGAGAAGTGGACGATCGGGACGTCGACGAACGCGATCAGCGCCGCCACGCCACAGCGCTTGGCCCGGACGTCGAGGGCGGCGGGAATCCGGCGGAGCGCGAGGTAGCCGAGGTAGAGGAAGAACAGCACGGCGGTGGTGACCAACCGGGCGTCCCAGGCCCACCAGACCCCCCAGATCGGGCGGCCCCACAGGGACCCGAGCAGCAGCGTCAGCCCGGTGAACACCACCCCGAGCTCGGCCGACGCCCCGGCGATGCGGTCCCACACGAGCGACCGGGTCCGGCCCCACAGGTAGAGCGCAGAGCAGACGGCGGTGACCCCGAAGGCGAGGTAGGCGAGCCAGGCGGCGGGGACGTGGAGGTACATGAGCCGCTGGGCGTCGCCCTGGAGCGCGTCGGGCGGGGCCACGAACAGGCCGACGACGACGAGGGCGACCAGGGTCACGACCGCAAGGCCGCCCACGACGCGTCGCGCCACGGGAGCCATGAGACGGTCGCTGCGCAGGGCCGACCCGTCGTCGATCACGATTCCTCCAACAGCGGGCCGAAGGCCAGCATCCCGATTCCGACGAACAAGGTGGCGAAGATCACGAGCAGCCCCACCCAGGGCCACGCGTCGCCCGGGACCCCGTCGATCGAGGCCTCCCACGCCCGTGTGGCACCCAGGAGCACCGGCGCCACCACGGGGAGCAGCAGCATCGGCACCAGGGTCTCCCGCGCCCGGATTCCCGCCGCGAGAACGCCGTAGAGGGTACCGGCGGCAGCCAGCCCCACGGTCGCCGCGGCGCTGGCCAGGATCAGGGGCGGCAGCGACGCGAGGCGGACGTCGAAGAGGACGACGACCCCGAGCGTCAGCAGCGCCTCGAAGGCGAGGAGCTCCACGGCGAGGGCCCCCGCCTTGCCGAGGAAGATCGAGCTCCCGTCCAGCCCCGACATCCGCAGCGCGTCCCGGGCCCCGTTGTCCGCCTCCAGGGCGAAGGCCCGGGAGACCCCGAGGAGGACGGCGAGGAGCACCGTGACCCAGAACAGGCCGGGGGCGACCCGGGTGAGGACGCCACGGTCGGGGTCGAGGGCGAAGGCGAAGAGCAGCAGCACGATCAACCCGAAGGGAACGACCTGCTGGCCGACGACCCGGGCCCGGGCCTCGATCCGCAGGTCCTTGCCGGCGATGAGCGCCGCCTCCCGGAGCAGGCTCACGTCGACCGCCCCGGGGGCTCGGGGATCCCCGGGGTCTCCGGGGTCTCCGTCGGCTGCGATGGCTGCGATGGCTGCGATGCCGCCGGCGCCTGCGGGGAACCCTCGGGGAGGACCCCGGCCGCCTGGCCGTTCACGAGGACGACCTCACGGTCCGCGACGGGGCGGACCAGGTCCAGCTCGTGGGACGCGATCAGGACGGCACGCCCGTCGGCGGCCGTCTCCCGCAGCACCCGGTCGAGCTGGGACCGGGCCGGCGCGTCGAGCCCGGCGTGCGGCTCGTCGAGGAGGAAGAGCTCCGGACGCCGGGCCAGGGCCGCAGCCAGGGCGAGGCGCCGACGCTGACCGGTCGAGAGCCGCCCGTGGCGGACGTCGGCGAGACGACCGAGGTCGAAGGCCGCCATCGACTCGTCGACCGCGTCGGCACCGACCCCGGCGGCCCGACTCGCGAACTCGAGGTTCTCGCGCACTGTGAGGTCGTCGTAGCACCCCGTCTCGGGCCCGACGAGGCCGATCCGGCGGCGGTGACTGCGTCGGTCCGCACCGAGGTCCACGCCCAGCACCGTCCCCTCCCCCCGCTCCAGCGGGATCAGCCCGGCCAGGAGGCGCAGGAGGGTGGTCTTCCCGGCCCCGTTGCCCCCCGAGAGCAGCACGGTCTCACCCGCCGCGACGTCGAGATCGACGCCGGCGAGGGCCGGGAACCGGCCGAGGAGGCAGACCGCGGAGCGGAGACGAACGACGAGGGACACTTCGCCTCCGGGGTGGGGCGGGCCCCTTGAGTGTACGGACGGTGGGAACGGACCGGCGAACCCGCCCCGGTCCCCCCGGAGCGCCCCGGGTGGAGGGACGGCCCCCGCTCGGGTTCGTAGGATCGGAAGGGTGCGACGGGCCGTTTCCGGACTGGGCCGGGTCCTCGTGACCGGCGGACTCCTGGTCCTGCTCTTCGCCTCGTACCAGCTGTGGGGAACCGGGGTGTACACGGCCCGGGCCCAGGACTCCCTCGAGCGCCAGTTCGCCGCGGCCCGCGCGTCGGCCGGTCGCCCCACCACCCCGACGACCCCGAAGCCCGGCGCGACCACTGCGACGACCGGTGCGCCGACCTACACGACCCCCACGACGACCACGACGACCACGACCCCGGCACCGGAGCCACCGCCGGCGAACAGCGACGTCGTGGCCCACCTGGTGATCCCCAAGATCGGCGTCGACACCTACGTGGTCCAGGGGACCGCGACCGCCGATCTGCGCCGCGGCCCCGGGCACTACGCCGCCACTCCGCGCCCGGGTCAGATCGGCAACGCGGCGATCGCCGGACACCGCACCACCTACGGGGCGCCGTTCGGGGAGCTCGATGTGCTCGTGCCCGGTGACCAGATCCGGGTGACCACCCTGCAGGGCAGCTTCGAGTACCGGGTGTTCGAGAAGATCGTCGTATCGCCCGACGCATCCGAGGTGCTCGACCCCGACCCCGCGCGCAACGCGATCCTGACCCTGACGACGTGCCACCCCAAGTACTCGGCCGCCGAGCGGCTGATCGTGAAGGGCGAGCTGGTGGTGGCCCCCGGCACGACCGCCTTGCCCCCCACCATCGACACCAGCGCGACCGCCGACCTCGACCCCCGCGACGTGCTGACCGGCGAGGCACAACGCCTCCGACCCACGGTGCTCGCCGGGATCCTCGCCGCCCTCGTCGGTGGGCTCTGGTGGCTCCTGTTCCACCGACACCCCCGGTGGACGACCTGGGTGCTCGGCGGCGTGCCCTTCGCCGTGGCCCTGGGCTACTTCTTCGTCCTGCTCGAGCGGGCGCTCCCGGCCAACTACTGACCGGCCCCACGTGCGACCGGACCGGGGAAGGACCGGACCGGCCGGACCGTGTGCCCCCATCGTCGGGAACCGCACCGTCACGCCCCGTCGTTCACTTTGTCCAGGCCCGTACCGGTCAGCGCACGGGCCGGATCACCCCGGGAGAAATCCGGGGACCAGCGAGGACGCGGTACCGGGGGTACCGCAGCACCGGGGGTGGCAGGACGAAGTGGGGCTTCCGATCCAGACCTCGGGCGCCGAGCCGCCCGACGACGACATCCGGGCGCTGATCGCCAGCTTCCGTCCCGATGCCGTCCGTGTCGCCCGGCGCCTCGTGCGCACACAGGCCGAGGCCGAGGACCTCGCGCAGACCGCGTTGATGAACGTGATCGCACGTTCCCACGCGATCTCCGATCGGGAACTGGTCAGGCCCTACCTGATGACCGCAGTGCGCAATCTCTGGCGCAACCAGTTACGGGCGGGCCGACGGATCGAACCCGCTCGCGACGAGACCCTCTTCGACCGGCTCCCCGAGCCCGAGCCCGACACGCCGAGCATGACGGGGGTCGACACCGCCACCCTCGAACTTGCGATGAAGACGCTCTCCGAGGCCAACGCCGCACTGCTGGCCCTCCGGTTCGTCGAGCTGCTCGACTACGAGGCGATCGGCAAGCGTCTCGGCATCACGGCACCCACCGCCCGTCAGCGGGTGCACCGGGCGATGGAGCAACTGCGCAATGCGTGCTTCGCCGTCGAGCCGGAGACTCAGAGCAGCCGCGTCTGCCACCTCACCATGGTCCGCCTCGGCCGTTACGCCCGGGGCGCGCTCGCCGCCCGTATCGCCTCCCGGGTGACCATGCATCTCATCGACTGCGACCAGTGCCGGAGCTCGTACATGCATCTCACCGAAGTGCTCGGTCTCGTCCCGAACCCCGAGGTGCTCCCCGACCCCGGTCCGGAGGCCTGACATGGATCGCAACAACATCATCCCGATCGCTCGCGACGCCCAGGAGACGACTGCATCGCAACGCCGGCACTTCCGCGTGCTGGTCGCCGTCCTGGTCATCGCCTGGGCCGCAGTCCTGGCCGCAGCGGTCGTACTGACCCCGCTGCCTCCGCTCGTCCCGTTCGCATTTCTCGCCGTGCTCGTGATTCTCGCCGAGCATCGCTTCGTGCTCTTCGGGGACGAGACCTCGATGAGTGGGAGCATGATCGTCATCGTCGCTTCGGTGTTCGTGTTCGCGGACACCTCTCCCCTGGCCGGCCCCGTCCTGATCGCTTCGCTCGGCGGGATCTACTTCCCCCATCTCCGCGCCCGCGCGTGGAACCTCGTCGCCGCGAACTCAGCCATTTTTGGCCTCTCGGCAGGCGCTGCTGCGCTTGCCGCGTCTTGGTTGCAGTCGACTTCGAGCAACACCCTGAACCTTGCCGCAGCGGTTTCAGGCGTCGTTTCGTATTGGGTTACAAACAGTTTCCTGACGGGAATCGCTTCTGCGATTCGCAATGGCGACTCAGTAGTGATGTCCACGTGGCGGCAGATCATCTCTGAATGGCAAATTCTCTTTCTTTCTGCTGCAGCTGCCTTCTTGGGGATGTGGCTTGCCACGAACTACAGGTCTACGCCCCTCACCTTCGCATTGCTTCCTGTGGTTGCAGCGCTACCGCTCCACCGCCCTTGGCGCGCGGGGCCAAGTTCCTACCTCTTCTCACGAATCTTCTTGATCGCCGGAAGTTGGGTAGTGCTTGTCGCCTCCTTTAACGGATCTCTTCTGTCTGGCGCTCTACTTGCCCTTGGCATCTATCTCGTGAGTTCGGACGTCATTGCTTCGACTAGCCGATATCCCCTCGTGGCACTCATCTTCGTCGGCACCTCGTCAAGCCTCACCTTCACAATCCTCGGACTACCGCGAGCCATTAACTACCCACTCGCCGTTGGACTCGCAGTCGCAGCGGCGATGGCCGCCTACTGCTACCCATCTCAAGGAGCGGACCCCGCTCGCAGACTCAGGGTTCCCCTCATTGCGCGTATTGGCCTACTGGCACCGGCAATTCCCGAACTGTGCCTGCTCACGCTTGTGGTCACGCTCTTGGCACTGGATCAGCGGCGCATCGACCTCCTCCTCGCAGTCGCTGCGCTTCCGATACTCAGCACGTCGGGACCCCTACGGCGGGGCCTACAAGTTGCGAGAAAACAAGCCTGAACTCAGGGCTCAACCCCCACGGAACCGCGGTGACCGCTTCTCGCTGAAGGCAGCGAGGCCCTCTTGGAAGTCGGCACTCAGGAACGCCTGGGCTTCGAGCTCGTCGAGCACCTCGAGATCCTCG
>VGBI01000046.1 GCA_016870595.1 Actinomycetota bacterium
GAGACCCGTTCGGTGATCAGGAGGGCGATCGTCGCCAGGACCACCACCAGGGTGAACCATGCGTCAGCGCTCATCGCTCACCCCCGGGCCAGTCGGCGCTGCTGCCACCACCGGGCGAGGCCGGTGCGCGACCCGGCGGCGAGGCGCTCGGCCCGCAGGCGCTCCTCCCATACGGAGTCGAGCGGGGGGAGGGGCCCGAGCACCTCGCCGAGGAGGTGGTCGGCGAGGGCGGGATTCCGGGGCAGGACCGGACCGTGCAGGTAGGTGGCCACGAGCCGGTCGGCCCGGGCGCCGTCGGTGCCCGGGCCGTCGCCGTTGCCCCCGCCCGCCCGGACCCGTCCGAGCGGGCGCACACCGGGTCCGAGGGTGGTGCGACCCCCGTGGTTCTCGAAGCCGGTGAGGAGCGGGAGGGGCGCGTCGGGTGCCACCACGACCTCACCGATCAGCCGCGTCGCCCCGGCGGTCGTGCGGGCGTCGACGAGGCCGATCCCGTCGAGCACGGTCCCGTCGGCGGCGACGTAGGAGTGGCCGAGGAGCTGGAACCCGGCGCACACCGCGAAGATCACCGCGCCCGCCTCGTGGGCCCGCACCAGCGCGGCCCGCGAGGCCCGCAGCCCCGCGGCGGCGAGGTGCTGCGGCGCGTCCTCGCCGCCGCCGAGCAGGTAGCAGTCGAGACCGGCGGGCACCGGTTCCCCGGCGGGGACCTCCACGATCTCGGCCGCGACGCCGCGCCAGCGACAACGCTGCGCGAGCACGAGCGCGTTGCCGCGGTCGCCGTACGTGCCGAGGAGCTCGGGGTAGACGAGACCGATGCGGAGCGCGGACTCACGCATCGGGGTCCCCGTACCGGTGGTAGAGCGCGGCGAACTGGGTGTAGCTGCACACGAGCACGGGCTCGTCACCCGGGAGTGCGAGCGCGGCCCGCCGGGGGTCGGGCTCCACGGTGTGGGTGACCTCGGCGTAGCGGAGGCGCACGGCGACGTCGAGGCAGCGGTCCCCGGACGCGACCGTGGGCAGGCCGCGGCGGAGCTCGTAGGGCACGTCCCAGAGCCACGACGGGTCGGTGCCGTCGGCGACGCGGGCGTTGACGGCGATCACGGTCGGGCGCGCCTCGGCCCGGGCCCACTCGAGCACCTCCGACCACCCGGCCGGGTTCTTGGCGAGGAGCACCCGGGCGCGGCGACCGTCGGCGAGGGGCACGGTCATGTAGCGGCCGGCGACGGTGTCGACGCCGGCCACGGCCGCGGCGGCCACGGCGGGGTCCACCCCGTGGTGGGTCACGGCCGCGGCGACGGCGAGGGCGGCGTTGTCGAGGTTCCAGCGCCCGGGGAGGCCGAGCCGCAGGGGCACCCGCACGCCGTCGAGGACCAGCGTGTCGCCGTCGAGGTGGTGCGGGGTGTCGGGCTCGGCGAAGCCACAGGCCGGGCAGGCGAAGCGCGCACCCCAGTCGAGCAGCGCGGCGCACACCGGGCAGGTGGCGGCGTCGGCCCGCCAACGCAGCCCGAGCCGGACCCAGGTCGTGCGGGCGGGCTCCGCCGCGTGCACCACGTGGGGGTCGGACGCGTTGGCCACCACGTGGAGGTCGGGGTGCGCCTCGGCGACCCGGCGCCAGGCCGCGGCGACGGCGTGGACCTCGCCGTAGCGGTCGAGCTGGTCTCGGCTGAGGTTCCCGAGCACGAGCAGCTCGGCGGCGAGCGGGTCGACGACGCGGGGCAGCACCCGCTCGTCGACTTCCAGGACGGCGAGGCCGGGCCGCCGGGCGGCCGCGAGCACGGGGGCGAGCCCCGAGGTCAGGTTGGCGCCGGTGTGGTTGGACGCCACCGGCTCGGTGCCCGTGCGGACCGCGGCCGTCAGCAGTCGCGTCGTGGTGGTCTTGCCGTTCGTCGCCGACACCAGGGTGATCCGCAGGCCCCGGCCCAGCTCGGTGAGCGCGTCCGGCGCGATCCGGTTGATCACCCGCCCGCTGATGGTGGCGCCGGCGCCGCGGCCGGTGACCCGGGACAGCCAGCCGGCCGCCGCTCCGGCCCGGACCGCCAGGCGGGTCCGGCCGCTCGACGCGGTCGTGGTCACGTCGGGCCGACCGGTCCCCGGGCGCGACCGGGTGCGGGGGGGCGTCGGCATGGGGAGATGTTGCCAGGCGGACCCGGGCTCAGCCGTGGAGCCCGCACTCCGACTTGGCGCTGCCCGCCCAGCGACCGGCCCGAGGGTTGGCGCCGGGGTCGACCGGGCGGGTACAGGGCCAGCAGCCGATGGACGGGTAGCCGCGGTCGGCGAGCGGGTGCACCGGGAGGTCCCGGGCCGCGACGTGGGCGGCGACGTCGGCGTCGGACCACGCGGCGATGGGGTTCACCTTCACCAGGGCCCGGCCGACGTCGTAGCCGACCACCGGGGTCGCGGCGCGGCTCGGTCCGTCGGCCCGACGCAGGCCGCTCATCCAGGCGGTGCGCCCCTGCAGGGCGGCGGCGAGCGGTGCCACCTTGCGGGCGGCGCAGCACGCGTCGGTGTCGGTGAGCCAGCGGTCGTCGGGGGGCGCGTCGGCGCCGACGACCCGGAGGTTCAGGTCGAATCGGCGCCGCACCTGCTCGACGTACCAGAGGGTCTCGGCGAAGTGGTACCCGGTGTCGAGGAACGCCACCTCGATCGAGGGGTCGATCTGCACCGCGAGGTCGATCACCACGCAGTCCTGGAACGATGCGGCGAGCACCAGTCCGGCGCCGAACCGGTCGGCCGCCCACTCGATCGCCGAGCGCGCGGCCGCGCCCGCCGGGCGGGTCTCGAGGTCGCGGCTGACCCGGTGGAGCTCGTCGAGGTCGGGGACCGCCGTCGGCCCGGGCACCGCGCCCGGCCCCGTGGCGGTCGTCGGGATCGGTGCGCCGACGACCGGGTCGTCGGGACGCACCCCGGACATGGTCGTCACGTGGCGCACTCGCTCTCGCCCACCGCCGACACGTACGGACCGGTCTCGTCGAAGTCGACGTAGAAGTCGGGTGCGGTGGCGGGGTCGGGGAACGCGTCGAGGTCGGTGAGCGTCGCGCCCACGGTGGCGGCGCCACCGCTGCGGGCCAGCCACGCCGCGAAGGTCTCGCCCGCCTGCCGCTCGGTCGCGTACGTCCCGACCACGCGCACCACCGCGGTGGACGCGGCCTTGGCCGGGACCTTGGTGGCCTTCTGGCCGAACTCGATCTCGGTGTCGCCGACCCGCCCGCCGAGCAGCATCTGGTAGCCGGGTGCGGCCTGGCCGTGCGCGCGCCGCTCGAGCCCGAAGAACCCGATGTCGGCGATGTGGTGCTGCCCGCAGGAGTTCGTGCAGCCCGAGATGTTGATGCGCACGCCGCCGACCTCGGCGAGCCCGGCCTCCTCGAGCGCGCGATCGATGTCGGAGGCGAGGCCCCGCGACTGGGTCACCGCGAGGTTGCAGGTGTCGGCTCCGGGGCAGGCCACGACGTCACGGACCAGCTCGGCGCCGGCGGCGGCCATGTCGATGGCGGCCAGGGCCTCGAATACCCGGGGCAGCTGGTCCTCGCGCAGGCCCCGCAGCACGAAGTTCTGCCGGTTGGTGATGCGGACCTCGCAGCCCACCTCGCGCTGGAGGTCGGCGAGGCCGCGGAACTGCGCCGGGGTGATGTCACCGAGGCGGCAGTGCGCGTACGCGCTCACGGTGCCGTTGGCCCGGCCCCGGACCACGTTGGCGAGCTCCCACTTGGCGTAGGGGGTCAGACCGGAGAACCCGACCGGGGTGCCGGAGATGGCGGTGGCGTCGGTCCCCACGCCCGCGGGGGCGTCGCCCGACGCGACGACCGCGGCGGGGACGCCACCCGGGTAGGTGGCCGAGCCGATGAGCAGCTTGCGCTCCTTGACGATGCGGGTGCGCAGCTCGTCGATGCCCATGGTGTCGACGAGCCACTTCATCCGGGCCCGGAGCTTGTTGTCGCGGTTGCCGAAGTTGGCCCACACGCGCAGTGCCGCCTCGATCGTGGGCAGCAGGTCCTCGCGGGCGGTGAACTCCTCCACGGCCTGGGCCGGGTGGGGGTTGGCCCCGAGCCCGCCGGCCATGAAGACGCGGAAGCCCGGCTCGGCGGTGCCGTCGGGTCGCGGTCGCGACACGGCGACGACCCCGATGTCGTTGAACATCGCCTGCCCGCAGTCGGTCGCGCAGCCCGAGAAGTTGATCTTGAACTTCCGGGGCAGGCGCTGGGTCAGCGGGTTGCGCAGGAAGAGGTCCTTGACCGCCTCGGCCCACGGACTGATGTCGACCACCTCGTAGGGGCACGCCCCCGCGAGGTGGCAGCCCGCGACGTTGCGCACGGTGTCGCCACACGCCTCCCGGCTGGTGAGGCCGACCGCCGCGAGGAGCCGCAGCACCTCGGCGGCCTGCTCGAGCTGCACGAAGTGGAATTGCAGGTTCTGTCGGGTGGTGAGGTGGCCCCAGCCCCGGGAGTGGGTCTCGGCGATGTGGGCGAACATCTCGAGCTGGTCGGGCTCGACCCGTCCGTAGGGGATCTTCACCCGGATCATCTGGTTGAATCCGCCCTGGCGCTGGCCGTAGATCCCCTGGTTGAGGCGGAAGACTCGGAAGGCGTCGTCGTCGATCTCGCCGGTCATGTAGCGGCGGGCGTTGACCTCGAACCGCTCGATCTCGTCGGCGACCACGGGGTCGAGGGTGTGGCGCCGGAGTTCGTCGATGTCGATCATGGGTGCTCCTGGCTGGGGAGGCCGGCGGCGCTGCATGCTCGGATCAGGCTGCGAGTGTAGGACCGCGGGAGCCTCAAATACCAGTGGAAAGGTCGGAAATATTTCCGACCTCCAGGGTCGGGGTTCGGGCCCCGGGCGGCCGGGCGACGCCGGTAGCCTCCGACCGATGCGGATGTCGGCGTTGTTCCTCCGGACCCTGCGCGACGACCCCGCCGACGCCGAGATCGACAGCCACCGCCTGCTGCTGCGGGCCGGGTGCATCCGGCGGGTGGCCAGCGGGATCTACTCGTGGCTGCCGCTCGGGCGCCGGGTCCTCGCCGCGGTCGAGGGGATCGTCCGCGACGAGATGGACGCGGCCGGGGCCCAGGAGGTGCTGCTCCCGATCGCCCAGCCGCTCGATCTGTGGGCCCGCACCGGCCGGGACGCCACCTACGGCCCGCTCATGTTCCGCCTCGCCGACCGCAAGGAGGCCGGCTTCTGCCTCTCACCCACGGCCGAGGAGGCGATCACCGCCCTCGTGGCGGGGGAGTACTCGAGCTACCGCGACCTGCCGGTCAACCTCTACCAGATCAACTGGAAGTACCGCGACGAGCTGCGCCCCCGCTTCGGCCTGCTGCGGGCGCGCGAGTTCCTGATGAAGGACGCGTACTCGTTCCACGCCGACACCGACGACCTGCGGCGGACCTACGCCGAGATGTACGCCGCCTACCAGCGGGTGTTCACCCGCTGCGGCCTCACCTTCCGCTCGGTCGAGGCCCAGGCCGGTGAGATCGGTGGTGACGTGAACCACGAGTTCATGGCCGTCGCCGCGATCGGCGAGGACGACTTCGTCTGGTGCACCGGCTGCGATTACGCCGCCAACGTCGAGGCGGCCCGGCGCCACGGTCGTCTGCACCAGGAGGTGCCGGCCGTCGACGCGCCCGTCGACGCGCCCGTCGACGCGCCCGAGCGCGACCGGGTCCACACCCCCGATCTCCCCGGCATCGCCGGGGTCGCCGCCCACCTCGGGATCGAGCCGTCGGAGCTGCTGAAGTGCATCGCCTTCGACGTCGACGGCGAGCTCGGGCTCGCGCTCGTCCCCGGCGACCGTGAGGTCAACCCGTACGCGCTGACCCAGGCGCTCGCCCCCCGCTCGGCCCGCCTCTACACCGACGACGACTTCGTGGCCCGGCCCGATCTCCCCAAGGGCTACATCGGCCCCGACTTCACCGGCGCAGCGCTGGTCGTGGCCGATCCGCTGGTGGGGGAGGAGCGGCCCTGGGTGACCGGGGCCAACGAGGTCGACCACCACGTCCGCCACGCCGTGCTCGGTCGCGACTTCCGCGTCGACCTCTGGGCCGACCTGGTGAGCGTGGTGAGCGGGGATCCGTGCCCGCGCTGCGGCGCGCGCCTCTCCGTCGACCGCGGCATCGAGGTCGGGCACGTCTTCCAGCTCGGGACCAAGTACGCCGAGGCCCTCGGGGCCGCCTACACCGACGCCGACGGCCACGACCACCCCATGGTCATGGGCTGCTACGGCATCGGGGTGTCGCGCATCGTCACCGCCGTGGTCGAGGAGCACCACGACGACCGTGGGATCGTGTGGCCCGACGCGTTGGCGCCGTTCGCCGTGCACCTGGTGGTGCTCCCCGGCAAGGGCGACACCGCCGCCGCGGTGGTCGGGGCCGCCGAGGCCCTCTACGCCGACCTGCGGGCCGCCGGCGTCGCGGTCCTCTACGACGACCGTGACGCGAGCCCCGGGGTGAAGTTCGCCGACGCCGACCTGCTCGGGATGCCCTGGCGGGTCACGGTGGGGGCCAAGGGCGTGGCCCGGGGCGTCGTGGAGCGCCGGCGCCGGGCCGACGGCACCGAGGACGAGTTCCCCCTCCTCGAGGCCGCCGCCCGGCTCGCCAGCGCCTGACCCGGGGCCCGACGCAGGGCGGATCCGGGACTCCGATCCGGTCCCGGCTCCCCGGGGCGCCCGGACCCGATCGGGTATACTCCTTGGTTCCGCAGTCCCGAGCAGTTCCCGATCCGACCCCGATCCGACCCCGACCTGAGAACCCCGCCCGTCGACGAGACCGGCCCGGACGGACACCCCTGGGTGACCGTCGGCAACGTGGGCGCGAGCCCACGTTTTTTGTTGCTCGTTTCGTCGCCCGGCCCCGGTCGGACCCGGCCCGCGACCCGCCCCGCAGCACCACCACCGAGCACCACCGAGCACCGCCGAGCACCGCCGAGCATCGAGGAGGAGGACACCGTGTCGAGCCCGACCACCGACCAGCTCGCCGCCGTCCTGACCCCGGTCCTCGAGGGGCTCGGCCTCGAGTGCTACGACATCGAGCTCAGCGGCTCGGCGCGGGCGCGCACCCTCCGGGTGCTGATCGACCGCCCCGGCGGCGTCGACCTCGAGGCCGTCACCGCGGCGACCGAGGCGCTCGGGCCGGTGCTCGACGCCGACCCCGCCGTGCAGGCGGTCCTGCCCGGCGGCTACCTGCTCGAGGTCTCGAGCCCCGGGCTCGAACGGCCGCTGCGGACCCCGGCCCACTTCCGCCGGGCCATCGGCACGCCGATCTCGCTCAAGACCGAGACCGGGCCCGAGGGCCCGCGTCGGGAGCGCGTGCTGCTCGTCGGCGCCGACGCCGAGGGGATCGAGGTCGAGGTCGACGGCGACCGCCGCCGCGTCGCCTACGCCGAGGTGGTGCAGGCCCGCACGGTGTTCGAGTGGGGGCCGGCGGCCAAGCCCGGGAAGGCCGCGGCGGGCCGACCGGCGAAGTCGACGACGCCGGGCGCGGGTGCGCGTGGTGGGAACGGTTCGACGCCGGCGGCGTCGGCGAGGCACTGACGAGGACGGGTGGCCATGAACTCAGACATGATGGAGGCGCTCGAGAACATCGAGCGCGAGAAGGGCATCTCGATCGACATCCTGCTCGAGGCGCTCGCGAACGCGCTGGTGACCGCCTACAAGCGCATGCCCGACGCCGCCGAGGAGGCGGAGGTCGAGATCGACGTCGAGACCGGCGAGATCAAGGTCTTCGCCCAGGAGCTCGACGAAGAGGGCGTGGTCGTCCGCGAGTGGGACGACACCCCCTCCGACTTCGGCCGCATCGCCGCCCAGACCGCGAAGCAGGTCATCCTCCAGCGCATCCGCGACGCCGAGCGCGAGATGAAGTACGAGGAGTACGCCGGGCGTGAGGGCGACATCGTCACCGGCATCATCCAGCAGACCGACCAGCGCTACACGCTGCTCGACCTCGGCCGGGTCGAGGCGCTCCTCCCGCAGGCCGAGCAGGCCCAGAACGAGCGCTACGACCACGGCTCGCGGCTCAAGGCGTACATCGTCGAGGTCCGCAAGACCGCCAAGGGCCCCCAGATCGTCGTCTCGCGGACCCACCCGGGCCTCGTGAAGCGGCTGTTCGAGCTCGAGGTCCCCGAGATCGTCGACGGCGTGGTCGAGATCAAGGCCATCGCCCGCGAGCCGGGGCACCGCACCAAGATCGCGGTGGCCTCCAACGACCCCCACGTCGACCCGGTCGGTGCCTGCGTGGGCGCGCGGGGCTCCCGCGTGCGCATGGTCGTCAACGAGCTGCGGGGCGAGAAGGTCGACATCGTCCCCTACAGCGACGATCCCGCCGAGTTCGTGCTCAAGGCGCTCGCGCCGGCCCGGGTCCGCGAGGTCCGCATCGACGAGTCGTCGGGCACCGCCGAGGTGATCGTCCCCGACTTCCAGCTCTCGCTGGCCATCGGCCGGGAGGGTCAGAACGCCCGCCTGGCCGCCCGGCTCACCGGCTGGCGGGTCGACATCCGCAGCGAGAACCAGGCCCAGGAGGAGCCCGCCGCCGAGGAGTACGACGAGGGCGAGTGGGTCAAGAACGAGTCCGGCGAGCTGGTGTGGCAGCCGGCCGAGGGAGGCGAGGCCATCTCGGCCGCCGCCGCCGGGTACGCCGACGCCCCGACCGCCGACGCCCCGACCGCCGCGGCCCCGACCGCTCCGGCCGAGGCCGAGGCCGCGGTGCCGGAGGCCACCTCCGAGGCGTCGACCGACGCCCCGGCCGACGAGCCCGTGGCGCCGGAGGGCGCGTCGGGTGACGAGGAGGGGAACGACGGCTAGCGGGCGCGCGAAGCGGCTGCGGACCTGCGTCGGCTGTCGCCGACGGGCCGAGCCGACCGGCCTGATCCGCCTCCACCGGGGCGGCGACGGGACGGTCGGGTTCGGAGCGGGTCCGGGCCGGGGAGCCTGGCTCTGCGGGCCGCCCGCCACGGGCGCCTGCCTGGAGACGGCGATCCGGCGGCGGGCGCTGGAGCGGGCCCTGCGCCACCCGATCCCGACGACCGAGATCGAGGCGCTGCGCGCAAGACTGGGACAATGACCGGTGGATCCCGGCCCCGACCGCGATCCACCATGACGCAAGGGACGAGCTGAGGCGTTGCCGAAGAAGATCAGGATCTACGAACTGGCCCGCGAGCTCGGGCTCAGCAACGAGGAGTGCCTCGAGCTGTGCGAAGAGCTCAAGATCGGGGTGAAGAACCACTCCTCGAGCATCGAGGACCCGATGGCCGACCGCGTCCGCCGCCTGGCCGACGCCAAGGGGATCCGGCGCGAGCCGATCGTCGACGAGGCGCCGCCGGCGAAGAAGACGGCCGAGAAGAAGACGCCGGCCCCGGCGACCCCCGAGCCCGCCGCATCCGAGCCCGCCGCACCCGAGCCCGCCGCACCGGCGGCCGGGACCGAGGCCGCACCCGAGGCGCCCGCCCGCTCGGGTCGGGTCGTGCGCAGCACCGGCGGCATCCCCGACGACCGGGCTCCGGCCCGGGTCGTGCGCAGCACCCCGGCGGCGCCCGCTCCTCCGAGCGTGCCGGTGGCCCCGGCGGCGTCGGCCGCCCCGGCCCCGGTCCCTCCGGTGACCGCGCCCCCCGCTGCTCCGGTCGCCCCCGCCGCCGCAGCGCCCCCCGCTCCGCCGGCGGCCGCCCCGATCACCCCGCCGCCCGCCGCCCTCCGGGGCCCGGCGGGCAAGCCGATCCCGCCCCCGCCCGCCCCGTTGCGAGGCCCGTCGGGCAAGCCGATCCCGCCCCCGCCCGGCGCCCGCCGTCCCGGTGGTCCCCGCGTCTTCACCCCCGACGCCGGCGATGCCCGGCCTGGCGGCGGTGCCGCGGGCTTCCCCGCCCGGCGCAGCGGCCCGCCCCCCGCCCGTACCGGTGGCCCCGGTGGTCCCGGCGGCCCTGGTGGCGGTCCCGGTGGAGGACCCGGCGGTGGCCGCGGTGGTCCCGGTGGCCCCGGCGGCCGGGGTCGGCCCGGCCCCCAGGGGCAGCGGCCCCGGCGCAAGAAGCGGCGCCAGCGCAACTTCGAGGATCTCGGCCCGGCGTCGCCGACCGCGTTCACCCCGGCCGACGCACCCGTGCCCGAGGGCGAGATCGTGGTGCCCCGCGGCATCACGCTCCAGGAGTACGCGCCCAAGCTCAACCGCACGACCGCCGACCTCGTCCGGCTGCTCTTCGACGCCGGCGAGATGGTCACCGGCACCCAGACGCTGGCCGACGAGATGGTGGAGCTCATCGCCGAGGCGCTCGGCGCCGAGGTCCTGATCGTCGAGCCCGGCCAGGAGGCCGAGCTCGAGCTCCAGGCGATGTTCGGCGAGGAGGAGGACGACGAGCACCTGCTCGTGTCCCGCCCGCCGGTGGTCACGGTCATGGGTCACGTCGACCACGGCAAGACCACGCTGCTCGACTTCATCCGCAGTGCGAACGTGGTGGCGGGCGAGGCCGGGGGCATCACCCAGCACATCGGTGCGTACCAGGTCGTGAAGAACGACCGCCTCATCACCTTCATCGACACCCCCGGCCACGAGGCCTTCACACAGATGCGGGCCCGCGGCGCCGCCGCCACCGACATCGCGGTGCTGGTGGTCGCGGCCGACGACGGTGTGATGCCCCAGACGGTCGAGGCGATCAGCCACGCCCGCGCGGCCGAGGTGCCGATCGTCGTGGCGATCACGAAGTGCGACCGCGAGGACGCCAACCCCGACCGCGTGCGCCAGCAGCTCGTCGAGCAGGAGCTGGTGCCCGAGGAGTGGGGGGGCGACACCATCGTCAACGAGGTGGCCGCGCCCACCGGTGCCGGTGTCGACACGCTGCTCGACTCCATCCTCCTCGTCGCCGACGTCGAGGAGTGCGCCGCCAACCCGGAGGCGCCAGCCCGGGCCTTCGTGCTCGAGTCCAACCTCGACCCCGGCCGAGGGCCGGTGGTCACGGCGCTGGTCGAGCGGGGCACGCTGCGGGTCGGCGAGGCGATCGTCGCCGGCGGCGGCTGGGGCCGGGTCCGCGCCATGTTCGACGACCACGGTCAGCCGGTCCAGGAGGCCGGACCCTCCATGCCGATCGAGGTGCTCGGGCTCGACGACGTCCCCCTCGCAGGCGACGAGCTGCGCGTGGCGCCCGACGAGAAGGTCGCCCGGACCGTGGCCGAGGCCCGGTCGTGGCGGCGGCGCAAGGCCAACCTGGCCCACCCGATGGCCCTGGCCGGGGGAGCCCGGCTCGAGGACATCTTCGCGATGGTCCAGCGGGGCGAGGTCGCCACGCTGAACCTGGTGCTCAAGGCCGACGTGCAGGGCTCGCTCGAGGCGCTCACCGATGCACTCCGGAAGCTCGACCAGGAGCACGAGGAGGTACGCCTGTCGTTCGTGCACCGGGCCGTGGGTGGCGTCACCGAGTCCGACGTCAACCTGGCGGCGGTGTCCAACGCGACCGTGATCGGCTTCAACGTCCGGCCCGACCGCAAGGCCCGCGAGCTGGCCGAGACCGAGAAGGTCGAGCTGCGCCTCTACGAGGTGATCTACAAGGTGCTTGAGGACGTCAACGCCGCGCTGCTCGGCATGCTGCAGCCGGAGTTCGAGGAGGTCGTCACCGGCGACGCCGAGGTCCGCGAGGTCTTCGGCGTGCCCCGGGTCGGGCGGGTCGCCGGTTGCTTCGTGCGCTCTGGCACCGTCACCCGCGGCTCGCGGGTCCGCTTCCTGCGCGACGGCGTCGTCATCTGGAACGGGTCCATCGCGTCGCTCCGCCGCTTCAAGGAGGACGTGCGCGAGGTGCAGACCGGCTTCGAGTGCGGGATCGGGCTGTCGGACTTCCAGGACCTCAAGCCCGGCGACGTGATCGAGACCTACGAGCTCAAGGAGATCGCCCGCACCTGACCGGGTGCGAGGTGGTCGCCGATCCGGGCGATCGCGCGGCGGCACACCAGGGCGTACGGCGCGGCCCACCACGGGACCGTGAACTCCACGCGCGTGCGCTCGGGCCCGAGCGCGGCGACCCGGTGACCGGTCGCCCGGACCGGGCCGATGCGCCACGTCCAGCTACGGCCGGGCTCGACCGTGACGACCGTGAACGGCAACCACACGCCGGCCACGGTGCGGACCCGGCCCCGGGTCCCGGTGCGCACGCGCGCGTCCGGGCAGTCGACGGCCGTCACCGACGGCCCCCAGGCGGGCCAGGCCTCGGGTTCGGCGAGGACCCGCCAGACGGCGTCGACCGGGGCGGCGACGGTGCCGGCGACGACGAGGTCAGGCGAACGCATCGCTCGGGAGCTCGGGCTCGTCGGCCTCGATCGCGACGACGATGCGCTCGGCGACGGCACCGGGGTCGAGGCCGGTGGGCAGCTTCGGGGCCGTGCCCCCGATGGGATGGCGGGCGAGCTCGGTCTCGGTGTGGGGCGGGCGGGCGTCGATCACGTGCACGCCGACCCGCCGCAGCTCGCGGCGGATCGCGGCGTCGGCGGCGGTGAGGGCGGCCTTCGACGCGGCGTAGGCGGCCATGCCGGGGAGCGGCTGCTCGGCGACGACCGCGCTGACGTTGCAGAGGAAGCCGCGCTGCTCCTGCAGTGCTGGGATCGCGGCCTGGGCGAGCCACAGCGCCCCGAGCGTGTTGACGAGGAACAGCTCCTCCACCACGACCGGGTCGGTGTCGACCAGGTTGCCGAACGCGACCACGCCGACGGCGTTCACGACGCCGTCGATGCGGCCGTGGGCGTCGAGCGCGGCGCGCACGACGGTGGCGCCGGCGACGGCGTCACGCAGGTCGGCGGTGACGCCCGGGTGGGGGAGGCCGAGGCCGGCGATCCGATCGGGGTCCCGGCCGGCGAGGGTGAGCCGGGCGCCGCGCTCGTGGAGGCGTCGGGCGAGCTCGCGGCCGAGGCCGCCTGTCGCGCCCACCACCACGACGCTGGCGTCCCGCAGGTCCCGGGCCACGTCAGGGCCGCCGCAGCCGGCGCGGGCGTTCGACGGTGACGCCCACCCCGGGGGACCAGGCGACGATCGGGGCGCCCTCGACCCGGAAGCCGGCCGCCTCGATCAGCCCGGTGTCCCACGCGGCCGCGGTCGCGGCGACGAGCGGCCAGGGCTCGTGGGCGACCCGGGCGGCGTGGAGGCGGCGCCGCCCTGCGTAGAGCCGCCAGCGCGCCGAGAGGAACACGTGGAGTGGGTCGGCGCTCAGGTCGGGGTCGGGCCCGGCCGCCCCGGGGTCCACGGTCACCGCGATCCGGCCGGTGGTGCCGTCGTGGCGACGCTGGACCCGCCATTCCTCCGTGCGGGTGGGCCCGGCCGCCGCCGGGACCGTCGTCACCCGGGCCCGGAAGTAGGGCAGGCCGTAGGCGACCCGGGCGGTCGCGACCGGCAGCGCGTGGGTGGCGTCGAGCGAGCAGAACCACACGCCGGGCCCCTCGGGTCCCTGGACGTACGTGCGCACGTTCACCTCGGCGAACGCCCGGGTGGTGGGGATGGGCGGGAGCCCGCGCAACCGCAGGTCGCGCATCCAGAACGGGACCAGCGAGACCCAGGCGGTCCCGGCGAAGACGTCGGGAGCCAGGCCGGGGGGCAGGACCGCGGCCACGGCGTCGACCGGCACCGGCCAGTGGGCGAAGGTCACGTCCTCCCACCGCTGGCCCATGACCGGGCGGTCCAGGCGGTGCGGGCACACCGGGGTGGGGAGGGCTGGCGCCATGTCGGTCACACGGGGACGAACCCCCGGCCCGCGACCCCCATTCCCCCTCCTGCCCCCTCCCGGTCCTTCCCGCCCCGTCCCTCGCCCGAGCATGTGACGGTGGGCCACGAAATACGTGGCTGGGTGTCACATGCTCGGTACCGGGGGGGAGGCGGGGCCGGTCAGAGGGTGCGGGGGCGGTTCACGAAGCGGCGCTCCGTGGGCGACCAGAACCAGCCACCGCCGGCCCGCGTGCCGCCGTCGACCGGGATGTTGTGCCCGGTGACGAAGGCGGAGAGATCGGAGGCCAGGAACAGCGCGACGCGCGCCTGGTCCTCGGGCCAGCCCAGCCGCCCGACCGGGGCCCACGCCGACCAGAGGTGCTCGAGGCCGACCGACCCGCTGAGGTAGTCGACCTGGGGCGTCTGGCAGAGGTCGGGTCCGATTGCGTTCACCCGGACGCCGTGGCGCCCGACCATCACCGCGAGGTCGGTGGTGAACGCGGCCACCGCGGCCTTCATCGCGCCGTAGACCGGGTTGGTCGGGTAGCCCCGCATCGCCTCGACCGAGTGCACGTTGACGATCGACCCGCCCCCGGCCGCGATCATCGGGTCGAGGAACGCCTGGGTGACCGCGAACACATGGAAGCAGTTGATGTCGTACATCGTGCGCCACGATTCCGGGGTCGACGACCGGAAGCGCACCGCGGGCCGGTAGTCCCCGACGTTGTTGACCAGGACCGACACCGGATGGTCGGCGAGCACCGTGGCCGCGAAGACCCCGACCTGGTCGGGATCGGTCACATCGCAGCGGTGGGCCCGGGCGTGGCCGCCCGCCGCGGTGATCGCCGCCACCGTGGCGTCGCCGCGCTCCGGGTCGATCTCGGCGATCTCCACCCGGGCCCCGTGCTGCGCGAACAGACGGGCGATCGCCGCGCCGATCCCGGCCCCGCCGCCGGTGACGACCGCGACCCGACCCTCGAGCAGGCGGTTCCAGTCGTCGATCGCCGGGACGTCGGTGGGCTCGGGCGGCCGGACGGGGTCGGGGGCGTCGGGCGACGGCGGCATGGGCGGGCTCCTCGGGGCCGGAGGTCCGGTGGTCCGGAGCCTAGGCCGGGCCCGGGATTCCCCGGCCGGGGTCCCGCCGTGCTGCAATGACCCCATGGCCGACCCCATCCAGCGCGTCGACGTGGCGATCGTCGGCGCCGGCGTGTCGGGCATCGGGATGGCCATGCACCTGCGCACCCGCATGCCCCATCTGTCGTTCGTCGTCCTCGAGGCCCGCAGCGCCATCGGGGGGACCTGGGACCTGTTCCGGTACCCGGGCGTGCGGTCCGACTCGGACCTCTTCACTTACGGCTACGCGTCCAAGCCCTGGACCGACGACGACGCCATCGCCGCGGGCGACAAGATCCTGCGGTACCTCGACGAGGCGGTGACCGAGCACGGACTGCACGACGCGATCCGCTTCGGGCGCCGGGTGCGCGCCGCGTCGTGGTCGAGTCCCGACGCGACCTGGAACCTCACCGTCGACGGCCCCGACGGACCCGAGCGGGTCGAGGCCGGATGGTTGCTCGCCACCACCGGCTACTACCGCTACGACCACGGGTACACGCCCCCGTTCGCCGGGCTCGACCGGTTCGGTGGGCGAGTGGTGCATCCCCAGCACTGGCCGGCCGACCTCGACCTCGAGGGTCGGTCGGTGGTGGTGGTCGGCAGCGGCGCCACGGCCGCGACGCTCGTGCCCGCGCTGGCCGACGGGTCCGCGAGCCACGTGACGATGCTGCAGCGCTCGCCCTCGTACTTCCTGTCGCTCCCGCGCGAGGACCGGTTGAACCGCCGGGCCCGGCGTCGCCTGTCCCCGATGCGCGCCTACGCGTGGACCCGGCGCAAGAACGTCGCGATGACGGCGTTCTTCTACTCCTTGTGCCGGGCCCGGCCCGCGCTGATGCGCCGCCTCCTGGTCCGCGGCGTGGCCCGCCAGCTCCCTGCGGGCTACGACGTCGCCACGCACTTCACCCCCCGGTACGACCCGTGGGACCAGCGCGTGTGCGTGCTGCCCGGCGGTGACCTCTTCGCGGCGATCTCGGCCGGACGGGCCTCGGTCGTCACCGACACCATCGCGACCTTCACCGAGTACGGCATCCGGCTCGACTCCGGCGCCGAGCTCGCCGCCGACGTGGTGGTCCCCGCCACCGGACTCGAGCTCCTCGCGCTCGGAGGGATGACCGTGTCGGTCGACGGACGGACGGTGGATCCCGCCACGCGGGTCGTCTACAAGTCGGCGATGCTCGCCGACGTGCCGAACCTCGTGTTCGTGTTCGGGTACGTGAACGCGTCGTGGACCCTCAAGGTCGATCTCATCGGGGAATGGCTCTGCCGGTGCCTCGCCCACATGACCCGGCACGGCTACGACACCGCCCGCCCGGCGGAGCCCGACCCGGCCATGCCCACGGCGCCCATGCTCGGACTCGACGCCGGCTACGTCCGGCGGGGGTCGCACCTCGTCCCGAAGCAGGGCACCGGGGTCTGGCGGGTCCCGACCGCCTTCCGGGACGACGAGCGTCGCTTCCGGCGGGACCCGGTCGACGACGGCGTGCTGCGCTTCTCGCGCGTGCGGTCGCGGACCGGATGAGCGAGACTCCGGCGGTGGCGTCGATCCATCTCTCCCACGTCGGCCTCTGCGTCGCCGACCTCGCGGCGGCGCTGCGCTTCTACTGCGATGGGCTCGGGTTCGAGGTCGCGGAGGGCTACGACCTCGGCGACGAGGTCGCCGCCACGCTCGAGGTCCCGCCCGGGGCGCGCCTGCGCTCCCAGATGGTCCGCCGCGACGGGGCCACGATCGAGCTCCTCTCCTGGACGACACCGCCCGCCGACGGCGCTCCGCCCACCCGCCGCAACCGGATCGGGCTGACCCACCTCACGTTCGTGGTCGAGGACCTCCCGGCGGTCGAGGCCCGCCTCGTGGCGCACGGGGGCACGGTGGTGGAGTCGACGCGGACCCGGATCGACCTCGGTCGCGCGGTGCTCGAGCTCGTGTTCCTCGCCGACCCCGACGGCACCCGCATCGAGCTGATGGAGACCCGGCCCGTCGGGTGACCGGTCCCGGCGGCTCAGCCGGTGGTCGTGCGCAGCGAGATGCGGGTGGGGAGCGGGGTGGCGCCGAGCGCACCGCTGCGCCCGCCGGTGTAGGTGCCCGTCCCACCGGTGACCCCCGCGTAGGTCCCGGTGCCGCCGATCACGCCCATCGTCCCGGCGAAGCGGGCGCCCCCGTCGCCGGTGGTGACCGTGGCGCCGGTCACCGCCGCCACGATGGTCGATCCGTCGGCGAAGGTCACCGTGAGGAACCCGTTCCACGGTCCGGCGCCGTTCGTGTAGTCGATGTTCTCGGCGAGGCGGAGCTGGACCGTCTGGCCGGCGGCGGGTCCGCCGGAGACCACCGCGGTGGTGGTCTCGATCGCGGTCCCGTAGAGCCGGGTGCCGGCGGGGGTCGGGAGCGTGACGAGCCGGTTCTCGGTCACCACGAAGTCGGTGCTCACGTCGAGTGGGGTCCCGGGTGCGGTGGTGCCGGCCGGGATCGACAACGGGCTTCCGATGGTGATGAGCTGCGTGGCGACCGACACCGCGGGCCGTCGTCCCGGGTTGGCCGCCGAGTGGGGGACCCCGGGCGGCTCCACCCACGAGTCACCCGCCCGCAGTCGGACCGTGGCCGGGCCGGTGACGGTCTCGGCGGTCCCGTCGGCCCGGGTGACCGGGATCGTGCCCGACGTCACCGCGACCGTGAGGCTCCCCGACTCGAGCCGGAGGATCTGGGTCCCGGCGTGGGTGTGCTCGGCCACGCGCACGCCGGGGGCGATGCGGACGCGCAGGAGCACCATCGCCTCGCCCGCGGCGTTGGTGGGCTCGGTGGCGGCGAGGACCTCGCGGGTGATCCCGCCGCTGCGAACCACCTCGCCCGGGACCGGGGCGGGCACGGTCGCGGCGGGGGTGGCCGCCGCCGGTGCGGCGCCGACGCACACGAGCGCAGCCGCGACCAGCGCCGGGCGCAGCACCCGGCCGCGACGGCCGCTCCGGGTGGGGGCGGCCGGACGGTGCGGTTCGTCTGGACCGGGCATCGGGACTCCCGGGGCGACGTGGCGGCGCGAACGGTACCGCGCGGTCCGTCGGGAATCGGGGTCGACGCGGTCGGGGTTGGACCGGCGTGCCCCTCCGGCTGCGAGCCCCCGACCGTCCCGGCCGCCCGGTCCGCCCGGTCCGTCTGCTCGTCGGTCTGGGCGTGGTCCTGCTCGCCGGGGTGACGGTGGTCGCCTGCGGTGGCGCCGACCAGACCCGGGTCCCGGGCCGGGCCGTCCCCTACTGCGACACCCTCGAGCGCATGGGCGCGCTCGACCTCCTCGACGACGTTGCGCCCGCCGAGGTCCGCCGCGACCTCACCCGGCTCCTGGCCCTGACCCGCCGCGCCGCCCGCGAGGCCCCGCCCGAGATCCGGGCCGACGCCGAGGCGGCGGTCGCGGCCCAGGTCCGCTTCAACGATCTCTACGCCGCCTTCGGGTGGGACCCCGACGCGGTGAACCGGGACCGCACCTTCATCGACTTCGCCAACAGCCCGGACCTGGGATCGCTCTACGTGCGCCTGCAGGGCTACCAGGATCGGGTGTGCGGGCCGCGGGCCCGCGAGCTCGGCCCCGACGCGGCTTAGCGGCGTGAACGCGACGTGAACGCGGCGTGATCCCCGCGTGCGAGACTGCGCCGCGTCGGCACCGTCGGGGGCCGGACGGAGGGGGTGGACCATGAGCGGTCGGGGGATCGGGACGCGGATCGGCCGAGCCGGGTCCCTGCTGCTGGTGGTGGTGGCCTACGCGACCGCCATCGGCGCCGGATGGCTGGTCGCCGCCGCGGTCGGTGGTGACCGACCCGTGCTCGCGTTGGGCCTCGGGTACCTCGCGTCGGCACTGGTGATCTTCGTGTGGTCGACGGCACTCGACAACGGGTCGATGTTCGACGCCTGGTGGAGCGTGCTCCCACCGGCCGCCGCGGTGTGGCTCGCGGCGCAGCACGTCGTCGGGGTCCCGGGGCTGCGCATTGCGCTCGTGCTCGTGGTCGTGGGGGTCTGGGCGGTGCGCCTCACCGCGAACTGGGCGCGCGGCTGGCCCGGACTCGACCACGAGGACTGGCGCTACCTCGACATGTACACGAACGGTCCGAAGGTGGCGGTGTCGCTGTTCGGGGTCCACCTGTTCCCGTGCGTGATCGTCTTCCTCGGGTCGATCGCCCTCGTGCCGGCCCTGGTGTGGGGCACGGACCCCGTCGGCGCGCTCGACTGGGTCGCGTTCGCCCTCGGGTTGCTCGCCGCGCTGCTCGAGTTCGTCGCCGACGAGCAGATGCGCCGGTTCCGGAAGGTGAAGCAGCCCGGGCAGGTCATGGACCGGGGCCTGTGGGCCTGGTCCCGACACCCGAACTACTTCGGCGAGCTCTGCTTCTGGTGCGCGTTGTTCCTGTTCGCCCTGGCGGCCGACCTCGCCTGGTGGTGGACGGTCGTCGGACCGCTCGCGATGACGGCGATGTTCGTCTTCGCCTCGATCCCCATGCTCGACCGGCGCAGCGCCGAGCGCCGCCCCGAGTTCGCCGCCTACGCCGCCCGTACGCCGGCCCTGGTGCCCCGGCCCCCCCGCCGCGGGTGACCCTCCTCGTCCTCCACCTCGCCGGCGCCGCAGGCATGACCGGCATCGGATGGTTCGTGCAGGCCGTGCACTACCCCCTGTTCGGCTACGCCGCCGGGCCCCGGTGGCCGGAGTTCCACGCCGAGCACTCCCGGCGGACCGCGCGGGTCGTCGGGCTCCCGTGGGCCCTCCAGGGGGTCACCGCCCTCGCGCTCCTCGCGGTCCGGCCGGTGGGCGTCCCGCTCGGGCTGATCGTGGCCGCCGTGCTGCTGGCCGGGACCACGGTGCTCGCCACCGTCGCCTTCGCCCTCCCGGCCCACGGTCGTCTCGCGACGGCGCACTCCGACGCCGTCGAGCGGCGTCTGCTGCGGACCGGGTGGCTGCGCACCTGGGCGTGGACGGCCGCCACCGTGGTCGCGGTGGTGATGCTCCTGGTCGCCGGACCCGGGGCCTGATCGGCGCGCGCCGCCCGCCGACCGCGAGAATCCCGCCGTGCTGCGCGCGCTGCTCCCGATCCTGCTCCTCGGTCTCACCGCCAACCTGGAGCCGGGCACCCTCGTCGTCTTCGTCGCCCTGCTCGGGACCGACCGGCCCCGCCGCAACGCGCTCGCGTTCCTCGCCGGGTGGTGCACGTCGCTCGCCGTCGTCTTCCTCCTCAGTGACGCGATCCTCGGTGGGCAGCCGCCGGTCATCGGCTCGACCGAGGACCTCGTCGTGCGCATCGCCGAGATCGTCGTGGCCGTCGTGCTCGGATGGGTGGCCGTGCGCGAGTGGCGCCGCCGCCACGACACGCCCGGGTCGGGCCAGCCCCGCTCGTCGGGCTGGTTGACCCGCCTGGGCCCCCGGACCGCGTTCTTCGCCGCGATGTGGGAGCAGCCGTGGACGGTGACGATGGCCGCCGCCATGGTCGTGGTGCGCGCCCACCTCGGCCTGGCCGAGGCCGCGGTGGCCTTCGTGGTGTTCGCGATCGCCTCGACCGTGCTGATCGGGACGGTCGGGCTGGCGTACCGGGCCGACCCCACCCGGGCCCAGGCGCTGCTGCGCCGGGCCGAGGTCGCGGTGCGGGCCCGGGGCCCGCGGGTCTTCGCGATCGTGTCGGCCATCGCCGCGCTCGCGTTCCTCGCCGACGGGATCTACGGCCTGACCCAGCGGTAGACCGATCCGATCCGATCCGATCCGGTCCGGCCAGGGCGACGAGGCCGGCCCCGCCCCGTTACGATCCGATCCGTGCGCACCGTGCGCCGTCGCTCCCTCGCCGCCCTCCTCGCCGGTGCGCTCGCCGCCACCGGCGTGGCCGCCGTCCCGGCCCCGGCGCAGGCCGACGACGGTGCCCGCACGGTCACCGTCCCTGCGCTCTGGGCCGGCCCCGACGCCAAGGGACGCACGGTCGGCGGGATCGAGCGCGCCACGATCACGACCCGTCGGACCCCGCGCCCCGAGTTCGAGGTTGACCTGCGCTCGGGCAAGGCCGAGGGCGCCGGGCCCCAGTGGGTCGCGGCGTCGGCGGTGGCCGCGGCCGTGGGCATGCTGTTCGCCGGCAACGACCCCCGGGTCTACGGGGCGCGCGACACGGTGACCGGGCCGATCGACGGCCCGTCGGCCGGGGCGATCCTCACCGTGGGCACGCTCGCCGCGCTCCGGGGCGACCGCCTCGACCGCGAGGTCACCATGACCGGCACCATCGCCCCCGACGGCACGGTCGGGGTCGTCGGCCTGGTCCTCGACAAAATCAAGGCCGCGGCGAAGGCCGGGTTCGGGACCGTGCTCATCCCGTACGGCACCGAGCGTCAGTCCGGCCCCGACGGGCCGGTCGATGCCCGCAACTTCGGCGCCGAGCGCGGGGTCGAGGTCGTCGTCGTCGACGATCTGGTCGACGCGTACCGCCTGTTCACCGGCAAGGACCTGGTCCCGGCCCTCGGGGCCGTTCCTGAGCCCGCCCCGGCGGTTGCGGCCGTGGCCGTGACCACCGCGCGGGCGCTCGCCGACCGGATCGACGCCGCGTTGGCCGCGCTCCCGGCCGGGGTCGACGCC
>VGBI01000047.1 GCA_016870595.1 Actinomycetota bacterium
GTGATCCCACCCTCGGCTCGATCATCCTGGCTGCGTTCGCGGCCAAGATCCTCATGGCCTTCGTGCGGTACCAACTGGCGTACTCGCTGCAGGGGGGCCGGACCGATGCCACCGTGTACGACCTCGCCGGGCGGGCCCTGGTCCCACAGCTCCGGCAGTTCGACTTCAGCATCGCGACGGGTCGCTTGATCGGCACGGGGTTCGTCAACTTCCTCACCGGCATGGTGTACTCGCTGTTCGGCACCGGGCGGATGGTCGGCTTCATGGTGTTCGCCTGGATCAGCTTCCTCGGTTTCCTCCTGCTCGCCCGGGCCTTCCGCCTCGGCATTCCCGACGGCGACGCCCGTCGCTACACGATCGCCGTGCTGTTCCTGCCGTCGCTCCTGTTCTGGCCCGCCATCATCGGCAAGGAAGCCTGGATGATGTTGGGCATCGGACTGGCCTCCTACGGGATCGCTGCGCTGTTCCGCGGCCGCAGCACCGGGGTCGTGCCGTTCGCGGCCGGCATCGGGGCCATGCTGATGGTCCGGCCCCACATGGCGCTCCTCGTCCTCGCCGCGTTGCTCACCGCCGTGGTCGTCCGACGTGCGCCGTCCCGTTCGTACGCGACGCCCGTGATCCGCCTCCTCACGGTGGCGGTTGCGATGCTCATCGGCGTCTTCCTCGCGTCGCAGACCGCGTCCTTCTTCGAGCGCACGGCGGCGATCGAGGGGGGGAGCGTGACCGCCGCGCTCTCGCAGACCGTGGAGAAGAGCGCGATCGAGACCGCCGAGGCCGGCTCGTCCTTCTCGCCGGTCACGGTCAACTCGCCGCTCGGCATGGGTCCGGCGTTCGTCACCGTGCTGTTCCGGCCGTTCCCGTTCGAGGTCAGCGACGTCACCGGACTCGCAGCGGCGTTCGAGGGGCTGTTCCTCATCGGGTTGCTCGTGTTGTCGCGGAACCGGATCCGCTCGGTCCCCCGCCTCCTGCGCACGACCCCGTACCTCACGTACTCCCTCATGTACCTGGTCGTGTTCGTCTTTGCCTTCTCCAGCTTCTCCAACTTCGGGATCCTCTCCCGGCAGCGGGTCCAGGCGATCCCCTTCCTCCTCGTGCTCATCGCGCTCCCCCGGTTCCGTGATCTCGTCCGCGAAGCGGATGCGCCGGTGGACACTGCTCCGGAGCCCGCGCCGGAGCCCACCCCGGCGATCGGGACCTCGCGGCGGCGGGCGATCACCGCTCGCGGCACCGGCCGGGCGACCCTGCCCCCGGTGTCCTCCGGTCCCGGAACCACGCCCCCCAACCGCCCGCGCTGATCGATCGCGCGACCAGCCCCGGTGCTCATCGTCGAGCTCCTCGTGGAGGATGCAGGCTTCCGCAACGGCTGGTGGTGCGGACTGGTCGCCACCGTCGTCGCGCTGCTCGTGGCCACCGCCTGCCGCCGGTGGCACCCGGCGACGCAGGCCGTCCCGGTGGCTGCGCTCGCGGCGGTCGCCGCCACGCTCGTCGCGGCCGACCGCACGGCGCCGTCGGTGCTCTCGACCGCCGCGCTGGTCCGCGGGATGGTCGTGGTCACGCTGCTCCCCGCCGCCGGCGCCACGATCACCGGGCTCCTCGGGTACGAACGGTGGACGCCCGCGGTCGCCCTGGCGGCGGCCGTTCCCGGCGCCGTGATCCTGGGGGGCGCCGTCGGCCCGAACAACGCCCTGTGGTGGATCCCCGCGTTCCTGGTCGGGACGACGCTGATCGGGGGGACGCTGCTGGTCGACTACGACACCGCCAACACCGGATCGGGGTTGGCGCCGATCCTCCTGGCGATGACTGCGCTCGGCGCCTGGACGACCGTCCCCGACACCGAGCAGATCCTCGTCGTGGCCGGGGTGTTCCTCCCGATCGCCCTCCTCGGACTCCCGATCACCCGGATCACCGAAGGCGCCGGCGCGTACGGGGTCGTCGGCCTGCTCGCCTGGGTCGCCACGGTCGGTGGGCGCGGGCGCCCCGGGTCGGTGATCGGCGCCGTCGCGTGCCTCGGGATCCTCGTCGCGGAGCCGATCGCCCGACGGGTCTGGCGGGGGCGGGCGGTGACGCCCCGCCACGCCGCGACGGCGCGCGGGCTCGGCGCACTGGTCGTGCACGCCGTCGTCGTGCTGCTCGCCGCCCGCGTCGCCGGCTTCGTCCGGCCCGCCGACACTGCGCTGGGCCTCTCCGCTGTGGTCCTCCTCCTCGGCGTGGCCGCGATGGTGCTCGTCCTCCGGCCCCGGCGGCCCGAGTCCACCCAACTCGACGACCGGGCCGAAGCGACCGACGGGACGGACGCGAAGGGCCTCCCGCCCACCCGATCGGCCTCGTAGCATGATGCGCGCATGAGTCGATCGCGTCGCCCCGGCGACGACCGCGAGGAACGGGGCAGGTCCGACGCCGACCGCGAGTCGACCAAGTCCTTCGACGAGGCCGAGGCCCTCTTCCGGGCCGCGCTCGACGAGGTCCGTGGCCTCCAGGCGGCGCTCGGCGAGGCCCGCTCGGGGCCGGACGCCGAGCCCGGCGATCCCTGGGCCGTCCGCACCCCGGACCGTCCGGCGTCGACCCGTCGGCGGCGGACCCCACCCCGGACCGACCCGGTGCTGGAAACCACGGGGGTCGAGCCCGGCGAGGACCGCCCGGGCCGTCGCCGGCGGACTGCGCCCACCGCCATCAGCCCCGGCGACGAGGGGAGCGACGGGTCCGGAGACACCGACGCGCGCCGCGGTTCGGACCCGGCGGCGGGCCCAGACCCCACGCCGCCCACGGCTGGGCGGTCCGGACGGTGGGCCCGGCGTGCAGCGCCGGTCGGCGGGCCACCGGGTGTCGGGGATCCCGACGACCTGACGGGCGACCTGTTCGAGGGACGTGACCGCAGCGGTGCCCTGCCTCCGACGGTGACCGAGAACGCCGTCGTCGTCGACCCGGCGTCGGCCGCACCCGTCCCGGCACCCGCGGCCGCTGAGGCCTACGCCGCCGTCGCCGCGGGAATCGCCGGGAGCGCCGGGGCCGGCGCGAGTGGTTCGGTCGACCACGTCGATGCGATCGACACCGCGCCCCGGCCGGGCCCCCGGCGACGCCCCGGCCTGGTCGTGGCGGTCGCCGCCGGCCTCGCGGCGGCCCTCGTCCTCGCGCTCCTCGTCCTGCCCGGGGGTGACGACGACCCGGCCCTGCGCACTGCGCCGGCCGCGCGCTACACGTTCCCGACCACCTCGACCCCCGAAGGGGCCGAGGTGAGCCGGACCTGGGAGCTGCGCGGGGCAGACGGCGACCGCTTCGTCGGTCGCCTGGTGCTCACCAACCCGCGTCCGACGGCCGTGGCCGTCCGCGTCACCGAGACGATCCCGAAGGCCATCGCCCCCTCGGTGCAGCAGATCCGGTTCCGACCCCAGCCGATCGTCGTCCAGGCCGACCCGGTGGTTCGCTACGACGTGATCATCCCCGCGGGGGGCCGCTTCACCGCCGAGTACACGACCTCGGTCGCACCCGAGGGTCCCCGGCGCGCCCGCCTCGCTGCGTGGGCGCTCCTGCTCACCCCGCCGCCGACCACGCCCACCACGACCCCGCCGGTGACGGCGCCGCCGGCCCCCACGCCGACCCCGGGCCCCACCACCCCCCGGACCCCGGTGACGACCCCGGCGACCGTGCCACCCACGAGCCCGCCCACGCCGCCGCCCACGACGCCCCCGCCCCCGCCGCCGACCGCCACCGGGGTCATCGTCATGCGGGTGGTGTCCCAGGGCGGCACCGGATCGTTCTTCCTCACCGGCCCGGGAGGATCGGCGACCGTGGAGACGAGCGGATCCCCGAACGGCTTCGGCCAGACCGGGTTCACCGTGGCGGTGGGCGTGTCGCCGTGGACGCTCCAGCCCGCCGACGGCTGGGACCTGGTCGGCGGCAGCTGCCAGGACCGCGGCGGTGAATCCGACTCGTCGGTCGTGGGCAACACCGCCTTCTTCCACGTGCAGGCCGACGAGACCGTGATCTGCACCTTCACCGTCCGCCGGCGATAGGCAACCACCACGGCCCTGGCGGGCTGCCATGACCCGTTCGTAGACTCGGGCGATGGGCAAGCGTCGTTCCCGCACCGACAAGTCCGACTCCCCCGGGACCCGAGGCGTCGGGCGTCGCGCCCGTCGACGGGAGCGGGCGGCACGTCGGCGGGCCGACGAGATCGTCCGGGCGGCCCGTCGGGAACGTCGGGCCATCCTCGCCGAGGCCACCGCCCGGGCCGAGGCCGTGACCGCCGCCGCCGGGGCCGCGGCCTCCGAGACCCGGCTCCACGCGGTGACGAAGGCCGCACGCAGGCACCGGCGCGTCATCGACCGGGCCGGCGCCGAGGCCGCCACCATCGTCGAGACCGCCCGGGCCCGGGCCGCCGAGATCGTGGCCCAGGCCCGCGCGGTCGTCACCGCCGAGGCCGACGCCGCGGCGGCGCGCGCCGAGCTCGCCGCCGAGCGGGCCCAGGCGTCGGCCGACGCGGCACTCGAGCGGGCCCGCCAGGAGATCCGGGCCGAGCGCGGACGGCTCGATGCCGACGTCGCGGCCGAGCTGCAGCGTCGGCGCGACGAGGCCCTGCTGGAAGCGGCCCGGCTCCGCGACGAGGCCCGCGAGACCGCCGCGCAGGTCCTCGCCGACGCGCGCCGCGAGGCCGACACCATCGTCACCGCCGCCCGCGACGACGCCGCCCGCCTCCTCGACGCCGCCCGCTTCGACGCCGCCCGCTTCGACGCCGAGGTCGCTGCGACCATCGACCAAGTCCTGGGCAACCCGGCGGGGGCCCCAGGGCAGCACCGACCGTTCACCATCGCCGCCCTCCCGGACGAGTTCTGGGTCGACCCCTCGGATGCCGGGCCCGTAGCGGCACTCGCGGACCCGCCGGGCGCGACGCACCCGCCCGAGTCCACGGCCGCGGCGACCACCGGGGCCGCACCCGCGGGCCCGACCCCGGCGCCCGGACGTCGGGGCCTGCGACGCACGCGCCGCAACTGAGCGACATCGGCGACGCGGCGCCCGGCCGCCACCGACCCGGGCCCGGGCGTCCACTGGCGGTGGGACTGCGCTCCCTAACCTCGACCCCATGGGGAAGCAGGCGACCGGGCGGACCGACCGGAAGGCCGAGGAACGCCTGCGCAAGGAGCTCCGCCGGGCGAAGAAGGCCCGGCGGCACGCCGAGCAGGCCGCACTGGTGATCCGCGCCGACGCGGAGCTCGCAGCCGCCCGCACCCGCGATGCCGCGCGGGCCGAGGCAGCCACCCTCCTGGCCGAGGCGCAGGCCCAGCACCTGCGCACACTCGACCAGGCCCACCGGGACGTCGACGGCGTACGCGCGGTGGCCGACGCCGAGGCTCGGGCCGTCGTGGCCGAGGCCGAGCTGCGGGCCGAGCGGCTCCACAGCAGCGCCGTGGCCGCGGCCGAGCAGATCCGTCGGGAGGCGCTCCAGGCGAAGGAGCGCGCGGCACGCGCCGCCGACGACGAGCGGGCCCGACTGCGCGACGAGGCTCTGCTCGATGCCGCCCGCATCCGCGACGAGGCGGCCCGGGAGGCCACGGTCCTCGTCCAACGGCTCGACGAGGCCCGCGACGCGCTGCTCGAACGCATGCGTACCGACGCCGGGACGATCCTCACCGAGGCGCGCGCCGAGGCCGAACGCATCGTCACCGACGCGCACGCCGGAGCCGAGGCGATCCGCACCGACGCGCACGCCGAAGCCGAACGCATCGTCACCGACGCCCACACCGAAGCGGCGCCGGCTCCTGACCCCCCGGCCCGTCGGAAGCGGTTCCGGCGGCGCGCGACCTGAGTCGTCAGCGACTGCGGCGCAGCGCCGCCCGGGCCGCGTGCCATCCGCACATGCCGTGCACCCCACCCCCCGGCGGGGTGGCCGACGAGCAGAGGTAGACCCCCGGGATCGGGGTCACCCAGGGCCACGGGGACACCGACGGTCGCGTGAAGAGCTGGGACAGGGTGCCCGCACCCCCGTTGATGTCCCCACCGACGTAGTTGGCGTCGTAGCGCTCCATCCCCACGGCGTCGACCGTGCGCCGGGCGAGCACGGTGTCGCGGAAGCCCGGGGCGAACCGCTCGATCTGGGCCTCGATCGCGTCGGTGCAGTCGACCGTCGACCCGTTGGGCACGTGGCAGTACGCCCAGCCGGTGTGGCGACCGGCCGGAGCGCGCGTCGGATCGGCGCCGCTGGCCTGGACGAACAGGACGAAGGGCCGGTCGGGCACCCGACCGGCCAGGACCGCGGCCTCGGCGTCGGCGATCTCGGCCAGGGTGCCACCCACGTGCACGGTGCCCGCCCGACGCACGTCGGGCGCGGTCCAGGGGACCGGCTCCGAGAGCGCCCAGTCGATCTTGAACACGCCGGGGCCGTAGCGGTAGCGACCGAGCGTGCGGCGGTAGCGCGCCGGGATCCGGTCCCCGCCGATCGCCAGGAGCTGCCGGGGGGTGAGGTCGAGCAGCGTCGTGGGCGCCGGGGGCAGCTGCGCCAGGTCGGTGACCTCGTGGTCCGTGACGATCTCGCCCCCGTGATGACGGAGCTCGGCCACCAGTGCATCGACGATCGCCTGCGAGCCGCCGCGGGCGACCGGCCAGCCCACGCCGTGGGCGAGGAGGTTGAGCAAGAGGCCGTACCCGGCCGTGGCCGGCGCGTCGAGCGCGACCATGGAGTGCGCCGCCGATCCGGCAAGGAGCGCGGGGGCGGCGTCACCGCCGAAGCGGCGGGCGAGGCGGCGGACCGGAAGGACGGCATGAGCCCCGAAGCGGGCTGCGGTCACCGGGGCCCTCGGCACGGTGAGCGGGGCGAGCACGGTGGCCGCGAGTGCAGGGGCCCGATCGGCGTAGGGCTGCATCAGGCGGCGGTAGGCCGCGCCGTCGGCGCCGAGCCCGTCGGCGGTGTCGGCGACGGACCGGTGCAGGACGGCGGCACGACCGTGGTCGAGCGGGTGGGCGAGCGGGACCTCGGGATGGCACCACTCCACATCCCGTTCGCCCAGCGGGACCGTGGCGAACGCCGGGGAGGCGAGCGCAGTCGGGTGCACCGCCGCGCACACGTCGTGCACGAACCCCGGCGCGGTGAGCGCCGCCGACCGGCAGCCACCCCCGGGGGTGGAGGCGGCCTCGAACACGACGGTGCGCCGGCCCGCACGAGCCATGGTGATCGCGGCCATGAGCCCGTTGGGCCCCGAGCCGACGACGACGGCGTCGTGATGACCCACCGTCACCCGGCGAGGACGAAGTCGATCACTGCGTCCTGCAGGTCGGGATGCCCGTTGGCATCGAAGTGGCCCCCGGGCACCGTGAGGGAGCGACCGTCGGCGACCCGGTCGGCCAGGCCGGCCGGATCGCCGGCCAGGTCGTCGTCGGCGCCGGCGACCACGAGCACCGGCACGGCGACGGTGGCGAGGTCGTCGTCGAAGCCCCCGGGTGGACGGGCCATGCAGGCGGCCAGAGCGACCCGGTCGGCCCGGACCGAGTCGGCCAGGCGCCGGAAGCGGCGGCCGAGCGGGTCGGTGATCGCGTCGGGGTCCTCGGCGAGGAGGGCGTCGGCCATGGTCGGTCCCCCCGCATCGGGCCGCACAAGCGAGCCGGTCCCGACGCCGAGCGCGACGACCCGGGTCACCCGGGGGTCGGCGACGCCGAGCCGGAGGGCGACCCGCGCGCCCATCGAGTAGCCCACGACCGCGACCGTCGCGACCCCGAGATGGTCGAGGAGCGCGGTGACGTCACGTGCGAGCGCGTGGTCGGCGTAGGCGTCGGGATCATGGGGCTTGCCCGACAGGCCGTGGCCCCGGAAGTCCACGGTGATGGCCCGGGCGCCGGCGTCGACGAGGGCGTCGAGGAGGCCGGGACGCACGTAATTCAGGTTAGTGTCGGCGGCGAAGCCGTGCAGGAGCACCACGGCGGGACCACCCTCGTCCTGGTCGTCGAACCAGATCTCGGTCCCGTCGAACGAGGTGAAGGTGGGCACGCCGGCGAACCTAGACCCTGGACGGGCCCGGCGAACCCGGCGTGGTCTCGCTCACCCCCCGTAGGGGACCCGGTCCGCCGCTGCGACCATCCGCTCGGCCTCCTCGGGCAGCAGGAAGCCGGCCCGCACCGCCTGCTTGGCCGAACGCCGGAACTGCTCGAGGAACGCCTCGCGCGATGGGTAGCGCCGGGCCAGGGTGGCCGCGTCGAAGGCCCGGGTCGTGCCGAACAGCCCGCAGAACGACCCGCCCTCGTTGGTCTCCCCGGTCAGGGCGGCCCGGGGGGCGTCGACGAACGGGGTACGGATCCCACCGACGGCGACCCCGTCGGGATCGCGGGCGACGACGTAGTTCGGGACGGTTCGCCCGCCGGTGACCCGGCCGGGACCGTCGCTCACCTGCAGCGGGGTTCCCTTCGGCGGTGCGGCACCACCCCGGACCCAGCGGTCGAGGTGCGACACCCCGGCCATGAGCACCGCGTACTGCGGGCCTGCGTTGATCGGGGTCGTGCAGTTCAGCGGCCCGCGCGACAGTTTCGTGTAGTCGAGCAACGCCCGCTCGGCCGAGCCGTCGCCGACGTCGGTGAAGCCCAGGGTCGTGTACACGTCGGCGTGCGCGGTCCCGGCGACCTCCCACGTCCGGATGCGCTTCGTGTCGGGCTGGCGCGCCGCGGCCGACCCCAGCGGTCCGACGTCGCCCTCGGTCTGGAACACCAGCACCGGCGCGTCGAGGTTGGTCCGCAGCCGTGCCGGGAGCGGTGCCGGGACGTCGGGCAGCGGGCTCTGGCTCAGCGCCGCCGCGCTCCCGAACCGGCTGTGCACGAGAAAGCCGTCGTACGCCTCGGTCAGCGGCTGCACCGCGTTGATGTACGTCACGAGCCGGGTCGCCGACTGCGACTCACCCGTGGCGACGAGGCGCTTGGGGCGGAGATCGCCGAGCGGCTTCACGCCGCCCTCGCCCCGCACCGCCCGCGCGGCCTGCGTGAAGATGTCGTAGGAGTAGCTGTCGCCGGGATGCGTGAGCATCCCGTAGCGGGCCGGATCGCTCCCCCGCAGGCCACCCGGTGTCGCGCCCGGCGCCACGCTCTGGGCGCCCTGCACGCCGACCGCCTGGGCCGACACCCCGACCCACGCCGCTCCCTTGCGCAGCATCTCGAGGTGCGACTGGGTCCACGACACCGCGCTGTCGGCGCCCGCAGTGACGTTCAGCCACTCGACGAAGACGGTGCCGTTGAAGTCGGCCCGGTCGGCGGGCCGGACCACCACGAGGCGGGTGACGTACGGGGCCGTGCCCGTCGGGGTGACCTGCCACCGCCCGTCCTCGGTGAGCGGTGCCGCCGGCGCGTAGGCGGTGGCGTCGCCCCGCATCACGAACTCCTCGCGCACGTAGCCGAACGGGGCGAGGTCGAAGCTGGTCGAGAGGATCACCGGCACGCCGTTGCCGCCGGTGATCGGGCCGGTCACCACCGGCGCCACCGGGGCGGCCCCCGCCCCCGTGGCGCCGAGGAGCAACGCCCCAGGCAGGACGGCGGCCATCACCGCAACGGTGACCGCGACGGTGAACCCGACGGTGACCCCGACGTCGCGACGGCCCGGATGGAAACGACCCGTGCTCGGCATCTCCGGACCCTATCGCGACCGCGACCCGCCCGGGGCCCCGCCCACTCCACCGCCCGCGCCGGTAGCGTCCGACCATGGACGCACCCACCCAGGAAACACCCGAGGAGTTCGAGGCCCGCCGTCGGGCGGCCGAGGACCTCGCCGCCGCCGTCCGCGCCCTGGCCGACGCCGCGGTCGGGACCGCGGTCGACCCCGCCGTGGTGCGCGGCACCGCCGACGCAGTGCGTGCGCTCGCGGCCCGCCTCGGGGCGCGCACGACCGACGACCCCTACGCCGACCTCGTCCGGCGTCCGGTGGACCCGGCCGTCCCTCAGGACCCGATGCCGATCAACCCCATCATCGGCGACTGCAGCCCGAACCGGCCCGACGTGACCCTCGGGTACCGCGACGGCGAGGTCCACGGCCGGGCGTGCCTGACTCGCCGTTTCACCGGCCCTCCGGGCTTCGCGCACGGGGGCATCACCGCCATGCTCGCCGACCAGATCGTGGCCGTCACCCCCGGTGCGGCCGGACGTCGCGGCGCGATCACCAAGTCGCTCGCCGTCCGGTACCGCCGGCCCGTCCCGATCGGGCGCGAGCTCACACTCTGGGGCGTGTGCACCCCCGACGGCGACGACATGACCGCCCGGTTCACGATCTCGGTCGCCGACGACCTCGCGATCGAGGGGACCGCGGTGCTGGTGCCCTTCGACCGGATGCGCACCCGTCGGGGCGCTTGACGCCCCGACCGGCACCTGCGGGCCCCCACCGCCTCCGGTAGCGTGCGTCGGCACACCCGCCGCGTCGGCGGTCGACCGAGGGAGCACGAGGGGGGCACGATGGACTTCGACCTGGTGGTCCGGGGCGGCACGGTCGTCGACGGCAGCGGCGAGCCGGCGTTGCGCGGCGACGTCGCGATCGCCGACGGACGCATCGTCGAGGTGGGAGCCGTCACCGGGACCGGGCGCGAGGAGCTCGACGCCGACGGGCTGGTGGTGACCCCCGGCTTCGTCGACGGGCACACCCACATGGACGCCCAGGTCTTCTGGGACGACCTGGGCACGTCGTCGTGCTGGCACGGGGTCACCACCGCGGTCATGGGGAACTGCGGCTTCACGCTGGCACCCGCGAGTGCCGAGCACCGGGCGCTCGTGGTGCGCAACCTGGAGCGGGCCGAGGACATCTCCGGCGACGCGATGGCCCAGGGCATCGACTGGACCTGGTCGACCTTCGCCGAGTACCTCGACGCCGTCGACACACTCCCCAAGGGCCTCAACTACGCCGCCTGCATCGGCCACTCGGCCCTGCGCACCTGGGCGATGGGCGAGCGGGCCTTCACCGAGTCGGCCACCGACGACGACCTCGCGGCCATGGAGCGGGAGCTGCGGGCCGGGCTCGCCGCCGGCGCGGTGGGCTTCTCCACCTCGCGCTCCGACCAGCACGAGACCTCCGACGACCGGCCGGTGGCGTCACGCCTGGCCGACTGGGACGAGGTGGTGCGTCTGGTCGAGCTGGTCGGTCGTGAATCGGAGGCGGTGTTCCAGCTCGCGTCCGACCCGGCTGGGATGTCACCCGACCCCGAGGTGCGCGCGGCGTACCACGCCCGGCTGCGCGACCTGTGCGTGGCCACCGGGGTCCCCATGACCTTCGGGCTCTTCGCCATGAGCAACGGGGCCAACACCCTGCGCCTCATGGAGGAGACCCACGCCCGGGGCGGCGAGATGTACGGCCTCGCCCACTGCCGCGGCGTCGCGGTCATCGTCTCGTTCCGCACCCGGCTCCCCTTCGACAAGCTGCCGACGTGGGCCGCGCTGCGCAGCGAGCCGCTCGAGGTGCAGCAGGCCCGGCTGCGCGACCCGGAGATCCGGGCCCGGCTCGTGCACGAGGCCCACCACGGCGACTACGGCCGGGCCATCGGCGGCGAGGCCCGCAAGCCCGACTTCGACGTGCTCACGGTGCTGCGCTCGCCCTACCTGCCCAACCCGACCGTGGCGGAGGTCGCGCGGGAGCGGGGCGTGGACCCGGTCGAGTGCATGATCGACCTCGCGCTCGAGTCGGACCTGCACCAGTTCTTCGTCCAGACGCTCACACCGCAGCCCGAGGACGCACTGCTCGAGATCCTGCGGTCGCCGTACTCGGCGATGACCTTCTCCGACGCCGGTGCCCACGTGAGCCAGATCCTCGACTGCTCGATCCAGACCCACCTCCTCGCGTGGTTCGTCCGTGAGCGGGGCCTGCTCTCCATCGAGGAGGCGATCCCGATGATCACCCGCAAGCCCGCCGCGATCTGGCGTCTGCACGACCGCGGGATGCTGCGCCCCGGCTTCGCCGCCGACGTCACCGTGCTCGACCTCGACCGGGTCGCCCCCGACCTGCCCCGGGTCGTCGACGACCTCCCCGGCGGGGCCCGGCGCCTGGTCCAGACCGCCCAGGGCTACGTGGCCACGATCGTCAACGGGCGGATCCTGACCCGCGACGGCACCGCGACCGACGCCCGGCCCGGCCGGCTCCTGCGCGCGGGGGCGGCCCGACCCTGACCGGTGCCGAACCGGTGGCGGGGTGACTACCGTCGGAGCCGTGCTCGTCTGGAGCGACCTCGGCGACCTCGACCGCCACGACACCGGGGTGGGGCACCCCGAGCGGTCGGCCCGGCTGGAGGCGGTCCGGCGTGGGGTCGCCGACGCCCTCGGCCCGGACGGGATCGCGACCGACGGCGTGGTGCGCGTCGCGCCACGTGACGCGACCGCCGACGAGATCGCCCGCGTCCACTCGACCCGCTACACCTGGTCGCTCGCCCGCCTCGCCGACGACGGCGGCGGTGACCTCGACCCCGACACGCCGGTGTCGGCCGGGTCCTACGCCACCGCAGTGCTCGCCGCGGGCGCCGGGCTCGCCGTCATCGACACCCTGCGCGCCTCCGGACGCGGCGCCGGGTTCGTGGCCGTGCGGCCCCCGGGCCACCACGCCCGCCCCGGGATCGGCATGGGCTTCTGCCTGCTGAACAACGTGGCCATCGCCGCCGCCGCACTGGCCGACGCCGGCGAGCGGGTGCTCGTGGTCGACTGGGACGTCCACCACGGCAACGGCACGCAGGACGCGTTCTGGGACGATCCCCGGGTCGCCTACGCGTCGGTCCACCAGTCGCCGCTGTACCCCGGGACCGGGTTGGTCCACGAGACCGGGGGTCCCGGCGCGCCGGGCACGACGATCAACGTCCCCCTGCCCGCCGGGGCGACCGGAGAGATGTACCGCCGGGCGGTCGACGACGTGCTGGCCGACGCGGCCGCGGCGTTCGCGCCGACCTGGGTCCTGGTCTCGGCCGGCTTCGACGGGCACCGCGACGACCCGCTGGCGGGGCACCACCTGACCGCCGGGGACTACGGCGACCTGGCCGGGCGGATCGCCGCGCTGGCCCCCACCGACGGCCGGGTGGTCGTGTTCCTCGAGGGCGGGTACGACCTCGCCGCCCTTCGGCGGTCGGTCGCCGCCACGGTCGGGCGACTCACCGGGACCTCCACGTCCGACGAGGCGCCGAGCCACGGGGGGCCGGGCGCCGACGCGGTCGACGCCGCGCGCGTGCAGCACGGCCGGGCCACCGGCGCAGGGTGACCCCCACCGTGCCCGCACTCCGCTGCCTCGTGGTCGGGATCGACGGGTCCGACGACGCCGCCCGGGCGCTGGAGTGGGCCATCGCCCTCGCCCGACCGACCGGCGCGCGCGTCGTGGCGGTGCACGCGCTCGGCCTGCTCGCCCGCCTCGGCGACACCCGGGTGGCCACCGGGACGCACCGCGACGCGATCACTCGCGAGTTCGCCGACCGCTGGTGCGCCGCCCTCGACCGGGCCGGGGTCCCCGCCGACCGGATCGCCGTCGACGGACCTCCCGCCGAGGTCGTCCTCGCCGTCGCCCACTCCGAGTCCGCCGACCTCGTCGTGGTGGGCGAGCGCGGCGTGGGCGGGACCGCGGCCGAGCTCGGCAGCACCAGCCGCCGGGTGCTCGCGGCCACGACGGTCCCGGTGCTGGTCGTGCCCGCAGCCCCGACCACCGGGCCCGGACCACCGCCGTGAGCCTCCCCGAGATCCCGGCGTACTGGACGGCGGACGTCGTCCTCACCGACGGCGGCACCGTGCACCTGCGGCCCCGGCGGCCCGGCGACCGCGACGCTCTGGTCGATCTCTACGCCCGCATGTCGGAGCAGTCCCGCTACCTGCGCTTCGCCGGCCCGACCACCGTGACGCGCGCGGGCGACCTCGAGAGCCGGGCCACCGTCGACCTCGACCGGCACTTCGCGGTGGTGGCCGAGCTCGGGGACCGGGTGGTCGGGGTCGCGGCGTACTTCCGCCAGGACGACGGACGGGCCGAGGTCTCCTTCGCGGTGGCCGACGACCAGCAGGGCCGCGGCCTCGCCACGATCATGCTCGAGTACCTCGCCGCCGCTGCGCTCGAGCAGGGGATCCACCGGTTCGTCGCCTGGGTGCTGACCGGGAACCGGAAGATGCTCCAGGTCTTCCGCAACGCCGGCTTCGAGATCCACAAGTCGAGCGACGGCGGGACGGTCGAGATCGTCCTCGACCTCGTGCCGACCCCCCAGTCGATCGCAGCCCGTCAGGCGCGCGAGCACGCGGCCGAGGCGACGTCGATCCGCCGGCTGCTGCGGCCCCGCAGCATCGCCGTCGTGGGCGCGAGCCGCACTCCCGGCTCGATCGGCCACGGGGTGTTCCGCAACCTGATCGACGGCGAGTTCACCGGGCCGGTGTACCCGGTGAACCCCCACGCCGGCTCGGTGGCCGGGGTGCGGGCCTACCCGTCGGTGGGGGCGATCCCCGACACCGTGGACCTTGCGATCGTGGCGACGCCGGCGGACACCGTCCTCGGTGTGGTCGAGGAGTGCGCGGCGGCGGGCGTCGGGGGTCTGGTGGTGATCTCGGCCGGGTTTGCCGAGGTCGCGGGCGGGCGGGAGCGCGAGCGCGCGGTCGTGGCCCAGGCCCGCCGCAACGGCATGCGGGTCATCGGCCCGAACTGCATGGGCATCCTCAACACGGCCGACGACGTGCGGATGAACGCGACCTTCGCTCCCTACCGACCCCGGCCGGGACGGATCGCCTTCGCCTCGCAGTCCGGTGGGCTCGGGATCGCCCTCCTCGGCCAGGGCGCCGCGCGCGGGCTCGGGATCTCGACCTTCGTCTCGATGGGCAACAAGGCCGACGTGAGTGGCAACGACCTCGTGCAGTACTGGGAGGAGGATCCCGACACCGACGTGATCCTGCTCTACCTCGAGTCGTTCGGGAACCCGCGCAAGTTCGCCCGACTCGCCCGGCGCATCTCGCGTACGAAGCCGATCGTCGCGGTCAAGAGCGGCCGCAGCCCCGCCGGGGCCCGGGGGGCCGGATCGCACACCGCCGCGCCCGCGGCACCCGACGTCGCGGTCGACGCCCTGTTCGCCCAGGCCGGCGTGGTCCGGGTCGACACGCTCGAGGAGCTGTTCGACACCGCCCTCCTGCTCGCCCACCAGCCGCTCCCCCGGGGTCGGCGGGTGGCCATCGTGACCAACGGGGGCGGGCCGGGGATCCTCGCCGCCGACGCCTGCGTGGCCCGGGGCCTCGAGGTCCCCGAGCTGCCCGCGGCCACCCAGGCCCGCCTGGCCGAGTTCACCTCCCCCGACGCCTCGGTCCGCAACCCGATCGACCTGGTCGCAGCGGCGCGCGGCTCCGTGTTCGAGCGGGCCCTGCGGGTCGTCCTCGACGACGACACCGTGGACGCGGTGATCGCGATCTACGTGCCACCGCTCGTCACCGAGACCGACGAGATCGCCGCCGCGATCCTCGCCGCCACCACCGGGGACACCGGGAGCGGATCCACCAAGCCGGTGGTCGCCTGCTTCCTCGATCCCGACGGCCGACCCGAGCTCGAGCGTCCCGACGAGCGGATCCCCACCTTCGCCTTCCCCGAGGCGGCCGCGGCGGCGCTCGTCCGCGCCGCGCGCCTCGCCGAGTGGCGGGCCCGGCCCGAGGGGGTCGTGCCCGACGTCGCCGGACTCGACCTCCCCGGCGCCCGCGCCGTGGTCGACGCGACCTTCGCGGGCCGGCCCGACGGCGGCTGGCTCGACCCCGACGCCGCCCACCGGCTGCTCGAGTGCTTCGGGATCCCCGTGGTCCGCACCCGCCGGGTGACCGACGCCGAGACCGCGATGGCCGCGGCGGACGCGCTGGGCTACCCCGTGGTGCTCAAGGTGGACGCCCCGTCGATCGTGCACAAGACCGACGTCGGAGGCGTCCGGCTCGGCCTGGACTCGCCGACGGCGGTGCGCGACGCCTTCACGGAGATGCGGACCGCGCTCGGTGACGCGATGGTCGGTGCGGTGGTGCAGCCGCTCGTCCCCGCCGGGATCGAGACGATCGTCGGCGTCACCCGTGATCCCCTGTTCGGCTCCCTCGTGGTGTTCGGCATGGGTGGGTTCGAGACCGAGCTGGTCCGCGACACCGCACTGCGGATCGTTCCGGTGACCGACCGGGACGCCCACGACCTGGTGCGGTCGCTGCGGTCGTCCCCGTTGTTCTTCGGCTACCGCAACACGCCCCCCGTCGCGGTCGCCGCGCTCGAGGATCTGCTCGTGCGCGTCGGCCTGCTCGCCGAGTACGTCCCCGAGGTCGCCGAGCTCGACGGCAACCCGGTGATCGTGTCCCCGACCGGTGTGCTCGTGGTCGACGCCAAGGTGCATCTCGCCCCGCACACGGCGGGTGCCCCCGACGGACTCCGGCGCCTGCGGTCCCCCGACCGCTGAAGGCCGACCGCTGCACACGGGCGCGACCGGGGTCCGCGGCGCGTGACCTTCGTCCCTGCCGCGACCCGGCCCCGGCGGGGACACTGACGACATGACGACCGGGACGACGACGATGCCGCGCGAGAACCGCCACGGCCCCGGGCGCCGCCGGTCGGCGTCGGCGGACGGTCTGCCCCCGCCCGCGGTGCGGCGGCTGGCCCGGTACCTCGGGGGGACCTGACCACGGTGGCGGGCACGGGCCCCGGCGACCGCATCACGCGCGCCCACGTGAAGGCGGCCGCCCGCCGGCCGACGGTGCCCCCGGCCCCATCCCGGACGGTGGCGCTGCTGGTGCGGGCCGTGGCCCGGGCCGCCCGGGAGCAGCCCGAGCTGAACGGCACCTGGCGGACCGGGACCTACGTCCCCGCTCGCGCCGTGCACATGGCGGTCACCCTCGCCGGCACGGTGGGCCTGACGCTCCTGCAGGATCCTGACCGTCTGTGACCCGTCGGGGGCATGACCGCCCCTGACCAGAGGAGGACCGATGGCCACGTGCCGACGCTGCGGCAGCCACGACGACGTCCACCACGGACTCTGTCCCGAGTGCCACCGCCTCCGGCCCGACGAGGCCGACGTCCGGCCGCCCGAGCCCCCCGACCTCGAGCCGCCCCACGACCGTCCCTGGGGCGCGCGCAGCGCGTTCACCGGTCGGCGGCGACGCAATCCGCGTACCTGAGCGACCGCGTCTCGTCAGCCGCGCCTGACCGACCACTCCCCCGGACTCAGGCGGCCAGGACGACGAGGGAGACGGTGGCGAACACCACCAGGTAGGCGGCGAAGACCACGAACGAATGGGTCCGCACGTAGCGGAGCAGCCACGCGATGGCGAGCCACCCCACGGCGAAGGCGGCGAGGAAGCCGGCGACCACCGGACCGGTGATGGTGAAGCCGCCGCCGGCCACGTCGGGGACCTGGGTCAGGATCGCGCCGGCGATCGCCGGGATCGACAGCAGGAACGAGAACCGCGTCGCCGATTCACGCGACACGCCCTGTACGAGTCCGGCGGCGATGGTGGACCCCGACCGGGACACGCCGGGGAGGATGGCCACCGCCTGGGCGAGGCCGATCACGCCGGCACGCCGGGCATCGATCGCGGCCGTGCCCTCGCCCCGCCGGATGACCCACTCGGCGCCGAGGAGGATCGCTGCGGTGACGTAGAGCGACGCCGCCGACGCGACCGGGTCGGAGAAGCGCTCCTCGAAGAACCCGCCGAAGGCCAACCCGGCGATGCCGGCCGGGATGCTGCCGATCAGCAGCAACCCGATCGTCCGGCGGGCGGCGGCGGGATCATCACCCCGACCGAAGAGCCCGACGAGCAGCGCCAGGAGGTCGCGCCGGAACGCGAGCACCACGGCGATGAGGGTCCCGAGGTGCAGGATCAGGTCGAAGGTCAGCGACTGGTCGTCCCAGCCGAAGAGGGCCGGGACCACGACGAGGTGCCCGCTCGACGACACCGGCAGGAACTCGGTCAGCCCCTGCACGATCCCGAGGACGATGCTCTCGAGCCAGTCCACCGTGTCCTTCCCCTGGGTCCGGGACCGGTGAGGCTACGCGGCGGCCCGTGCGGGCACGGGAACCGCCCGGTGGCGGTCGGCCCACCCGGGGCCCCGCAGCACATAGGCCAGACGGGTCCGCCAGTCGGGTGCGGCGGCCACGTCGCGCAGCATCGACACGTACGCCCGGCTCGCGACCACGACGGGGTCGAAGGAGTCGAGGTTGTCGGTCAGGCCGTAGACGACGGGCTCGGCGTCGTCCTCCTCGGCGAAGGTCCCGAACCACCGGTCCCACAGGATGAGGATGCTGCCGTGGTTGCGGTCCAGGTACCGGGGGTTGCTGCCGTGGTGGACCCGGTGGTGCGACGGCGTGTTCCACACGGCCTCGGCCCGGCCCAGGCGCCGGATGGTCTCCGTATGGATCCAGTACTGGTACACGAGGTTGATGCCGCGGGCTGCCTCGATCACCTCGGGGCGCAGACCGAGCAGTGCCATCAGTCCGTAGGGCACGACCACCGTGACCGGTCCGGCCACCGGTTGCCGCAGCGCGGTCGACAGGTTGTAGTGCTCGCTCGAGTGGTGGACCACGTGGTACGCCCAGGCCTGGCGGCTCGTGTGCATCCAGCGGTGGTTCCAGTAGTAGACGAAGTCCCACCCGAGCACGGCGAGCGCGAGGGCGAGCGGGCCCCGGCCCAGGTCGGGCAGGCGACGGTGGGCCCACAGCGCGTCGGGCCGGGTGCGGTCGTTCCAGTACAGGCCGAGCGCGACACCCCCCGCCGCGACGGCAGCGGCTCCGCCGATGCGGGCGGTCCGGTCGGCGACCACGGCGACCCGGTCGTGCGGCTCCACCGCCGGCGCCCCTGCGTCGGTGGGCGCCTCCGGTCGCCCCCGCCGACGGGCCCGGCGGCGCACCCGGTCGGCCACGGTCGTGGCCACGACGGCACCGACCGCCCCGGCCACGAGGGCCTTGCCGAAGCGGCCCCGGCCGGGCGTGAGCGGCCCGAGGAGCCGCTCGGCCACGAACGGGGCGAGCACCGAGGCGGTCCCCATCGTGAGGCTGGTCAGGGTGTCGCGCCGTTCGTAGTCACCCGCAGTGGGGGCTCGGTGCGCAGCCTGGCGCCGCAGGTACGCGTGCTCGACCGCCATCGCGGCGAAGAACCCGGGGGTCGCGGCGCGGGTCAGGTCCACGACGTCGCCGCGCCCCGCAGCACCCGGCCCGGACGGGCGCCGGTGGCGACGCCGTCGCGCAGGAGCTCCTCACCGTTCACCACGACGTGACGGTACCCGGTGGCGTCGACCACCAGCCGGCCGGCCCCGGCCGGGAAGTCGTCGACCCACCGGGTCGTCCCGACACCGAGCGCGTCGCGATCGACCAAGACCAGGTCGGCCCACGCCCCGGGCCGGATCGCGCCCCGGTCGTGGATGCCATGGGTCGACGCCGGGACGGCGGTGATCCGGCGCACCGCCTCCTCGAAGCTCAGGTGGTCGGGCACCCACTCGGTCAGCAGCCGGGTGGTGTAGTCGGCGCCCACGAACGAGGCGAGGTGCGCCCCGCCGTCGCTGCTCCCGGCCATTGCGAGCGGGTGGTCGATCAGGGCCTCGGTCACCACCCGGCCACCGCGCTCCAGCAACGGCGTCACGAAGAAGGTGGTCCTGAGGTCGTCGGCGAGGGCGAGGTCGAGGAACGCGTCCAGGGGATCGCCGCCGCGCTCGGCGGTGAGGTCGGCCAGGGTGCGACCGACCCAGGCCCCGTGCTCGGGCCGGTGCACCGCGTACACGGTGGTGAGGTCGTACTGGATCGGGAACGACGGCGCAGGTGGGCCCACCAGGTCGCGCCGCATGCGGTCGCGGACCGCCGGATCGCGCAACGCGGCACTCCGCTCGGGCTCGGGCCGGGTGAGCGCGTCGCGGAACGCGGCCATGTCGTCGAACAGGAACGTGGAGTCGAGCGTGTAGTACGCCCCGCCCCGGTGGGCGGCGTACATGGGGTACGGGCGCAGCCCCTCCACCGCGAGATCCTCGAGGAAGGCCATCGAACGCGACCACGCGTCGGGGAGGTGCGGGAACCACACGACGGGGTTGAGGTCGAGGGGCTTGCCCGACACGGTGCCGATGGCCCGCAGCAGCGCCCGGTCGGCGTCGTCGTACCCCTCGGCGAACGAGCGGGGGATGATCTCGATCGCGCCGTGGTCGAACTCGGCGAGCACCGCGCACAGCGCGATCACCTCGTCCGCGGTCGCCAGGTTCGAGGGGACGGGGAGCCCGTTGTGGGCCTGGTGGATGTCGAGCTGGGAGGTGCTGAAGCCCGCCGCGCCCGCACGCATCGCGCTGCGGACGAGGTCGCACATCGCGTCGATCTCGGCTGCGGTCGCCGCCCGCGTCTGCGCGTCATCGCCCATCACGTAGCGACGCACCGCAGAGTGCCCCACGTACGCCGCCGCGTTCACGCCGATCCGGCCGTCGAGACCGTCGAGGAAGTCGCCGAAGCTGCCCCCGGCGAAGTCGACCCCGGCGCGCAGCGCGTCCGCCGACATCCCCTCGACCCGGGAGAGCATCTCGAGCAGCCACGCGGCGTCGCCGGGGCGCGCCGGGGCGACGGAGAAGCCGCAGTTGCCCATGATCACCGTGGTCACGCCGTGCCACGACGCCGGCGACGCCGTGGGCTCGAAGTGCAACTGGGCGTCGTAGTGGGTGTGGATGTCGATGAAGCCCGGGAGCACGTGCAGGCCGTCGGCGTCGATCACCCGTGCGGCGGCGGCCACCGCCGCGGGGGTCAGGGTTCCCACCCGGACGATGCGGCCGGCCCGCACGGCGACGTCAGCTGCGTAGGCGGGCAGCCCCGAGCCGTCGACGACCCGCCCGCCCCGGACCACGAGGTCGTACGGGGTGGTGCCGTCCGCTGTCGGCGTGGTTGCGCTCACCGGTTCCCTCCCATTGGTGACCCGGCGACGGCCGGGACGACGTCGGTGGCGATGCGTGCGTACTGCGCGATCACGCCGTCGGCGTCGAGGTCCGACGCCGAGGTCCAGCACCGCAGCACGAGGTGCTCGACCCCGGCTCCGGCCAGCGCCCGCACGTCGGCGACCACCTCCTCCACGGTACCCACGAGCCGGGGCCGCCCGTCCGAGGCGGTCGGCGGAGCCGGGGCGTACCCGAACTCGGGCCGGGTCAGGGCCGCCGCCGCCCCGGCCGGGACCGACGGTGACGGCGCGCCCGATCGTGGGGCCGGTCGGTCGAGGATGCGGGTCGCCGCCGCGCT
>VGBI01000048.1 GCA_016870595.1 Actinomycetota bacterium
GAGGGCGGGGGCGCGTTCTACGGTCCGAAGATCTCGGTCCAGGCCCGCGACGCGATCGGGCGCACCTGGCAGGTCTCGACGATCCAGGTCGACTTCCAGCTGCCCCAGCGGTTCGACCTGCACTACGTCGGCGCCGACAACGAGCGCCACCGTCCGATCATGATCCACCGGGCCCTGTTCGGATCGATCGAGCGGTTCTTCGCGATCCTGCTGGAGCACTACGCGGGCGCGTTCCCGCCGTGGCTCGCCCCGGTCCAGGTCTCGGTCCTGGCCGTGGCCGACCGTCACGAGGCCTACGCCCACGAGGTTGCGGCCCGTCTCCGCGGTGGCGGCGTCCGGGTCGAGGTGCACGACGCCAGCGCCGACACCCTGGGAGCGCGCGTCCGTCGGGCCAAGGTCGAGAAGGTGCCGTACGTGCTGGTCGTGGGCGACGACGACGTCACCGGCGGCACCGTCGGGGTGAACCGGCGGGGAGAGGAGCGGCCCGAACGCGGCGTGTCCCTCGACGAGTTCGTGCGTGAGCTCGACCGCGCGCTCGCCGGGCACCGCTGAACGCGACCGGCGGCCGTGGTGATCGAACGACTCTGGGCCGGGTGGCGGGCGGCCTACGTCGGCGGGCACGCCGCGGCGGTCGACTGCGTGATGTGCGTGCTCGCGGCGGCACCCGACGACGACGAGGCCCTGGTGATCGCCCGCGGGGCGCACGCGTTCGTGGTCTGCAACGCGTACCCGTACACGAGCGGGCACGTCATGGTGGTGGTCGACCGGCACGAGGGCAACCTCGAGCACCTGACCCCCGGCGAGGCCACCGAGGTGATGGGCCTCGTGCAGTGGACGACCGCCGCCGTGAAGCGGGCGTACCGGCCGGACGGCGTGAACGTGGGCATCAACCTCGGCGCGGCGGCCGGCGCAGGCGTCCCGGGGCACCTCCACGTGCACGTGGTGCCGCGTTGGGATGCCGACACCAACTTCATGACCACGGTCGCCGAGACCCGTGTGCTCCCCGAGGCGCTCCCCGACACCCTGGCCCGGCTCCGGGCATCCTGGGAACACTGAGCGCCGGGGCGGCTAGGTTCGCCGACGTGGCCGAGGGACCCGACACCGGCGGGGAGCGCGACGCGCTCCCCGAGGACCTCGACGTCACCGCGCTCGTCGGGCCGTACCAGTTCCCGGGCACGCACCGCCGCCGCATCGCCGGTACGTGCTACCTGGTCACCGCCGCGGTGTGCGCGCTGGGCGCCGCCGCGAGCGGGAACCTCGGGCTCGCCGGTGCGGCCGTCCTCCTCGGGCTGATCGGCGGCTACCACCTCCTGGCGGCGTGGCCGTTGCGGATCGACCAGACCGGGGCCCTCACCGTCGCGAGTCGGACCGTGGGGTTCCCGGTGGGCCACAGCTCGGGCCAGCTCGGGTTCCGGGGTCTGCGGTCACGCCCGTCGTGGCGCATCCTGTGCTACTCGGCCGACGACCCCCCCTCGATGCGGGGGCTGGTCGAGCTCGACGGGGTCGACGGCGCGGTCCTCGGCGAGTACACCGAGCGCAACCCGGAGGACTGGTCGGCCTTCGGCCTCGGGGGCCCGGCCCCCGCCACGGGCGCCTGACCCGGACCCGGGCGCCCAGCGGCGTCCGGCGCCATTGCGGGGGTACCCTGCGACCGGCGGCACCGCTGCCGACCCGCACCGGCCCCGACCCGGAGGATTCCGCCCCCCATGCTCGATGGACGCTGGCGCAGCAACGCCGAGCGGCTGCTCGACCCCCTCGGTCGGGGGCTGCACCGCATCGGGGTGTCCGCCGACGGCCTGACCGTGGTGGGGCTGCTCGTGGCCGCGGCCACCGCCGTCGCGATCGGCCGGGGCCACCTCATGCTCGGATTCGTCGGGGTGATCCTCACCGGCGTCCCCGACCTCCTCGACGGCTCCGTGGCCCGATACAGCGGCAAGGCGGGTCCCCGGGGCGCGTTCTTCGACTCGGTGTCCGACCGCGTCGCCGACGCCCTCCTGTTCGGGGGCGTCGCGTGGTACCTCGCTGCCGAGGGCCGGTACCTCCCTGTGCTCGTCCTCGCGGTGCTCGCCTGCTCGATGCTCATCACCTACGAACGGGCCCGGGCCGAGTCGCTCGGGTACTCCGCCCGGGGCGGGCTCATGGAGCGGGCCGAGCGGATGGTGCTCCTGGCGGTGGGGCTGTGCTTCGACGTCCTCGTGCCGGTGATGTGGGTGATGCTCGCCCTCACAGCGGTGACCGCGGTCCACCGCTTCGTCATGGTGTGGCGCCAGGCCAGCGCGGCGCCACCCGTCCCGCCCGCCGACCCCCCGGCGCCGCCTCCCGCCCCGACCGAGGGCCGGGCTCCCGATGATCGACGACGTCCGCGGTCACGCCGCCTATCTCGCGTACCGGGCCGGCGCTGAGCTCGCGCGGGTCGTCCCGCCCGCGGTCGGTGAGGTGGTCGCCGACGGTCTGGCGCGGGCGATGCGCGCCGCGCAGCCGGTTCGCCGGGCGCAGGTCGCGCGCACCCTCGGGCGCGTGACCGGGGGCGCCCTGCGCGGCGCGGCCCTGGACCGGGCGGTCGACGAGGTGTTCGCCAACTACGCGCGGTACTGGCACGAGTTCTTCCGCCTCCCGACGATGACGCGTCAGGAGATCCTGGGCAGCCTCGACCTGGAGGGCGGGGAGCACCTCGACGCGGCCCGGGCCGCCGGTCGCGGCGCGATCCTCGCGCTCCCGCACCTGGGCAACTGGGACCTGGCCGGGGCGAACCTCGCGGCCCGCGGCTACCCCATGGTCGCGGTGGCCGAACGGGTCGAGCCCCTCGCGCTGTTCGAGTGGTTCCTGGCCGCGCGTCGGCGGATCGGCATCGAGGTGATCCCGCTCGGCCCGGAGTCGGGGGCCGAGGTGACCCGGGCGCTGGCGGCCAACAAGATCGTGTGCCTGGTCGCCGACCGCGACATCGCCGGGGGTGGGATCCCGGTCGAGTTCTTCGGCGAGACCACGACCGTCCCGGGTGGGCCGGCGTTGCTCGCGCTGCGCACCGGGGCCGCGTTGCTCCCCGGGTCCGTGTACATCGCCGGGTCGGGCTACGTCGGTCGGATCGGCGCGCCGATCCCGGCGGTCCGCCAGGGTCGCCTCCGTGACGACGTCACGCGGGTCACCGAAGCGGTGGTGCGCCACCTCGAGGTGGCCATCCGGGAGCGCCCGGAGCAGTGGCTCCTGATGCAGCCCAACTGGCCGAGCGATCGCGTCGGGACGCCGGGCACGCCGGGCACGGCGGGCACGGCGGGCACGGCGGACGGTGCCGCGTGACCGCGGTCCCGGTGGCCGAGCGCCCCCTGCGGGTGGCGCTCGTGGGCCCGTACTCCCTCTCGGTGTTCGGGGGCGTGCAGGGGCAGGTGCTCGGCCTCGCCCACGCGCTGCGCCACCGGGGCCACGACGTCCGCGTCATCGCGCCGTGCGACGGCCCGCCGCCGGAGCCCGGGATCACCACCGTCGGTCCCACGCGGCGCGTCCCGACCAACGGCTCGATCGCGCCGATCACGTCGAACCACTTCGCCGCGGCGCGGACCCTCGAGGCGCTGCGGAGCTTCGACCCCGACGTGGTGCACCTGCACGAGCCCCTGTCGCCCGGGCCGACCCACGCCGCGCTCGTCGGCACCGAGCTGCCGCTCGTCGGGACCTTCCACGCGTCGTACCACTCGGGGTACAACAAGTGGTACGCCGCGCTGCGTCGGCCCCTCCAGCGCATGGTCGACCGGCTCACCGTGTGCGTCGCGGTCTCCCCGGAGGCGAGTCGCGACGTCGAGCAGGCCTTCGGCGTCGAGTGCCGGATCCTGTTCAACGGCGTCGACCTCGACCGGTACGCGGCCGCCGAGCCCTGGCCGAGCCCCGAGCCCGCGATCTTCTTCGTCGGTCGCCACGAGCCCCGCAAGGGCCTCGCGGTCCTGCTCGACGCGTTCGCCGGCCTCGACCGTCCCGCTCGCTTGTGGGTGGCCAGTGCCGGACCCCAGACCGATGCGCTGACCGCCCGGGGCGTGCCCGGGGTCGAGTGGCTGGGGCGGGTGGGGGAGACCGAGAAGGCGCGGCGGCTCCGCGGCGCGACCATCGCCTGCTTCCCGTCGATCGAGGGCGAGTCGTTCGGGGTCGTGCTGCTCGAGGGCATGGCGGCGGGCACGGCCGTGGTCGCGTCCGACCTCACGGGGTACCGGGCGGTGGCCCGCACCGGGGCCGAGGCCCGGCTGGTCCCCCCGGGCGACGCCGCGGCGCTGCGCGTCGCGCTGCGAGCCCTCCTCGACGACCCCACGGCGCGGGGGACGGTCGCGGCCGCGGGCCGGGCCCGGGCCGAGGCCCTGTCGATGGCCCGCCTGGCCGAGGAGTACGAGGCCGTCTACCGCGAAGCGGTCGGGTCGGAGCGGCGACCGGCGTCGGTGGCGCGACCGGTGCGGCTCGTCCGGGGCCGGCGCCACCGGTGAGCGGGACGGGTGCGGCCGGGGCCCTGGCCCGGCGGGTCGCGGCGGCGGTGGCCGCAGCGGTGCACCCGCTCCTCGGCCGGCCCGAGGCCCGGGCCCGGGTCGGGGTCGCCCTCGGCGGCGACGCCACCCTCGCGATCGACGAGGTGGCCGAGGAGGTGGTCGAGCGGCTGCTGCGGGCCGAGGGCGACGTGGGCTTCTACTCCGAGGACCGCGGGCTCGTCGTGTTCGGCCGACCGCGGTGGTTCCTCGTGGTGGACCCCGTCGACGGCACGCGACCGGCGGCGGCGGGGCTCGAGTCGTGCGCGGTGTCGATCGGGGTCACGCCGCCCCGTGAGGACGCCACGCTCGGTGACGTCACCGACGGGGTGGTCCACGAGCTCAAGACCGGCGATCGGTACTGGGCGACCCGGGGTGGCGGCGCGGCGGCGGCGCGGGCCGACGGCACGCCGATCCCGCTCGTCCCGTCGGCCAACACCGATCTGCAGGCGCTGTTCTGGACCGCGGGTCTGCGCGGGCGTCCGAGTCTGCCGATGGCCGTCGTCCTCGAGGAGCTCACCGACGCCGCGAGCATGGGCGGCGGCACCTTCGAGCTGGGCTCGGCCGCGTTCGCGCTCACCCGCGTGGCCAACGGCCAACTCGACGCCTACGTCGACGTCGGCCGCCGCGCGCTCGACACCCACCCGGTGCTCGAGCCCGCCTTCCTGCGGGTGGGGGAGGGCGCGGTCTGCACGAACTTCCCGTACGACGTGGCCGCCGGCGCGCTCGTCCTGGCCGAGGCCGGCGGCGTCGTGACCCGGGCCGATGGCTCCTCGCTGGCCCCCGTGCCCGCGATCGGCTCCGGCCGGGCCCACGGCCTCGACGTGCTCGCCACCGGCTCCGCCGAGCTCCACGCCGCCGTGCGGACCGTCCTGGACCGGGGGCTCGACGCCCTGGGGGACTGGCTCGCCCGCCCGGGGGGCTGACGGCACCCGGTGCTGCGGTCGGCGGCCGGGGTGCCGGTACCATCACTGTCGTGACCGTGTGGATCGTCGTCGGGGTGGTCGTGGTGCTCGGGCTCCTGCTCGTGCTCACCTACAACGGGCTCGTGCGGGCCCGTAACCGGGTCGACAACGCCTACTCCCAGGTCGAGGTCCAGCAGAAGCGGCGTTACGACCTCGTGCCCAACCTGGTCGAGACCGTCAAGGGCTACGCCGCCCACGAGCGCCAGACGTTCGAGGCGGTCACCGCGGCGCGCGCCGGCGCGATCGACGCCCAGGCCCAGGGGAGCGTGGCCGATCAGGCCCGGGCCGAGAACGTGCTGACCGGCGCCCTCAAGAGCCTCTTCGCCGTCGCCGAGGCCTACCCCGACCTCAAGGCGAACCAGAACTTCCTCAACCTCCAAGAGGAGCTGACCGCCACCGAGGACCGGATCGCCTACGCCCGGCAGTTCTTCAACGACAGCGTGCTGTCGTACAACAACGCCATCCAGACCTTCCCCCGCAACGTGCTAGCCGGGGTGTTCCGCTTCGGGCCCCGCGAGTTCTTCGACGCCGAGCCCGAAGCGGGCCAGGCTCCGCGCGTCGCGTTCTGAACCCGACCCACCCCATGACCCAGCCCGACCTCAGCACGGCCCTCGGCCACACCACCTTCGCCCGGGAGATCGGGCGGAACCGGCGCACGTCGTTCCTGCTCCTCACGTTCTTCGTGCTCCTGATCATCCTGGTCGGGACGGCGATCGACGTCCTCGTGGGGGGCGGCTTCGCGATCACCGTGTTCGCGTTCGTCATCGCGGTGGTCATGGCCTTCGTCGCGTACTTCAAGTCGGACACGATCGCTCTTGCCGCGACCCGGGCCCGACCCGCGGATCCGGTGGAGTACCGCCGGTACCACAACCTCGTCGAGGGACTGTGCATCGCGGCCGGCCTGCCCAAGCCCCGGCTCTACGTCGTCGACGACCCGGCCCCCAACGCGTTCGCCACCGGCCGCAACCCCGAGCACGCGGCGATCGCGGTCACAACCGGCCTCCTCGCGACGATGAACCGGGTCGAGCTCGAGGGCGTGCTGGCCCACGAGCTCTCCCACGTCAAGAACTACGACATCCTGGTCTCGACCGTCGCGGTCGTGGCCGTGGGTGCCGTGGCCCTGTTGTCCGACCTGGGTCTGCGGTTCATGTTCTGGGGCGGGATGCGCCGCGACCGGCGCGACAACGTCGATGCGGGACCCATCGGTGCGGTGATCGCGATCGCGGCGCTGGCGCTTCTCGTCCTCGCGCCCATCGCGGCGATGCTCATGCAGTTCTCCCTGAGTCGCAGGCGCGAGCTCCTCGCGGACGCGCGCGGCGTGTCGCTCACCCGGTACCCGCCCGGTCTCGCCTCCGCCCTGCGCAAGCTGCAGGCCGACACCGCCGTCGTCGACGAGGCGACGCGGGCCACGGCCCAGATGTGGATCGAGTCGCCGCTCGACCGCGAGCCGGGCCACCAGGGGGCCAAGCTCAACTCCTGGTTCGACACCCACCCACCCCTGGCGCAGCGGATCGAGATCCTGGAGTCCATGTGAGCACCCGCCGCGACCGCCGCCGGGGGGCTGCCCGGCGGCGGGTCTCACGGCGCGCGCTCGTCGGGGGCGGGATCGCCCTGATCGCGCTCGCGGCGGTCGCGGTCGCGGTCGCAGTCGTGATGGCGCGGGGCGGCGGCGATGCACCGAGCGCAGCCCGGCGCCCGACGCCGACCACCACGGTGGTCGTGCCCACGGCTCCGCTCACCGGCCGTCCCGACCCGAGCGGCGTGAGCCAGACCCGGGCCTCGCTGGCGGTGAAGATCGAGAACAGTCCTGACGCCCGCCCCCAATCGGGCCTCGCCGACGCCGACGTGGTCTACGAGGAGGTGGTCGAGGGCGGGATCACGCGCTTCTGGGCCGTCTTCAACTCCAAGGCCCCCGAGACCGTCGGCCCGATCCGGTCGGTGCGGCTGATGGATCCGGGCATCGTGTCGCCGCTCGGCGGGGTCGTGGTCTTCTCGGGGGGCACGGCCGACAACGTCGCGTTGATCCGGGCCACCCCGACCGTGACCGTCGACGAGAACAACGCCGGTCCGGCCTTCTTCCGCGAGTCGACGCGCTTCGCGCCGCACAACCTCTACGGGCGCACGGGGGCGCTCTGGGAGCGGGGCGGCACGCCGGTGCCCCCGCCTGCGCTCTTCGGGTACGTCGCCCGCGGCCAGGTCTTCGCCGGCACCGAGGCCATCGACCAGTTCCGGGTCGGCTTCCAGCCCGGCTACGACCCCACTTACACCTGGGACGCCACCGCTCGGGCCTGGCGGCGGTCCTACGGTGCGATCCCGTTCATGGACGCCAACGGCACCCAGGTGGCGCCGACCAACGTCGTCGTCCAGTTCATCGACTACCCCCGCGGCTCCGAGGGCGTGGTCGTGGGGAGCGGCGAGGCGTGGGTCTTCTCCGACGGCCGCCTCCTGCGCACGACCTGGACGAAGCCCGACGACGCCACCGCCACCGGCTACACCGACGCCCTGGGGGCGCCGGTGGCCCTGACCCCCGGCACCACCTGGGTGGAGCTGGTCCCGATCGGGACCGCGGTGGACCTGGTGGCCGCGCCGCCGCCACCCCCGACGACGGTCCCGCCCCCGACCACGCCTCCGACCATGGCGAAGAAGCGCGCCAACCGCTGACCGGCATCCGGTCGGGCCGAGCGTCGCCGAGCCGCACCGGGCCGTATTCCCGGGCGTGGCACCCGACCGTCGGCCCGGGGCGACGGGCACGGGCGACCGTGACCGCAGGCGGCGTCGGTACACTCACCCCATGGCTACCGACACACGCAACACCGGGACCGCCCGGGTCAAGCGGGGCCTCGCCGAGATGCTCCGTGGCGGGGTGATCATGGACGTCGTCACCCCCGACGAGGCGAGGATCGCCCAGGACGCCGGGGCCGTGGCGGTCATGGCGCTCGAGCGCGTGCCCTCCGACATCCGCCGCGACGGCGGGGTCGCCCGGATGAGCGATCCGGCCATGATCGAGGGGATCAAGGCGGTGGCGACGATCCCGGTCATGGCGAAGTGCCGGATCGGCCATTTCGCCGAGGCGCAGGTGCTCGAGGCCCTCGGCGTCGACTACATCGACGAGTCCGAGGTCCTCACCCCGGCCGACGAGGCGTACCACGTCGACAAGTGGGCCTTCACCACCCCGTTCGTGTGCGGCGCCACCAACCTCGGGGAGGCGCTGCGCCGCATCGCCGAGGGCGCGTGCATGATCCGGTCCAAGGGCGAGGCCGGCACCGGCAACATCGTCGAGGCGGTCCGGCACCTCCGCGCCATCTTCGGTGCGATCGAGGGCCTCGGGGCGGCCACGCCCAAGGACCTGAAGGCGGCGGCACGCGAGATGCGGGTCCCCAAGGCGCTGGTGCAGGAGGTCGCGGCGTGCGGCGAGCTGCCCGTCCCGCTGTTCTGCGCCGGGGGGATCGCCACCCCGGCCGACGCCTCCCTCGCGATGCAGCTGGGTGCCCAGGCCGTGTTCGTGGGGAGCGGCATTTTCAAGAGCGAGGCGCCCGAGATGATGGCCAAGGCGATCGTGGAGGCCACGACCCACTACCAGGACCCGTCGATCGTGGCCAAGGTCTCGACCGGCCTGCCCGCCGCCATGCGGGGTGACGGGATCGAGACCCTCGAGGTCAAGCTCTCCGAGCGCGGCTGGTGATCACCGCCGAGAGGCCCCCAGGCCGTGAAGGTCGGCGTGCTGGCCCTGCAGGGGGCGTTCCGCGAGCAGCGCGAGGTCTGTGAGGCCCTCGGCACGACCGTGACCGAGGTGCGCGGCCCCGAGCACCTCGACGCCTGCGAGGCCCTGATCATCCCGGGCGGCGAGTCGACGACCATGACGCGGCTCCTGCGGACCTCCGGCCTCCACGACCCCCTGGCGGCCCGCCTCCACGACGGCCTGCCCGTGCTCGGGACCTGCGCCGGCCTCATCCTGTGCGCGACGACGATCCTCGACGGCCTGCCCGAGCAGGAGTCCTTCGGGGTGCTCGACGTCACCGTGCGTCGCAACGGCTACGGCCGTCAGCAGGAGTCGTTCGAGACCACGCTCGACGTCGTCGGCGCGCCGGAGTTCCCGGGCGTGTTCATCCGGGCCCCGGTCGTCGAGGCCGTGGGTCCCGGCGTCACGGTCCTGGCCGAGCACGGGGGCCGCCCCGTCCTGGTCCGCGAAGGTGTGCGCTGGGGTGCCACCTTCCACCCCGAGCTCGCCGGCGACCTGCGCATCCACGAGCAGTTCCTCCATGCCGCCCGCGCGGCCTGACCGACCATCCGGGAGACACGATGAGCGGACACTCCAAGTGGCACTCGATCAAGCACAAGAAGGGCGCGGCCGACCAGGCCCGGGCCAAGCTGTTCGCCCGGCTGACCCGCCAGATCGAGGTCGCGGCGCGTGAGGGCGGGGGTGACCCCGAGGCCAACGCCACCCTGCGGACGATGATCCAGAAGGCGCGCGACAGCTCGGTGCCGGTCGACAAGATCGAGCGGGCGATCAAGCGGGGGACCGGCGAGCTCGAGGGCAAGCGCTACGAAGCGGTGTCGTACGAGGGCTACGCCACCAACGGGGTCGCCGTCTACGTCGAGTGCCTCACCGACAACCGGAACCGCACCACGGCCGAGGTGAAGAACATCTTCAACCGCAACGGCGGCTCCATCGCCGAGCCGGGATCGGTCGCTTGGCAGTTCGAGCGCAAGGGCCTGATCCTGGTGGGCGTCGGCGCGACGACCGAGGACGACCTCATGACGGCGGCGCTCGACGCCGGGGCCGAGGACATCGCCGACGCCGGCGACACCTGGCAGGTGACCACCGGACCGACCGACCTCCACGCCGTGCGCACCGCCCTCGACGACGCCGGCATCGCGGTGCAGAGCGCCGACCTGACCATGTTGCCCAGCAGCACGGTGCCCCTGCCCGACGAGGCCGCGGCCAAGTCGGTGCTCCGGGTGGTGGACGCGCTCGAGGACCACGACGACGTCCAGAACGTCTACGCCAACTTCGACATCCCCGACGACGTCCTGGCCGCGGTGCTCTAGGTCGGACCGGGGTCCGGTCCCCGCGGCCCAGCCACCCGCTCCGGCGGACCGGGTCCGGACCGCGCCCGGACCGGCCCCCCGGGGATAGAGTGCGGCCGTCCGCCGACGACTCGATCCGAGGTTCCCGTGCAGATCTCCATCACCGTCAACGGGGTCGCCCAGACCCACGACGTCGAGCCCCGCACGCTCCTGGTGCAGTACCTGCGCGAGGCCAGCGGGCTGACCGGGACCAAGATCGGCTGCGACACGTCGTCGTGCGGCGCCTGCACGGTGCTGTTCGACGGCGAGTCGGTGAAGTCCTGCACGATGTTCGCGGCCCAGGCCGACGGCGGCACCGTCACCACCATCGAGGGGCTGGCGCCCTCCAGCGACGAGATGCACGCGGTCCAGCAGGCCTTCCACGAGGAGCACGGCCTGCAGTGCGGGTTCTGCACCGCCGGGATGGTCATGGCCGCCGCCGGCTTCCTCGCCGAGAACCCCGACCCGACCGAGCGGGAGGTCCGCCTCGGCCTCGAGGGCAACCTCTGCCGCTGCACCGGCTACCACAACATCGTCCAGGCCGTGCTGTCGGCGGCGAAGAAGCTCCAGGGGGCCCGGTGATCCCCGCCGCGTTCGAGTACGTGCGGGCCGACTCGGCCGATGCTGCGATCGCCGCGCTCGCCGAGCACGGCGACGACGCCAAGCTCCTGGCCGGGGGCATGTCGCTGATCCCGTTGATGAAGCTGCGGCTCGCGACCCCGACCGTGCTGGTCGACCTCGGCCGGGTCACCGACCTCTCGTACGTGCGCGACGGCGGCGACCACGTCGCGATCGGCGCGCTCACCCGCCACCGCGACCTCGAGACGAGCGACCTCCTCGCCACCGCCTGCCCGGCGTTGCGGGGCGTGGCCGCCGAGGTCGGCGACAACCAGGTCCGCCACCGCGGCACCCTCGGGGGCTCGGTCGCCCACGGCGACCCGGCGTCCGACCTCCCGGCCGTCCTGCTCGCGCTCGACGCCACGCTGGTGGCCCGGGGCTCGGGCGGCACGCGCGCCATCCCCGCGGCCGACTTCTTCCACGGCTTCCTCGAGACCGCGCTGGCGCCCGACGAGCTCCTCACCGAGATCCAGGTGCCGAAGGCGGCCGGGGGCTGGAACTACCAGAAGTTCAACCGGCGGGCCCAGGACTGGGCCATCGTCGGCGCCCTCGCCGTGCGCAACGGCAGCACGCGGGTGGCGCTCGTGAACATGGGTGCCACCCCGGTGCGGGCCCGGGCGGTCGAGGCGGCCCTGGCGGCCGGCGCGTCGGCGGCCGACGCGGCCGCGGTGGCGGCCGAAGGGACCGAGGCGCCCGCCGACCTCAACGGCTCGTCCGAGTACCGCGAGCACCTCGCCCGCGTGCTCGTCCGGCGCGCCCTCGAGGCGGCCGGGCTCTGACCGGCGCGTGACGACCGCGGCGATCGTCCTCGCCGCGGGCCGCGGGTCGCGCCTCGCCTCGGCGGCGCCCAAGCCGCTCGTGGAGCTCGGGGGGCGACCGCTCGTCGACTGGGCGATCGACGCGGCCCGGGAGAGCGGGTGCGCGCCCGTGGTGCTCGTGGTCGGCCACGCCGCGGCCGCGGTCGCGGCGCGCGCGCCGGCCGACGTGCGGGTCGTGGTCGCGCCCGACTGGGCCGACGGCATCAGTGCGAGCGTGCGGGCCGGGATCGCCGCCCTCGAGACCGACCCGGAGGTCACCGCCGCCTGCGTGGGCCTCGCCGACCAGCCCCGGATCGGGGCGGCGGCCTACCGGCGCCTGGTCGCCGCCGCCGACGCCGGGGGGGACGCGGGCGACGCGTTGATGGTGGCCACCTACGCGGGCCGGCGGGGCAACCCGGTGCTGGTGCCGCGCGCCCGGTGGGCCGAGGTCCGCACCCTGACCGGTGACGAGGGGGCTCGCCAGCTGATGGGCCGGGTCCCGGTGGTCGAGGTCGACTGCACGGGTACCGGCGACCCCGCCGATGTCGATACGCTCAATGACCTGGTGGCGCTCGGTGCCACCGATCCCCGGCCGCTCGGCTCGTCCGCTCCGCCCGGCCCGAACACGGAGACATCATGAAGATCGAGGACCAGTTCCGGGTCGACGTGCCCATCGACGAGGCCTGGCGCGTCCTGCTCGACGTCGAGCGCATCGCCCCGTGCATGCCCGGGGCCCAGCTCCAGGAGATCGAGGGCGACGAGTACCGGGGCGTCGTGAAGGTCAAGGTCGGGCCCATCACCGCCCAGTACAAGGGCGCCGCCCGCATCGTGGAGGCCGACGAGGCCGCCCGTCGCATCGTGCTGAAGGGCGAGGGGCGCGACACCCGCGGCCAGGGCAACGCGTCGGCCACCGTGACGGTGACCCTGGCCGAGGACGGCACCGGCACGACCGTGGGCGTCGACACCGACCTCAACATCACCGGCAAGGTCGCCCAGTTCGGGCGGGGCGTCATGGCCGACGTCTCGGCCAAGCTCCTCGCCCAGTTCGTGGCCTCGCTGGAGGCCGACGTGCTCAGCGGGAGCCCGTCGGCGGACGCGGCCCCGACCGCGAAGTCCCCGGCGGCTCCGGGCGCACCCTCGGCCGCGGGGACCGGGACGAACGGCACGGCGACCGCCACGGGCACGCCGGACGGGATCCGGCGCATCGACGCCCCCGAGGTCGCCCCCGTCGACCTCATGGACGCCGCCGGGGGCGCAGTCGCGAAGCGCCTCGTCCCGGTGCTGGCCGGGGTCGGCGGCCTCGTCGTCCTGCTCTGGCTGCTGCGCCGCCTGTTCCGGTAGCGGTCCGGGGCACGCCCGGGCCTGCCCCGGCGCGCCGCGACGGCGTGGGTATCGTGGCCCGATGGAGCCGGAGCGCACCGAGGGGACGAAGCAACGTCCGGGGCTCGTGGGGCGGACGGGGCGGATGATCCGGATGGGTCGCCGCCGACGGGTGCGCCTCGGCGTCGTCACCCTCGTGGGCGCGCTCGTGGTTGCAGCCGCCGCGAGCGGTGGACCCCCCGGAGCGGGTCCCCGGGTCGCCTCCCCGGGGGCCGACGCCCTGGCGGTGGGTGGCGGGTTCACCGGCCTCACCCCGGTCCGGGCCCTCGACACCCGCAGCGCCGGCCCCTGCGTCGGCGCCACCCCCCGGATCCTGACCCTGGGCGGGAACTTCGGGGTGCCCGCCGACGCGTCGGCGGTCGTCCTCAACGTGACCGTGGTCGCCCCCGCCGGCCCGGGGGGCTACGTCGCGGTGTGGCCGGCCGGGAGCGGCTGGCCGGGCCACTCCAACCTGAACTTCGCGTCGGGCCAGGTCGTGGCCAACGTCGTGACCACGAAGCTGGGCGCGGGCGGGGCCGTGGCGATCCAGGCGCAGCCGGGCACGTGCCCCAACGTCGTGGTCGACGTGACCGGCTGGTTCGCCGGCGGGGCGACCGGGCCCGGTGGCTTCGCCGGACTCACCCCGGTCCGGGTCCTCGACACCGACCCCGGCTGCCTCAGCTCGGCCGGGCGCACCGTGGCGCTCGCCGGGCAGTACGGCATCCCCGGCGACGCGTCGGCGGTGGTGGTGAACGTCACGGTCGCCGGTCCGGGTGGGGCCGGGTTCGCCCGCGCCTGGCCTGCGGGCGAGGCGATGCCGCTCGCCGCCACCATCAACTACGCGGCGGGCCAGACCCTCGCGAACCAGGTCCAGGTGAAGCTCGGCGCCGGCGGCGCGGTGCAGCTGTACTCGAGCTTCGGCTGCCCGCGCGCCGCCGTCGACGTCCTCGGCTACTTCGCCGGAGGCGAGCCCGGCGCGGGCGGGTTCGTGGCGATCAGTCCGACGCGCGTGCTCGACTCCCGCTACGGCGGCATCTGCCTCGGGGCGGGCGGGGGCGCGGTGCCCTTCGCCGGGTTCTTCGGGGTCCCGACCGACGCCGACGCCGTCGTGGTCAACGTGACCGCGGTCCTGCCCACCGTCGCGGGGTACCTCACGGTGTGGCCGGGCGCGGCGACGATGCCCCAGACGTCGACGTTGAATTTCCTCGCCGGGCAGGTGGTGTCGAACCTCGCGTCGGTGAAGATCGGCACCGACGGCACCATCCGTGGCTTCACCAACAACGGCTGCCCCAACCTCGTGGTGGACCTCTACGGCTACTACCGCCCGTGAGCACGACCGCGGGACCGGCCGTCGTCGCGCGCGGCCTCGCCAAGCGGTTCGGTCCGACCGAGGCGCTGCGGGGCGTGGACCTCACGGTCGAGCGGGGGAGCGTCCTCGGGCTGCTCGGGCCCAACGGGGCGGGCAAGACCACGGCGGTGCGGATCCTGACCACCCTCCTCGTGCCCGACCGGGGCACGGCCGTGATCGACGGCATCGACGTGGTGGCCGAGCCGCGCCGGGCCCGGGCCCGCATCGGCCTCACCGGCCAGTACGCCGCGGTCGACGAGCGCCTCACCGGCGCCGAGAACCTCGTCCACGTCGGGAGGCTGTTCCACCTGCCCACCCGTGAGGCCCGCCGGCGGGCCGACGAGATGCTCGACCGCTTCGACCTGACCGATGCCGGGCGCCGGGTCTGCGGGACCTACTCGGGAGGCATGCGCCGGCGCCTGGACATCGCCATGAGCCTCGTGGGCCGCCCGTCGGTGCTGTTCCTCGACGAGCCGACCACCGGGCTCGACCCGCGCAGCCGCTCGGTGATGTGGGACCTCGTCGACGAGCTGGTCGCCGGGGGGATGACCGTGCTGCTGACCACCCAGTACCTCGACGAGGCCGACCGCCTCGCCCACGAGGTCGCGGTGATCGACCACGGCACGGTGATCGAACGGGGGACGCCGACCGACCTCAAGCGGCGGGTGGGGGGCGAGCAGATCGAGGTCGTGTGCGCGCGCGCCGACGACCGTGACCGGGTGGCGCCGGCGCTCGGCGCGCTCGCGGTCGGGGCGGCGCACCTCGACCCCGACGGCCGGCGCGTGGTGGTGCCGGTGCGCGACACCCGGGGCGTCGTCCCCGACGTCGTCCGCCGCCTCGACGCGGCCGGGATCGCCCTGGTCGACGTGGGGGTGCGGAGCTCGACCCTCGACGACGTGTTCTTCGCGCTCACGGGGCACGCAGCGGCTGCCGACGCCGAGGGGGAGCCGTGAGCCGACCGGACGACGCCGACCCGCCCGGGGGGCCGTGGTGGGCGGTGCGCGACAGCTGGACCGAGGCGCTGCGCCACCTCCGGGCCCTGCCCCGCAACCCCGAGCTCCTCGTGTTCGCTGCACTGCAGCCGGTGATGTTCGTCGTGCTGTTCGTGTACGTGTTCGGCGGCTCGATCGTGGTGCCGGGCTACCGCAGCTACGAGCAGTACGTGGTTCCCGGGATCTTCGCCCAGACGGTGCTGTTCGGTTCGATCTACACCGGGCTCGGCATCGCCGAGGACCTGAGCCGGGGCCTGGTCGATCGCCTGCGGTCGCTCCCCATGGCGCCCGGCGCAGTCCTGATCGGCCGCACCATGAGCGACGTCGTGCGCAACGCACTGTCGTTCACCGCGATGCTCGTCGTCGCGTTCGTGGTGGGCTTCCGCATCGAGGGCTCGGTCCCGGCCGCGATCGCAGCGACGGCGTTGCTCTTCGTGTTCGCCTACGCCTTCAGCTGGATCCAGGCCTACACCGGGCTGGTCGCCCGCTCGACCGAAGCCGTGAACTCCATCGCGTTCCTCTGGATGTTCGTGGCCACGTTCCTCTCGTCGGCGTTCGTCGCGCCGGAGAACATGCCCGGGTGGCTCCAGCCCGTCGCCCGGTACAACCCGGTCACGATCGTCACCGACGCGGGCCGAGCCCTCTACAACGGGCGTGACCCCGGGAGCGACCCGTGGCTCGCGCTGGCCTGGGCGGCCGGGATCACCGTGGTGTTCGCGACCCTCTCGGTCCGGCGCTACCGGTCGTCGACGAGCCGGTAGCCCGGGTCCGCCGCAGTTCGTGGCGCCCCCCGTAGGATCGAACTCGTGTTCGACGCCGTCCTCGGGATCGACCCCGGCCTCTCCCGCTGCGGGTACGGGGTGGTCCGCCGTGCCGGGAGCAGCCTCGTGCCCGTGGCCTTCGGCGTCCTGCGCACCCCGCCCGAGCTCGACCTGCCCGAGCGCCTGGCCCTCCTGGCCGACGACCTCGACGACCTCCTCGACGAGGTCCGCCCGGCCGCGGTGGCGGTGGAGCGGGTGCTGTTCCAGGTCAACGCCCGCACCGCGATCGCGGTGGGGATGGCCAGCGGGCTCGCCCTGGCCGCGGCGGCCCGCCGGTCGATCCCGGTGACCCACTACAGCCCGAACGAGGTCAAGCTCGCGGTCACCGGTCACGGTGGGGCCGAGAAGGGCCAGGTGCAGTCGATGGTGGCGCGCCTCTGCGGGCTCGATGCCCCCCCGAAGCCCCCCGACGCCGCCGACGCCCTCGCGCTCGCGGTGTGCCACCTGTGGGCGGCCCGGATCACGACCGCGGCCGGCGCCGCCGACGCCGCCGGGGTGGGGGGTCCCGACGGGCTCGGGCGGGCGGTCGCCGCCGCGCTCGCGCGTGAGGCGAACCGGTGATCGGCTCGCTGCGGGGCACCGTCGCCGAGCGGCACCCGGGGGGCGAGGTGGTGCTCGACGTCGGTGGCGTCGGGTACCGGGTCCTGGTGCCGGCCGGCGCGCTCGTCGCGCTCACGCCCGGGGAGCCGACGACGCTGTGCACCCATCTCCACGTGCGCGAGGACGCAATGGTGCTCTACGGCTTCCCCACCCGCGACGAGCGCGACACGTTCGAGGTGCTGCTCGGGGCGTCGGGGGTCGGACCCAAGCTCGCCCTCGCGATCCTCTCGGTCCACGGACCGGGATCGCTGCGCCGGGCCCTGCTCGAGGACGACCTCGACGCCCTGACCCTCGTGCCCGGGGTCGGTAAGCGGACCGCGCAGCGCCTGGTGGTCGACCTCAAGGCCCGCCTCGATCTCCCCGAGGCCGATCTCGCCGAGGGTCCGGGTGGCGGCGTCGCCCCGGCCCGGGCCGAGGTCCGCGACGCGCTCACCGGCCTCGGGTACGGGACCGACGAGGTGCGGGCGGTGATGGCGCAGTTGCCCGACGAGGGCGCGGTCGAGGACCTCCTGCGCGAGGCGCTGCGGCTGCTGGCCGTGAGCCGATGACGGCGACGGGGGTGACGACCGGTGGCGCGTGACGAGCTGCTCCGGGCCGACGCCGACCCGACCGATCCGACCGAGGTGGCCGACGAGACCACGCTGCGCCCGCGCCGCCTCGCCGAGTTCGTCGGGCAGCCCCGGCTGCGCGAGCACCTCGAGATCATGCTCGGCGCCGCCCGCAACCGGGGCCAGGCGGTCGACCACCTGCTGTTCGCGGGCCCGCCCGGCCTGGGCAAGACGACCCTGGCCGGCATCGTCGCAGCCGAGATGGAGGTGGCCTGCCGCATCACGAGCGGCCCGGCGCTCGAGCGGGCCGGCGACCTCGCGGCGATCCTCACCAACCTCGACGACGGCGACGTGCTCTTCATCGACGAGATCCACCGCCTGCCCCGCGCGGTGGAGGAGGTCCTCTACCCGGCGATGGAGGACTTCCAGCTCGACATCGTCATCGGCAAGGGCCCGACCGCGCGCTCCATCCGCCTCGACCTGCCCCGTTTCACGCTCGTCGGCGCAACCACGCGCAGCGGCATGATCGCGGGGCCCCTGCGCGACCGCTTCGGCTTCGTGACCCGACTCGACTACTACGACGACGACGACCTCGTCACCATCGTCGAGCGGGCCGCGGGGATCCTCGGGGTCCGCACCGATCCGACCGGCGCGGGCGAGATCGCCCGTCGCTCCCGGGGCACGCCCCGCATCGCCAACCGCCTGCTGCGCCGGGTCCGCGACTTCGCCGAGGTCCGGGCCGACGGCACGGTGAGCGGGCCGGTCGCACGCGATGCGCTCAGGCTGTTCGACGTCGACGCCCTCGGGCTCGACAAGGTGGACCGGGCCATCCTCGGGGCGCTCTGCCGGACCTTCGCCGGGCACCCGGTCGGTCTCGGCACCCTGGCGGTGTCGGTGGGGGAGGAGCCCGACACCCTCGAGGACGTCTACGAGCCGTTCCTGCTCAAGTGCGGGCTGCTGCGGCGCACACCCCGGGGCCGGGTCGCCACCGCGGCGGCCTACGAGCACCTCGGGCTCGCCCCGCCCGACCCGGCGGGGCCGAACCTGTTCGACGCCTGAGGCCTCGCTAGCATCACCCGGCGCCCTCCCGGTGCGCGCCGCTCCGCTCCGTCGCCCTCCCCGAACCGGACGTGTCCCGTGGTCATCGCGATCTACCTGGTGGTCCTGGTCGCCGCCTTCTACCTCCTGATCGTGCGGCCCCAGCGGCGCCAGCAGATGCTGCGCCGCCAGATGATCGCCACGGTGGGCGTGGGTGACGAGATCGTCACGAGTGGTGGCGTGTACGGCACCGTCGTCGGCCTGGCCGAGGAGACGCTCGACCTCGAGGTCGCGCCCGGGACGGTGCTGAAGGTCGCCCGGGGGGCGGTGGCGCAGCGCATCACCGAAGACGCCGCCGACCCGGGGACCGACGACACCACCGGCGACGGCGCGGGGGCCTGAGGCGTCCGTGAGTGCGGGGCGCCTCCGGGCGAAGCTGCTCGGCTTCCTGGCCGTGGTCGCGGTCCTGGTCGGGATCACCCTGGTCCAGGGCAACGCCCCGATCCTCGGCCTCGACCTCCAGGGTGGCATCTCGGTGGTGCTGCAGCCGGTGGGGGAGGTCAAGCCGGGCTCGATCGACGTCGCCGTCGACATCATCCGCAGCCGGGTCGACGGCCTCGGGGTCGCCGAGCCCGAGATCAGCCGTCAGGGCGGCAACATCGTCGTCGACCTGCCCGGGGTGGAGGACCGGAACAAGGCCCGCCGCCTGGTCGGTCGCACCGCCGAGCTCCGCTTCCGACCGGTCCTGGCCACCCTCGCCCCCGCGAGCGAGAGCTCGCGCCCGACCGCCACCACCACGCCCCCGACCACCGGGCCCGGCACCACGGCGCCGGCCGAGGAGACCCCCACCACCACGACCACCGCCCCACCCGACGAGGCCGCGGCGCGGGCCGCGATCGCCGCGTGCGACGCCGCCGCGATCCAGGCGCTCGCGAAGGTGCCGACCACCAACCGGGCCGACGACACCCGCGACGCCTGCGTCGTGCTGCCCCTGCGGGCCGAGGACGGCACCAGGCCGGGTCGGCTCCTGCTCGGGCCGACCGTCCTGACCGGCGACCTCGTCGACAAGGCCCGGGCCCGGTTCCAGAACCAGTACCTGGTCCTCATGACCCTCGGCGACGAGGGGCTGGCCAAGTTCAACGCATTGGCCGCGCAGTCCTACGGTCAGGCGCCCCCGACCGACCAGGTCGCGATCGTGCTCGACGGTATCGTGCAGTCGAACCCCGCGTTCCAGAGCCCGAACTTCGACGGCGACGTGTCGATCACCGGGAACTTCACCGCCCCCGAGGCCGAGGACCTCGCCCAGCTCATCAACTACGGCGCGTTGCCGGTCCAGCTCGAGGAGCTCACGGTCCAGGACGTCTCGCCCACCCTGGGCAAGGACCAGCTCCGGGCCGGGATCATCGCCGGGATCATCGGCCTCCTGCTGGTGTCGCTGTACATGGTCGTCTACTACCGGATCCTGGGGCTGGTCGTGATCTGCGGGATCATGCTCAGTGCCGCGCTGCTCCTCGTGGTCATCACGTCGGTGGTGGGCGAGCTGCTGCTCGGGTTCCTCGGTGGGAGCGGTCGCCCGGTCCTGACCCTGGCCGGGGTGACCGGCCTGGTGGTCTCGATCGGCGTCACCGTCGACAGCTACGTCGTGTATTTCGAGCGCCTCAAGGACGAGGTCCGCTCCGGCCGCACCGTGCGCACCTCGGCCGACCGGGGCTTCACCCGCTCACTGCGCACCATCCTCGCCGCCAACTTCGTGTCGTTCCTCGGGGCCGCGATCCTGTTCCTCCTCGCCGTTGGGTCGGTCCGGGGCTTCGCCTTCTTCCTCGGCCTGTCGACCATCCTCGACGTCGTGGTGGCCTACTTCTTCATGCACCCGGTGGTGTCGCTGATGGCGCGCAACTCCCGCCTCGTGCGGACCCGCCCCCTCGGGATCGCGGCCGGGCTCGACGCCCCGGAGGCCGTGGCGTGAGCGGGGGGACGGCGTGAGCGAGCTCGAGCGCACCGTGGCGGTCGATCCGGACCAGCCCGGCCCCGGCGGTCGGCGGCACCGGTTCGCCGACCTCTACCACGAGACGACGAACTACCAGTTCATGGACCGGTCGTGGCGCTGGGCCGTGGTCTCGGGCACCGCGCTCGTCATCTCCCTGCTGTTCCTCGTGCTCGGCGGGCTCAACCTCGGCATCGAGTTCGAGGGCGGGACGCAGTGGTCGTTCACCCGGGCCAGCG
>VGBI01000049.1 GCA_016870595.1 Actinomycetota bacterium
ATGAGCCGGGTGGCCTGCGAGACGATGGCCACCACGGGACTGGTGGTGGTCGCGGGCGAGTTCTCCACCACGCAGTACGTCGACATCCCCCGCATCGTGCGTGACACGGTGTGCGGCATCGGCTACGACCGCGAGTCGTTCGGCTTCGACGGCAACACGTGTGGCGTGATCACCTCGATCGGCGAGCAGTCGACCGACATCGCGATGGGCGTCGACAAGGCGGCCGAGGTCCGCGACGGCGTGGGCGACGCCCTCGACGAGACCGGCGCCGGTGACCAGGGGATGATGTTCGGGTACGCGTGCGACGACACCGCCGACCTCATGCCCATGCCGATCTGGCTGGCCCACCGCCTCGCCCACCGACTCACCGAGGTCCGCAAGAGCGGCACGCTGCCGTACCTGCGCCCCGACGGCAAGACCCAGGTGAGCATCGAGTACGTCGACGGTCGCCCGGTCCGGCTCGACACCGTGCTGATCTCGACCCAGCACGGGCCCGGCATCGACCGCGACTCGATCATGGCGCCCGACCTGATCGAGCACGTGATCCGTCCGACCCTGCCCGAGCAGTTCGCCGACGACGACTTCCGGGTGCTGGTCAACCCGACCGGGGCGTTCGAGAAGGGCGGGCCGCACGCCGACTGCGGGCTCACCGGCCGCAAGATCATCGTCGACACCTACGGCGGCATGGCCCGTCACGGCGGAGGCGCGTTCTCGGGCAAGGACCCGACGAAGGTCGACCGGTCGGCGGCCTACGCCGTGCGCCACGTCGCCAAGAACGTGGTCGCGGCCGGCATCGCCGAGCGCTGCGAGGTGCAGGTGGCGTACGCGATCGGCGTGGCCCGGCCGGTGTCGGTGATGGTCGAGACCTTCGGGACCTCCGAGATCGACCCGGAGAAGCTCCCGGCGCTGGTGCAGGAGCTCTTCGACCTGCGGCCCGCGGCGATCATCGATCGCCTCCAGCTGCGGCGCCCGATCTTCCGGCGCACCTCGGCCTACGGGCACTTCGGGCGCAACGAGCCCACGTTCACCTGGGAGTCGACCGAGGCCGCCGCCGAGCTGCGCCGGGCCGCCGAGTCCTTGGCCTGACGCCATCACCGCCGCGCGCGGACCACGACACCGGGGGACGACGGTGAGGACCGGATGAGGGTGTGCCGGGTCCGACCCGACGTCCCCGCGGTGACCCGGGAGTTCGACTACCTGGTGCCCGAGTCCCTCACCGACCCGATCGGGGTGGGGACGGTGGTGCGCGTCCCGCTGCACGGGCGGCGGGTGCGGGGCTGGGTCGTGGCCGACGGGGTGACCCCGGCGACGCCGGTCGCCCGGCTGGTCGCCGTGCACCGGGTCGTGTCGGCCGGGCCGCCGGCCCCGGTCGTGGACCTGGCCCGGTGGGCGGCGCGGCGGTGGGCCGGGCCCGACACTGCGTTCCTGCGGGCGGCGTCGCCCCCGAACGTCGTCACCCCCACGGACCCGGTCGAGCCCGCCGCCGCCCTCCACCCCGTGGTCGCGCCGCCCACCGACCTCGGCGGCCCGTGGCCGCAGGCGCCGGTGCGGGTCGTGACGTGGCCCCCGGCGCTCGACCGCCGGGAGCTGGTGCTGTCGGCGTGCGCGCCCGAGGGCACGACCCTGGTCCTCGTGCCCGAGCCGGCCGGGGCCGCGCCCCTGGTGCGCGCGGTCGCCCGCACCGGGCGGACGGTGCTGCACCACCACAGCGCGCTGACCGACCGGGCCCGGACCCAGGTGTGGGCGGCCGCCCGCCGGGGCGCCCAGGTCGTGGTGGGGGGACGGGCCGCCGTGTGGCTGCCCATCCCGGACCTGGCCGCCGTCGTCGTGCTCGACGAGCGCGACGAGGCCTACCAGGAGGAGCGGGCGCCGACCTGGCACGCCCGCGACGTCGCGCTCGAGCGGGCCCGGCGGGCGGGCGCGGTCGTGACGCTCGTGAGCCCGGTCCCGGGTCCCGAGGCGGCGGCCCTCCCCGGCGCGGTGCGGGTGACGCCGCCGGTCCGCACGCTGCGGCGGGGGTGGCCGGTGCTCGACGTCGTCGACCTGCGCGACGAGCCGCCCCGGGCGGGGGTCGCGGGCGAGGGCCTCGGCGCCGCCGTGCGCCGGGCCGTCGACGCCGACGGCCGGGCCCTCGTGGTGGTGAACCGGCGCGGCCGGGCCCGCCTGCTCGTGTGCCGCGCCTGCGCGACCCTGGCCCGGTGCGAGGTGTGCGGCGCCGCGCTGGCCCAGCCCGACGTGCAGCTCGAGTGCGGCCGGTGCGGCACGACCCGGCCGCCCGTGTGCGCCGCGTGCGGGGCCACGAGCATCCGGGCGGTGCGGCCGGGGGTGCACGCGGTCCGCGACGAGGTCGCCGCGCTGGTGCCGCGCACGGTGGTGACCGACGTCGACGCCGAGACGGAGGACCTCGGCGCGGCGCCGGTGCTGGTCGGGACCGAGGCGGTCCTGCACCGGGTGGCGCGGGGGAGTGCGCCCCCGGTGCGCCTCGTGGCGTTCCCGACGTTCGACGAGGAGCTGTGCGCGCTGCGGTACCGGGCCCACGAGCAGGCCCTGTGGCTCCTCGTCCGGGCCGCCCGGCTGCTCGGCGACCGGTCGCGGGGCGGGCGCCTGGTGGTCCAGACCCGGATGCCCGACCACCCGGTGCTCGCGGTGGCCGCGACCGGGGACCCCGAGGGCTTCCTGGCCGCCGAGACCGAGATCCGGCGCACGCTGGCCTATCCGCCGTTCGGCGCGGTCGCCGAGGTCTCGGGCGTCGCCGCCGCGGTCACCGTCGCCGCGGACGCGCTCCGGGCCGCCGGGCTCACGGTCGTGGGTGGCGACACCGGCCCGGCCCTGGTGCGGGCCGCCACCCCGGACGCGCTGGCCGACGGCATCGCCGCCGCCGACCTCGGACCGGCCCGGGCCCGCGGGCGTCTGCGCGTCGCGGTCGATCCGGCCCGGGTGTGACGACGGGTACGCTCGCCTCATGGACGCATTCGTGGTTCGCACCCTCGGCGACCCGGTCCTGCGCCTGCGCGCCCGCGAGGTCACCGAGATCGACGGCGCGTTGGCGCGCACCGTCGACGCCATGATCGAGACCATGCACCGGGCCGTCGGCGGCGGCCTCGCGGCGCCCCAGGTCGGCATCCCGCAGCGCTTCTTCACCTACCTCGGCGACGACGACGTCCCCGACGTGCTGATCAACCCCGAGATCGTGGAGTCCTCCGGCGAGATGGTGTTCGAGGAGGGCTGCCTGTCGCTGCCCGGGCTCCGGCTCGAGGTCGTGCGCCCGGCGTTCGTCACCGTGCGGGGCCTCGACCTCGACGGCAACGAGGTGGTGTTCGAAGGGGGCGACGACTACTTCGGTCGGATGCTGATGCACGAGATCGACCACCTCGACGGCGTGCTCGCCATCGACCGGCTCGATCCCGAGGCGCGCACCGCGGCGCTGCGCGAGCTGCGCCGCCGCGACGCCCTGGCGGCGGTGCCCGGCACCGACGGACGCTGACCGGCTCGCGGCCGGTCGTGCGACTCGCCTACTTCGGGACCCCGGTCGAGGCCGTCCCCCCGCTCGAGGCGGTGGTGGCCGCCGGGCACGACGTCGCCTGCGTGGTCACCCAACCCGACCGGCGGCGGGGCCGCGGGTCGGCGACGACGCCGAGTCCGGTGCGCGCCGCGGCCGAGGCGCTCGGGCTCCCGGTCCGGACCCCGGCGCGCGCCCGGGAGTGCGCCGCCGAGCTGGCCGACCTCGGGCTCGACGCCGGGGTGGTGGTCGCCTTCGGCCAGCTGCTCCCGCCGGCGGTGCTGGCGACGGGTCGCCTCGGGTTCGTGAACCTGCACTTCTCGCGGCTGCCCCGCTGGCGGGGCGCGGCCCCGGTGGAGCGGGCGATCCTGGCCGGCGACGACGAGACCGGCGTGTGCGTGATGGCCCTCGACGAGGGCATGGACACCGGGCCCGTTCTCGCCGAGGTGACCACGGCCATCGGTCCGGAGGAGACCGCGGGTGCGCTGCGGGCGCGCTTGGTCGCGCTGGGCACGCCGCTGCTGGTGGAGGTCCTCGGCGACCCCGCCGGGTGGACCCCCCGCCCCCAGGTGGGGGAGGCGACCCACGCGGCGAAGTGCACGGTCGAGGAGTTCGCGCTCGACTGGTCGCGGCCCGCGGAGGAGCTGGTCCGGCGGGTCCGGGCCGGGAACCCCCGCCCGGGGGCCTGGACGACCGTGGGCGACCGGCGCCTGAAGGTGCTGCGGGCCCGGGTCGGGTCCGAGCCGGTCGGGACCGCCGACGGGCCGGCTGGGCCGCCCGGTCCGCCCGGGACGGTCACGCCGGCCGGGGCGGTGGTGACCGGGGCCGGACTGCTGGTGCTCGACGAGGTCCAGCCCGAGGGGCGGGCCCCGATGGTGGCGACGGCGTGGCGGGCCGGGCTCCGGGGCGCATCGGTGCGGCTCGGGACGTCCGGTCCGGCGGACCGGTGACCGCGCGACGGGGGTGCGCGGCGTGAGGGACGCGCGCAGCGTGGCCCTCGACGTGCTGGTCCGGGTCGAGGACGGCGCCTTCGCCCACGTGCTGCTGCCGGCGCGCCTGCGCGGCTCGGGCCTCGACGCGCGCGACCGCGCCTTCGTGACCCACCTCGTGTTCGGGACCGTGCGGATGCAGCGTCGGCTCGACGCGCTGATCGGCCCCCGCTGTCATCAGCCCCTGGACCGGCTCGAGCCCCGGGTGCGCGCCGCCTTGCGGCTCGGGGCGTTCCAGCTGCTCGACGGCGTCGCGCCGCACGCAGCGGTGGGCGCGACGGTGGAGGCCGCGCCGCCGCGCGCGCGGGGGCTCGTGAACGCGGTGCTCCGTGCGGTCGCGGCGGCCGGGCCGGAGGCGCTCGACCCCGCCGACCTCGGAGCCCGCTGGTCCTACCCCGACTGGATCGTCGACGAGCTCACGCGCTCGTTGCCCGAGCCCGAGGTCGCGGCGGTGCTCGAGGCCGGCAACGAGCCGGCTGCGGTCACCCTCCGGCCCAACCCCCGCGTCACGACCACCGCCGACCTCGGGGCCGAGCTCACCGCGGCGGGTGCACGCGTCACCCCGGCCGCCCTGGTCCCCGAAGCGCTGGTGGTGGCTGCGATCGGTGACCCCGCGGTGCTGCCGGCCGTCGCCGAGGGGCGGGCCACCCCCCAGGACCAGGCCAGCCAGGCCGTGGTCGCCGCGCTCGACCCGCAGCCCGGCGGCCGCATCCTCGACGTCGCCGCTGCGCCCGGCGGCAAGGCCACCGGCGCGGCCGAGCGGGCGCCCGGCGGCACCGTGGTGGCTGCCGACGTCCACGCCGGACGGCTCCGCCTGGTCGCAGCGGCGGCGGCCCGGCTCGGGCTCACCGAGGTGGTGCCGGTGCTCGCCGACGGGCGTCGCCCGCCGGTGCGGCCCGGGTCGTGCGACCGGGTGCTCGTCGACGCACCGTGCTCCGGCCTGGGGGTGCTGCGCCGCCGGGCCGAGGCCCGGTGGCGGGCCCGCCCCGAGGCGGTGCCGGTCCTGGCCGCGCTCCAGCGGGACCTGCTCGGCGCGGCGGCCGGGGCCGTCGCGCCCGGTGGGCTCCTCGTGTACTCGGTCTGCACGCTCACCCGGGCCGAGACCGTGGAGGTCGCGGCGTGGGCGACCGCCAACCTCGACGGCTTCACCCCCGTGGCCCCGCCGGGCGATCCCTGGCGACCCCTCGGCCCGGGCGCCGTGCTCTGGCCGCACCTCGCCGGGACCGACGGCATGTTCGTGTGCGTCCTGCGTCGCCGCTGACGGGCCCGGCGGTGGCCCGACCCGCGGGTAGCGTCGTAGCCGTGAAGCTCGCACCCTCGATCCTCTCGGCCGACTTCGCGCGCCTCGGCGACGAGGTCGCCCGGGTCGCCGGGGTCGCCGACCTGCTCCACGTCGACGTCATGGACGGCCACTTCGTGCCCAACCTGACCATCGGCCCGCCCGTGGTCGCGTCGCTGCGTCCCCACACCGACCTCTTCCTCGACTGCCACCTCATGGTCGACAACCCCGGGGTGCTGCTCGACGACTTCGCCGAGGCGGGGGCCGACCGGTGCATCGTCCACGTCGAGCTGGGGGACCCGCGGCCGCTGTTCGACCGCCTGCGGACCCTGGGCGTCGGCGTGGGCCTGGTCTGCAACCCGCCCACCCCGGTCGACGCCGTGCTGCCGTACCTCGACGAGATCGACCTCCTCCTGGTGATGAGCGTGAACCCGGGTTGGGGCGGGCAGGCGTTCATCCCCGAGGTGCTCGAGAAGGTGCGCGCCGCCCGGGCCGAGATCGACGCGCGGGGCCTGGCGGTGGAGATCGAGATCGACGGCGGCATCGACACCGCGACCGCGCCGCTGGCCGTGGACGCGGGCTGCGACATCCTCGTCGCCGGGAGCGCGGTGTTCCGGGCCCCCGACCCGGTGGCCGCGGCCCGCCATCCGGGCCGCGGCGGCGGGCTGAGCCCGTGGTCGACGCCCCCGCGGATCGGGCGGCCAAGGTCCTCACCGTCTCCGACGGCGTGGCCGAGGGGGTCCGCGACGACCGCTCCGGGCGCGCGCTGGTGGCCCGCCTCGCCGAGGCGGGCTACACGGTGGTGGACCACCGGGTGACCGCCGACGGGGTCGAGGCGGTCGCCGCCGCCCTGCGGGGCCTGCTGGCGGGGTTCGCAGGGCTCGTGGTGACCACCGGGGGCACCGGCTTCGGGCCCAGGGACCTGACCCCGGAGGGGACCCGGGCCGTGCTCGAGCGCGAGGCCCCCGGTCTGGCCGAGGCGATGCGCCTGGCCTCGGGGGCCGACGGGCGCACCTTCGGGATGCTGTCGCGTGGCGTGTGCGGCACGGTCGGTGCCGCCCTGGTCTGCAACCTCCCCGGGTCGTCGTCGGGCGCGCTCGAGTGCCTCGAGGTCGTGCTGCCCGCGGTGCCCCACATCCTCGACCTGCTCGCGGGCGGCCGGCCCCACTGACCCGGCGCGCCCGCCCGGGACCCGTCGTCGGGCCCGGTGGTAGCCTCCGGGTACCGAGCCAGCCCTCGGGGAAGGGTGAAAACCCCGACCGGCGGTCACCCGGCGGCCAGGCCGACTCCCGGCCGACCGGGGAGCCCGCGAGCCCACGGCCGCCAGTCGTGGGTCGATCCGGTGCGAGTCCGGAGCCGACGGTGACAGTCCGGATGGGAGAGGGCGAGCCCGGCCGGTGCGTGTCGCGCGCGCCTGCCGTCGTCGCCTGCGCCCGTCGCCCGGGGCCGAGTCCGGTCCGGCGAGGAGACCAGCCGGCGAGGAGACCAGGTGGACACCGAACGGCCCGCGAGCCCCGACGAGCAGAGCGACGCGAACTGGATGGAGCGGGCCGTGGCGCTCGCCGCCGGGGCCCGGCGCCGCGCGGCGCCGAACCCGCACGTCGGTTGCGTGGTCGTCCGCGACGGCGCCGTAGTGGGGGAGGGGGCGACCGCGCCTCCGGGCGGTGATCACGCCGAGGCGGCCGCCCTGCGCGGGGCCGGGGCCGCAGCCCGCGGCGCCACCGCCTACGTGACGCTCGAGCCCTGCGCCCACCACGGTCGGACCCCGCCGTGCGCCGAGGCGCTGCTCGAGGCCGGGATCGGCCGGGTGGTGGTGGCGCTCGAGGACCCCGACCCGGCGGTCGCCGGGCGCGGCATCGCCCGGCTGCGCGAGGCCGGCGTCCCGGTCACCGTCGGGACCGGCGCGCCCGCCGTGGGGGCCCAGCTCGCCGCCTACCTGCACCACCGCTGGACCGGCCGGTCGTTCTGCCTGGTCAAGACCGCCCTCAGCATCGACGGGCGGACCGCGGCGGTCGACGGATCGTCGCAGTGGATCACCGGCCCCGCGGCCCGGGCCGACGCCCACGACCTGCGGGCCGACTCCCAGGCCGTGGTCATCGGGCCGGGGACCGCCCTGGCCGACCGGCCCGCGCTCACGGTCCGCAACGCCGGCCCGCCCGGGCCCGGCACCCCGCCCTGGCGGGTGCTGCTCGACGCCCTCGGCCGGGTGCCCGCCGACGGCCCGCTGTTCGACGGGGCGGCCCCGACCCTGGTCCTGACCACCGACCTCGTCGATTCCGGCGCGGCCGCGGCGTGGGCGGCGGCCGGGGCCCGGGTCGAGTCGGTGCCCGCGGTCGACGGCAAGGTCGACCTCGTCGCGACCCTCGGTGTGCTCGGGGGCCTCGGCGTCCTGCAGGCGATGGTCGAGGGGGGCGCGGCGCTCCACGGCGCCCTGCTCGCCGCGGGCCTGGTCGACCGGCTTTGCGTCTACGTCGGCGCCACGGCCCTGGGGACCCAGGGCAAGGCCGGCCTCGACTGGCCCGGACCCCCGACGATCGCCGCGGCGCCCCGGTGGCACCTGGAGCGGGTCACCGTGCTCGGCGACGACGTGCGCCTCGACTACCTGCCGGTGGGCTCCGGCTCCGGGGTGGCCTGATGTTCACCGGGATCGTGGAGGAGCTGGGCGTCGTGCGGGCAGTGGTCCCGCGCGCGGGCGGAGCCCGGCTCGAGCTGTCCTGCACCGCGGTCCTCGCCGACGCCCGGATCGGCGATTCCATCGCGGTCAACGGCTGCTGTCTCACCGTCGTGGAGCTCGGTGCCGACTGGTGGGCGGCCGACGCCCAGATCGAGACCCTCGACCGCACCACGCTGGGGGGCCTCGCGCCCGGTGACCCCGTCAACCTCGAGCGCCCGCTGCGCCTCGGCGACCGCCTCGGCGGGCACCTCGTCCTCGGTCACGTCGACGGGGTCGGCGAGGTCACGGCGGTCGCGCCCCTGCCCGACGGCTCGACCCGGATCGCGGTGCGGGCCCCGGCCGCGATCGCCCGCTACTTGGTGGAGAAGGGCTCGGTGACCGTCGACGGCACCAGCCTCACCGTCACCACCGTCCACGACGCACCTGAGGGCACGGAGTTCGGCGTCGCCTGCATCCCCCACACGCTCGCGGTCACCACGCTCGGCGTCCGCCGACCGGGCGACCGCGTCAACCTCGAGGCCGACATGATCGCCAAGCACGTCGAGCGCCTCCTCATCCCGAAGGACCGGTAGCGACCATGCCGTTCACCCAGATCGAGAACGCCATCGCGGCGATCGCACGCGGCGAGCTCGTCATCGTCGTCGACGACGCCGACCGCGAGAATGAGGGCGACCTCGTCATGGCGGCCGAGCAGGCCACCTCCGAGGCGATGGCGTTCATGATCCGCCACACGAGCGGGGTGATCTGCATGCCGATGCTCGGCGACCGGCTCGACGCACTGCAGCTCCCGCTCATGGTCGCCCACAACACCGAGGTGCAGCGCACCGCGTTCACGGTCTCGGTCGACGCCGTCGCCGGGACCTCCACCGGCATCAGCGCCGCCGACCGGGCCGTCACCATCCGCGCCCTCATCGATCCGGCGACCCGGCCCGAGGACCTCGCCCGGCCCGGGCACATCTTCCCCCTGCGCTACCGCGAGGGTGGGGTGCTCAAGCGGGCCGGCCACACCGAGGCGGCGGTCGACCTGGCCCGCCTCGCCGGTCTGGCCCCGGCCGGGGTCCTCGCCGAGGTCGTCAACGACGACGGCACCATGCAGCGCCTCGACGACCTCGAGGGCTTCGCCGCCGAGCACGGCCTGCAGATGATCTCGATCGCCGACCTCATCCGGTACCGGCGTCACCGCGAGAAGCTGATCACCCGGGTGTCGGAGGCACGCATCCCGACGAAGTACGGGGAATTCACGGCCTACGTGTTCCGGTCGCACCTCGACGACGTCGAGCACATGGCCTTCGTCTGCGGCGAGGTCGGGGGCGGGGGGCCGGTGCTCGTGCGGGTCCACTCGGAGTGTCTGACCGGCGACGTGTTCGGCTCGATGCGCTGCGACTGCGGCATGCAGCTCGACCTGGCGCTGGCCAGCATCGCCGAGGCGGGCCGCGGCATCCTGGTCTACCTCCGCGGCCACGAGGGCCGAGGGATCGGCCTCGGGCACAAGATGCGCGCCTACAGCCTCCAGGACCAGGGGCGCGACACCGTCGAGGCCAACGAGGAGCTCGGCTTCGCCGCCGACTCGCGTGAGTACGGCATCGGGTCGCAGATCCTCGTCGACCTCGGGGTCACCGAGATGCAGCTGATGACCAACAATCCCGCGAAGTACGGCGGCCTCGAGGGGTACGGTCTGGAGATCGTCGACCGGGTCCCGCTGCGGATCGAGCCTACGGGGGAGAACCTCGCCTACCTACGCACGAAGCAGGAGAAGCTCGGGCACCTGCTCGGGCTCGACGACGCGCCGGGCGGGACCACCGGATCGGTCGAGGGCTGACGCATGGGTGACTACACGCCGGGGGAGACCCCGATCGACGCAACCGGACTGCGGGTCGCGGTGGTCGCGGCCTGGTTCAACGGCGGCGTCACCGGCCGCCTGCTCGAGGGGGCCCAGGCCGCGCTGCGCGACCACGGGCTCCCCGAGGCCCCGGTGTACTGGGTCCCGGGCGCGTTCGAGCTGCCGGTCGTGGCCCAGCGACTGGCCCGTGCGGGCGCCTGCGACGCCGTCGTGTGCCTGGGCGCGGTCATCCGGGGCGACACGCCGCACTTCGAGTATGTGGCCGGCGAGGCCGCGGCCGGCCTGGCCCGGGTCGCGCTCGACACCGGGATCCCGGTGGTCTTCGGGGTCCTCACCACCAACTCGCTCGAGCAGGCGCTCGACCGCTGCGGCGGATCGGCCGGTCACAAGGGCGTCGAGGCGGCCGTCACCGCGATCGAGACCGCCGCCCTGCTCCGCACGCTGCCCCCGGCCCGGAAGGACTGACCGTGCTGCACCTCGTCCTCCCCAAGGGCTCGCTCGAGCGCGCCACCCTGGAGCTGTTCGACGACGCCGACCTCGCCGTCACCCGCGCGTCCGACGTCGACTACCGGGCCACCATCGACGACCCCCGCGTCGCCGAGGTCCGGATCCTGCGACCCCAGGAGATCCCGCGCTACGTCGCCGAGGGCCGCTTCGACCTCGGCATCACCGGGCGCGACTGGATCGAGGAGACCGCGGCCGACGTCGTCAGCCTCACGCCGCTGCACTACTCGAAGGCCACCGCCCGACCCATCCGGGTGGTGCTGGCCGTGGCCGCCGACTCGGAGGCCCGGACGGTCGCCGACCTCCCCGCCGGTCTGCGGGTGCACACCGAGTATCCGCAGCTCACCCGTCGCTACTTCGACCAGCACGGGATCGACGCCACGGTCGAGCTCTCCTACGGGGCGACCGAGGCCAAGGTCCCCGACATCGCCGACGCCGTGGTGGAGATCACCGAGACCGGCCGGGCCCTCCGGGCGGCGGGTCTGCGCATCATCGACACCATCCTCACCTCGTACACCGAGCTGATCGCGAGCCCGGCGGCGGCCGCCGATCCGGCGAAGCGCGAGGCGATGGAGCAGCTCACGGTGCTGCTCGCCGGGGCGCTCGAGGCGCGTGGCCGGGTGCTCATCAAGTGCAACGTCGACGAGGCCCAGCTCGACGCCGTGATCGGGATCCTCCCTGCGCTCAAGTCGCCAACGGTCTCGAAGCTGTTCAACGAGGACGCCTACGCAGTCGAGACCGTCGTGGCCAAGCGTGAGATCAACACGTTGATCCCCGAACTCAAGGCTGCGGGCGCGACCGGCATCATCGAGCTTCCGATCAGCAAGATCGTGCACTGAGGCGATGCCCGACGACCGCCGCCGCGGCCGGGTGGAGGCCTACGACCCGCACCGGGGCTGGGGCACGGTCGTGGGCGACGACGGCGAGCGCCTCGGGTTCCACTGCACCCAGATCGCCGACGGCAGCCGGACGGTCCCGGTCGGCGCGCTGGTGACCTACGTCCGCGTCCCGGCGCACCTCGGGCGGTTCGAGGCGGGCGCGATCATCCGGGACTGAGGCCCGGGGCGGACCGGTCGGGCGCCCCCGTCAACCCGCGCCGATGCCGCCCCCGCCACCTCCGCCGCCTCCGCCGCCCGAGAAGCCACCCCCATGACCGCCGCCACTCGACCGCGGGGTGGACGCAGCGGCGAAGCCGTTCGAGAAGCCGATGCCGAAGGCGGCGAGGCCGTCGAGGCCCCGGCGACTGCTCGCCGGGACGTACCACCGGCCGGTGGCCGTCGCCTCGGCCGAGGCCGGGACCCGTGCCGCCATCGCGGACGCAAGGCGGGCGCTCACCTCCAGGGCCACGGCGTACACGAGGTAGCGCTCCCAGAGCACGAGGTGTCCGCTCGGCGCGTCCTCGAGCGCCGAGAAGTCCTGGAGGAACCGCTCGACCCCCTCCCACTCGGCGGCCCGGCGGGCGCCGAGGGGCGTGCGGCGGCGCAGGAGTCGGGTGAGGCCGACCTGGGTCAGACCCCACGCGACGCCCAACGCTCCGACCCACCAGGCCCGCCACGAGAGCGCCAGGGCCCCGGCGGCGCCGATCGCGAGGGCGCAGGCCACGTTGGCCACGAAGATCCCGCTGCGGTCGCCCACTTGGTAGCGGCGGTGGTCGAACTCCCGGCGCACCCGGCCCCGGAAGTCCCGCCACCAGACCTGGGCGACCCGGGGGTCGGACCGGGCCGAGGCGGTGAGCGCCGACTGCGTGGTCTCGGGACCGGCGGCGAAGAGCCGGTCGAGCACCGCCGCCTCGAACCCGAGCACCGAGTCGTCCGTCGGACGGTCGGTCCGGCGGAACCGGTGGTCGGTGGAGTCGAACCACAACGCCCGCTCGGTGTGTTCCTCGGTGATGGTGAGGAAGCCCCGCTGCGCGAGGTCGATGACCGTCGCACCGAAGGCGATCGGCTGCACCCGGCCCCAGTGCCGGAGCGTGTCGACGATCGCGGGTGGGTCGTCGGGGAGGTCGCGGACGTACTCGCCGACGTCGGGGGCCGCGGGCTCGCGGCCGTGGCGCACGAACAGGAAGACGAAGACCGCGATCCCGAGCGCGACCAGCACCGGGACGCCGATGGTCGCAACGGTGCGGCGGCGGCGGTCGGCCTCGGCCGCCCGGGCGACCGCCCGGCGCGTCGCGTCGGCCGACGCTGCCCAGGCCCGTTCCTGCGCGACGATCCGGTCGAGGCGCGGGGCGCCGAACGCCGGCCCGGCGACGCGCACGGTCGGCACGGCGACCCGGCCCTCGACGAACGACCCGGCGGGCACGTCGGGGGCGGTCCACCGCACCCGGTCGCCCGCGACGGCGACCGTGCCCGTGAGGTCCCCGTGGCCCCAGGCCCGGACCGTGCCGGCTCCGCTCGGCACCGTGAGGTCCACGCGGACGGTGCCGATCCCGGGGTGGTCCTCGCCGACCCACTTCCAGTAGAGCTCGGCCACGTCGGGGCCGACGGTGACGGCGTTGCGGACCGTGTACGAGATCGTGAAGGTGCGCCGTTCGTCGGCGGCAGAGAAGAACCACTGGAGGTTGTACGGGGCGCCGATCTGCTCGAGCTCCCGGTTGCCCTCGGTGACCCGCACGTCCTCGATCGCGTAGGGCCCACCGGGAATCGGACGGGTGCCGTACGTGAACCGGCCCCGGAACTCGTAGGTGATCCGCTCGACCACCCGCATGGTGCCGTCGCGGTCGAGGTCGGCGGCGATCGTGACCCGGGGGAGCGAGAACGCCTTGGGGCGCAGGTCGAGCCCGGCGACGAGCCCGGACGCCCCGACCAGGAGGAGCACGACCGCGGCGGCCGGGAGGAGGAACAGGTACCGCCGGATGGACCCGATCCGTGCCACGCCGGGCCCCGGGTCAGGAGGGGGCGGTGGGACCGGACCCGGTGACCTGGGCCCGGATCTCGGCGTAGGCGAGGTGGAGCTGGGCCAGCGCCTCGCGCAGCGGCCCGGCGTTCTCGCCGAGGCGGTCGCCCAGGGCGTCGACGATGGCCCCGACCGCGTCGATCGCCACCGCGGCCTCGCCCAGCTGCGGGACGCGTCCGGGCCCGGGGTCCAGGTGGAGCACCGCGAGCTGCCAGAGCCCGATCACGTGGTTGGCCACGATGTCGGAGGCGGGCACGCTGGTCACCTCGGCCCGGATGCGCTCCATCTCGGCCGCGGCCGCCGCCTCCTCGGGGTCGATCCCGAGATCGCCGCCGAGGTCGACCGGACCCCCGAGGTCGGCCGGGCCGCCGGGGCCGGGCCGGTCGGGGCCGGAGCCCGGGGTCCAGAGGCCGCTCACGTCGCACCGTCCACGCTGGTAACCTCACCCCTCGACAACGTGTGGGAAGTGACCGGGACCCTACCGGGCGGGCGACCGTCCGGGCCGGGACCCCGGTCCACCCGGCCGGGGCCCGCGGGCCACCGAGTCCGGGTCCGTCCGAGAACGCAGCACCGGGCCCGGTGGGCTCCGGTGCCCCTTTCCTGTGGCGGATGCTTCCTGCATCCGCCATCGTCGCGGCGGGCGGCCGCCGCGACACCCGAGAGGCCAGGTGATCACATAGCCACAGAGGACGCCAGGATCAACGACCGGATCCGGGCCCGGGAGGTCCGTCTCATCGGTGCCGACGGGTCCCAGCTCGGGGTGCAACCGCTCCCGGCGGCGCTGGCGCTGGCTCGGGAAGCGGACCTCGACCTCGTGGAGGTCGCGGCCAGCGCGGATCCGCCGGTCTGCAAGATCATGGACTTCAACCGCTGGAAGTACGAGCAGGAACAGAAGCGCAAGGAGTCCAGGCGCAAGGCCACCCAGGTCGTGATCAAGGAGATGAAGTTCCGGCCCAAGATCGACGGGCACGACTACGAGACGAAGATGCGCCACGTGGAGCGCTTCCTCGCCGAGGGGAACAAGGTCAAGCTCACGATCATGTTCCGCGGCCGGGAGATGGCCCACCCCGAGCTCGGACTGCGGATCCTCAACCGCATCGCCGAGCAGGTGGCCGACTTCGCCGTCGTGGAATCGGCGCCCCGCCAGGACGGCCGGAACATGACCATGGTCCTCCACCCCGTCAAGAACCCCGCCAAGAAGGACACCCGGCGTCCGAAGCCGGAGGCGGAACCCGCGCCGGCGGTCGTCGCCGCCCCGGCCCCGGAGCCCGCCGAGCCGACCACCCCCGGCACCTGACCGGGTCCCGAGTCACCGGAGACATCCCCATGCCCAAGATGAAGACCCACCGTGGCGCGGCGAAGCGCTACTCGATCACCGGCACCGGCAAGATCCGCCGGCGCAAGGCGAACCGGTCGCACCTGCTCGAGAAGAAGTCGACCCGCCGCACGCGGCGGCTCGCCCGCGGCGCCGAGGTGACCGGCGGCGACAAGAAGCACGTCGAGCGCCTGCTCGGGCGCGCGTGAACCCGATGGCGCCGGGCGCCGTCGACCAGTGATCCGACACCCAGGGGAGCGAAGCACTCATGGCCCGCGTCAAGCGTTCCGTCCATTCGAAGAAGAAGCGCCGTGCCGTCCTGAACGCGGCCGAGGGCTACTCGGGCGCCCGCAGCCGTCACCACCGGGCGGCGAACGAGCAGGTGATGCACTCGGGGCAGTACGCGTTCCGGGACCGCCGGGCCCGCAAGGGGCAGTTCCGGCGGCTCTGGATCGTCCGCATCAACGCGGCCTGCCGGGAGCACGACATGTCCTACTCGCAGTTCGTCGCCGGTCTGAAGGCGGCCGACATCGAGGTCGACCGCAAGATCCTCGCCGATCTGGCGGTGCGCGACCACGAGGCCTTCGGCGCGCTCGTCACCGCTGCGCGTGAGGCGCTCGAGGCTGCGTGACCCCGGCGCGTCGCGTCGGGGCCTGACGTGTCCGACGCCCATGGCCCCCGTCATCCCGGTGTCCGGGCCCTGCGGGCCCTGGCCCGCGACCCCCGCGCGCGTGCCGACGTCGGTGCCTGCCTGCTCGAGGGGCCGCGGGTGATCACCGCGGCCCTCGACCGCGGCGCAGCCCTCGAGGCCGTCTACTGCGGTCCCGGCGCGGCCCGGGCGTTCCCGGACGTCGTCGCCCGCTGCGCCGCCGTGGGCGTCCCCGTGCACGACCTCAAGGAGGGCGTGCTCGAGCGGATCGGCACGACCCGGACCCCCCAGCCGGTGCTGGCCGTCGCCCGCTTCGGGCCCGCCGCGCTCGACGTCGTGGTCGCGGCGGCACGTGACCGGTCGGCGCTCGTGGTCGTCGGGGTCTCGGACCCCGGCAACCTCGGCACCATCCTGCGCAGTGCCGAGGCGGCCGGCCTCGGCGGCGTGGTGGTGGCTGGCGACGCCGTCGACGTCCGCTCCCCGAAGGTGGTGCGGGCTTCGGCGGGCAGCGTCTTCGGCCTCCCCGTCGCGGTGGTCCCCGATGCCCTGCCTGCGCTCGGCGCGCTCCGGGCGGCGGGCGTGGTCACCGTCGGTGCGGTCGCCCGGGGCGGCGACGCGCCCGACGGCATCGGCCTCGGGCGAGGGGCGGCCCTGGTGCTCGGCAACGAGGCCCACGGGCTCGACCCGGCGCTCACGGCCGCGGTCGACCGCCTCGTGACGGTCCCCATGGCCGGTCCGACCGAGTCGCTCAACGTGGCGATGGCGGCAACGGTCCTGTGCTTCGAGGCGGCGCGTCAACGGGCCGCGTCGGAGCGGGGAGTGGGCGCATGACCCTCACCGAGGCGCTGCGCACCCTCGTCGAGGCCGAGGCCGCCGCCCTCGGCGCGGTCGCGGCCGCGGCCGATGCGGCGGCGCTCGATGCGGCCGAGCGGGACTGGCTGGGGAAGCGGTCGCCCGCGGTCGTGGTCACCGAGGCGATCAAGGGCCTCGCCCCCGACGAGCGCCCGCAGGCCGGCCAGGCGGTCGGGGCCTACCGGGGTCGGATCGGCGACGCGGTCGCCGCCCGTCGGACCGAGCTCGCCGACCGGTCCCCGGGGGCCGGGGCCGGGATCGACCTCACCCTCGGCGGGCACGGACGGCGCCGGGGCCACCTCCACCTCGTCACCCAGATCCGCCGCGAGCTCGAGGACATCTTCGTGGGGCTCGGCTACCGCGTGGCCGAGGGGCCCGAGGTCGAGGACGACTGGCACAACTTCGAGGCGCTCAACATCCCGCCCGCGCACCCGGCCCGGTCGATGCAGGACACCATCTACGTCGCGCTCGGCGCCGACGGGCCGGAGGACCCCGGGGCCGGCACCGAGCACATCGCCGAGCACATCGCCGAGCACATGATGCTGCGGACCCACACGTCGCCGGTGCAGATCCGGACCATGGAGACCCAGGCGCCTCCGATCTACGTCGTGGCGCCGGGCCGCACCTACCGCAACGAGACCCTCGACGCCCGCCACTCGCCGGCCTTCCACCAGATGGAGTGCCTGGCCGTCGACCGGGGCCTGACCATGGCCGACCTGTTCGGGACGATCGAGGCCTTCGCCCGCCGCCTGTTCGACGACGACTCGGTGCGCACGCGCTTCCGGTCCGACTTCTTCCCCTACACCGAGCCGTCGGCCGAGCTCGCGGTGAGCTGTGTGTTCTGCCGGGGCGACGGGTGCCGGGTCTGCTCCCACACCGGCTGGATCGAGCTCGGCGGCTGCGGCATGGTCGACCCCAACGTGTTCCGGGCGGTGGGCATCGACCCCGAGGAGTGGCAGGGCTTCGCGTTCGGGTTCGGCCTGGAGCGCATCGCGATGATCCGCTACGGCATCAACGAGATCCGCACCTTCTTCGACAACGACCTCCGCTTCCTCGAGCAGTACTGACCGGAGGCCCACGATGCGCGCGCCCCTCTCCTGGATCCGTGACTTCACCCCGGTCGACGCGCCGGTGTCCGACCTCGTCCACGCCCTCAACCAGCTCGGGCTCGAGGTCGACGCGGTCGACGAGCCCGGACGCGAGATCCTCGGCGTCCGGGTGGCGCGCATCCTCGACGTCGTCGCCCATCCCGACGCCGACAAGCTGCGCCTGGCCGACATCGACGTGGGCGACCGCACCACGCGGGTGGTCTGCGGCGCGCCGAACATCGCGCCGGGCATGGTCGTGCCCTTCGCCCCGGTCGGGGCGACCCTCCCAGGCGGGTTCACGCTCGAGCGGCGCAAGATCCGGGGCGTGGTGTCCGACGGGATGCTGTGCTCGGCGAAGGAGCTGGGGCTCGGCGACGACCATTCGGGGATCCTGGATCTCGGCGCCGACGCCGCGCTCGGCGCCGACGTGCGGGAGGTCCTCGGGCTCGACGACGTCGTGTTCGAGCTCGCGGTCACGCCCAACCGACCTGACGCCATGTGCATCGTCGGGGTCGCCCGGGAGCTCGCGGCACACTTCCGGTGGCCGTTCGCGGTGCCGGAGCCGACCCTCGCCGCCGGCGGCTCCGAGCCGGCGGTGCCGGTGGAGATCGAGGCACCCGACCGGTGCCCCCGGTACCTCGCCCGCACCGCCGGCGTGGTCCTCGGGCCCGCCCCCGACTGGATGCGCCGCCGCCTGCTGCAGGCCGGGGTGCGCGCGATCAACAACGTGGTCGACGTCACCAACTACGTCCTGCTCGAGCGCAACCAACCCCTGCACGCCTTCGACCTCGACCGGCTCGCCGGGCCCGGGATCGTGGTGCGGGGCGCCGGGGCGGGGGAGCGCCTGAGCACCCTCGACGGCGTGGAGCGCGTGCTCGGGCCCGACGACCTCCTGATCTGCGACGCCGACCGCGTCCCGCAGGCCCTGGCCGGGATCATGGGCGGCGCCGCCGCCGAGGTGCGCGACGACACCCACCGGATCCTGCTCGAGTCGGCGTACTTCGAGCGCATGGGCATCGCCCGGACGTCGAAGCGGCTGAAGGTGCGGTCCGAGTCGAGCGCGCGCTTCGAGCGGGGGACCGACCCCGACGGGGTCGCCGACGCCGCCGCGCGCGCGATGGAGCTCCTCGCCGCCGTGGCCGGCGCCCACGTGGCGACCGCCCTGACCGACCGGTACCCGGTACCCATCGCCCGCCCGCGGATCCGGGTGCGGACCACCAAGGTCAACGCGGTGCTCGGGACGGCGCTGACCGACGCCGACGTGCGGGCGGCGCTCGCGCCGCTCGGCATCGAGATGTCCGGCGCCGGCGACGCCATCGAGGCCGTGCCGCCGACGTTCCGGCCCGACCTCGAGCGCGAGATCGACCTGGTCGAGGAGGTGGCCCGCCGGGTCGGCTTCGACGCCATCGGTCGCACCGTGCCCAAGCCCGAGCACCAGGTGGGTGGCCTCACCCTCCGGCAGCAGGAGCGGCGGCGCGTCGCCGACGCGCTGGTCGGGGCCGGGCTCGCCGAGGCCGTGACCATCCCCCTCGTGGCGCCGGCCGCCGCCACCCGCTACCGCGCGGCCACGCCGGTCGCAGTGGCGAACCCCCTGCGGGCCGAGGAGTCGGTCCTGCGTCCGACCCTCCTGCCGGGGCTCGCCGCCGCCGCGGCCCGCAACGCCGCCCGCGGCCGGGCCGACGTCGCGCTGTTCGAGCTCGGCCGGGTGTTCCTCGCCCCGGACGCCCCCGGAGCGCTGCCCACCGAGCGCGAGGCGGTGGCGGGCCTGCTGGCCGGGACCGTGCGCCGGGCGCCGGTCGAGCCCGACCGGCCCGTCGACGCCCACGACGCGGTCGACGCCGTGGGCACGGTCCTCGACTGCCTCGGGGTGACCGGGGTGCGGCTGGTCCCCGCCCCGGTCCCGGGGTTCGCCGCCGGGGCTGCGGCCCGCGTGACCGCCGACGGCGCGCCGGTGGGCGTGGTCGGGGTCCTCGCCGACGCGAGCCTCGCCGCGGAGTCCCTGCCGGGGCCCGCGGTGGCGTTCGAGCTCGACCTCGACGCGCTCGCCGACGCGCCCCGCCGGGACCGGGGGTTCACGGCACCGTCGCCCTACCCGCCGTCGGGCATCGACCTCGCCCTCGTCGTGGACGACGCGGTCCCGGCGGCCGACCTCGTGGCCACGGTGCGGGGCGCCGCCGGCGACCTCGCCGAAGCGGCCTGGTGCTTCGACGAGTTCCGCGACGACCGCCTGGGCGTCGGGCGCCGGAGCCTGGCGGTGTCGCTGCGCATCCGGGCCGCCGACCGGACGCTCACCGACGCCGAGGTCGCCGCCGTGCGCGACGCCTGCGTGGCCGCGGCGGCCGCCGCCCACGGAGCGGTCCTCCGCACCTGACCGCTCGCGGCCGCTCCCGGGGCCGGGCTCTCACCGGTTTCTCAGGTGGCGGGTACCGATTCGGGTCCCGGTGGCGTTGAATGGGGGTGCCGCTCCTGGAGGTTCCCGGACCGGCGCGCCCGCCCATGACGAACCCGCCCTGGCCACCCTCGTACCCCCCGTACCCCCCGTACCCCCCGTACCCCCCGGGCTCGCCCGAGGACG
>VGBI01000050.1 GCA_016870595.1 Actinomycetota bacterium
CCGCCCTCCGGGCCGCGATCCGCGCCGACGAGCTGCTCCACCTCGCCGTGGCCCCGGACGGTGCCGAGGCGACGGTGCTCGGGCACACGCGCTGGGCGAGCGTCGGCATCATCTCCGAGCCCAACGCCCATCCGCTCGACCACACCGAGACCGACACCCCCGACCGACCCCTCGTGTTTGCGGCCCTCAACGGCGACGTCGACAACTACGCCGACCTCCAGGTGGCCGAGGGGCTGACCACGCCGTCCGAGATCACCACCGACGCCAAGGTGATCCCGGTGCTGGTGTCCCGCCGACTCGCCGCCGGCCGGAGCCCCGAGGACGCCTTCCGGACCACGGTGGCGACGCTGGAGGGCTCGGTCGCGGTCGCCGGGGTGCTGGCCGACGACCCGGGGTCCCTCTACCTGGCCCTGCGGGGCAGTGGCCAGGCGCTCTACGTGGGGGTGGCCGAGGACGCCTTCGTCGTGGCCAGCGAGCCCTACGGGGTGGTCGAGGAGACCGCCGCGTACCTCCGTCTCGACGGGGAGACCGCCGGCGATCCCGAGCGGGCCGCGGCCTCCCGGGGCCAGGTCGTCGTCCTCGCCGCCGACGCGGCGGGCGAGGTCGCCGGCATCCGCCGCCTGGCGTACGACGGCACCGCCGTGACGGTGGGGGCGGACGACCTCCAGCACGGCGAGATCACCACCCGCGACATCGACCGGGGCGCTGCGCCGCACTTCCTCCTCAAGGAGATCTGCGAGGCTCCCGAGTCGTTCCGCAAGACCCTGCGCGGCGTGGTGGTCGAGGGCGCCGACGGGCGCCTCGCCGTCCGGCTCCCCGAATGGTCGGTCCCGGCCGGGGTCCGGCGGCGCCTCGCCGACGGCTCGATCACCCGGGTGCTCGTCGTGGGGCAGGGGACCGCTGCGGTGGCCGGACAGGCGCTCGCCGACGTCGCCCGCCCGCTCGTGGGCGACCGCCTCTTCGTCGAGGCGGTCCTGGCCACCGAGGTCTCCGGCTTCGGCATGCGCACCGACATGTCCGACACGTTGGTCGTGGCGATCAGTCAGAGCGGCACCACCACCGACACCAATCGCAGCGTCGATCTCGTGCGCCAGCGCGGCGCAGCCGTGCTCGCGATCGTGAACCGGCGAAACAGTGACCTCGTCGACCGCGCCGACGGGGTGCTCTACACCTCCGACGGCCGCGACGTCGAGATGAGCGTCGCGTCGACCAAGGCCTTCTACTCCCAGGTCGCCGCCGGCTACCTGCTGGCCCTCGCCGTCGCCGCGACCACCGGACCCCTCGACGCCGACCAGGAGCACGAGCTGCTGGCGGCGCTGCGGGCCCTGCCCGACGCGATGCGGACCATCATCGAGCGCCGAGCGGCGATCGCCGAGATCGCGCCCCGGCACGTGCTCTCCCGGCGTTCGTGGGCGGTGGTGGGCAACGGGCCTAACCACATCGCCGCGCGCGAGCTGCGGATCAAGCTGTCGGAGCTCTGCTACAAGGCGATCGCCTGCGACGCGACCGAGGACAAGAAGCACATCGACCTGTCGTCGGAGCCATTGACGCTCGTCTGCGCCGCCGGGCTCCGGGGCTCGAACCTCGACGACGTGGGCAAGGAGGTCGAGATCTACCGCGCCCACCGCGGGGTGCCGATCGTCATCGCCGGCGACGGGCAGCGGGGCCGGTTCGGCGCGGCCGCCGACGTCATCACCGTTCCCGAGGTGCACCCCGCAGTCGACTTCGTGTGCAGCACGGTCGCCGGGCACCTGTTCTGCTACGAGGCCGCCCTCGCGATCGACGCCACCGCGCGGCCGCTCCGGGAGGCGCGCGCCGCGATCGAGGCGAGCGCCGCGGGCCCGGTCGACGAGGTCCTCGACCGGCTCGGCCCGGCGATCCAGGATCCCGCCCGCCGCTTCCTCGACGGGGTGCGGGCCAACCGCTACGACGGGAGCCTGGAGGCCAGCACGGGGATCCTGGTGGCCTCGCTCCTCCGCTACGCCACGGGCATCAGCCCGCTCGATGCCTACGAGCTCGAGCACGGCAAGGTCGGGACCCCCAGCACGGTCGTCCAGGACCTCACCGCCGCGTTGACCCGGGCGATCGAGGAGCTGACCCGGCCGATCGACGCGATCAAGCACCAGGCCAAGACGGTCACGGTGGGGATCTCGCGTTCCGACGAGACCCTCCTCCACGTGCCGCTCGTCGCAGCGGCGCTCGACGCCGGTGCCCCCCGCGACGGCCTCAGCTACCGGACCCTGCGCACGCTCGTCGACCTCGACGCCGCCGTGGTGGAGGTCACCGGGTTCACCCGGTACCGCATCGACGGGGATCCCGACGAGGCCGACGCCACCGTGCACGTCGTCGACCGGGGTGGGGTCGCGGTCGGGCTGCCGTCGCGCACCGACGAGGATCCCCGGCTCCGGGGCACCAAGCACCGCGTCGCCACGCAACGCGAGGTGACCGCGGTGCGCGGCCGTCGCGACGGCCGGACCATGGTGATGATCCCCGAGGTGAAGCACAACCAGGCGGTCGGGGTCACGCTGCTCCACGTGCGCTTCGCCGACGTCCTGCCCGCGGTCACCATGCGGGGGGTGCTCGAGGGATACCAGGGGCGCTACTCGGCGCTCTTCGACGCCGTGACCGAGACCGAGACCGCCTTCGACGACGAGCGGCTCGCCGCCGTCGGGGTCGTGGACCTCCTCACCGAGCCCGTCAACGTGCTCGCCGAGCACTGGTGGTCGCGCTGATCGCGGGTCCAGGCGTCATCGGGATCGGCACCGACCTCGTGGAGGTCGAGCGCTTCCGTCTCGCGCTGACCCGGCGCCCCACCATCGAGGCGCGCCTGTTCTCGGACGCGGAGCGGGCCTACGCCCACCGGTTCCGTGACCCCACCAAGCACCTCGCCGCGCGCTTCGGGGCCAAGGAAGCGGTGATGAAGGCGATGGGCGTCGGGCTCTGGAAGTTCCCGATGCGCGACGTCGAGGTCGTGAAGCTGGCCTCGGGCGAGCCGATCCTCCGCCTCCACGACAAGGCCGCCGCCCTCGCCGCGCAGCGTGGGGTGCGCGAGTGGCGGCTCACGCTCACCCACACCGACACGGTGGCCCAGGCCGTCGCGGTGGCGCTCGGCTGAGCCCGGCGGTGCGCCCGGTCCTGACCCCCGAGGAGATGCGGCTCGCCGACCTGCGGGCGGTCGCCGCCGGGACCCCGGTCGAGGTGCTCATGGAGCGCGCGGGCCGCGCGGTGGCGTGGTCGATCCGCCGCCGCCTCGGTCGGGCGGCCGGGCTCCGGGTCGTGGTCGCGTGCGGGAAGGGCAACAACGGCGGTGACGGCCTGGTGACCGCCCGCGTGCTGCGGGGGTGGGGCGCGCGCGTCGACGTCGTGTGGGTGGCCGACGGCGTGGACCCGGTGGCGCTGGAGCGCCGGCTCGACCGGGCCGATCTGTTCGTCGACGCCATGTACGGCACCGGCTTCCGCGGCGAGCTCACCGGCGACGCCCGGCTCGTCCACGAGCGGGTCGCGGCCCGGGGGGTGCCAGTGGTCGCCATCGACATCCCGTCCGGGGTCGACGGTGGTACCGGCGAGGTCCGTGGTGCGGCGGTCCGGGCCGACTGGACCGTGGTCTTCGTCGCGACCAAGCCGGGCCTGTGGTTCGAGCCGGGTCGGTCGCACGCCGGCACGGTCGAGGTGGTCGACATCGGGATCGATCCGGCCGACCCGGCCGAACCCGGTTTCCCCCGGCTCGGGATCGCCGACCCCGACGACCTCCGGGCCTGGCTGGCGCCCCGGGCTCCGGACGCCCACAAGTGGTCGTCGGGGTGCCTCGTTGTCGGGGGGTCGGGCGGGATGACCGGGGCGCCCGCCCTCGCGGGGCACGCGGCGCTCCGGGCCGGCGCCGGCATCGTCTGGTGCGGGCTGCCCGCCGACGCCGCCGCGCGCGCCGGCGGCACCGAGGTCATCGTCCGGGCCCTGCCCGCCGACGCGACCGGGGCCCTGACCCCGGCGGCGGCCGACGTGGTGCTGGCCGACGTCGGTCGGTTCCGGGCCGTGGCCGTGGGCCCGGGCCTGGGCCGGGGCGACGGGGTCCGTGAGGCGGTGCACCGCCTCGTCGCCGGGATCCCGGGGCCGCTGGTGCTCGACGCCGACGGTCTGCACGCCGTCGCCGGGCGCCCGGACCTGCTCGCCGCCCGCACCGGGCCCACCGTGTGCACCCCCCACGCCGGGGAGTACGCGGCCATGACCGGGACCCCGCCCGGCCCCGACCGGGTCGCCGCGGCCCGAGCCCTCGCCGGGGCCACCGGCACCGTGGTCTGCCTCAAGGGCCCGGGCACGGTGGTGGCCGCACCCGACGGGCGGGCCTCGATCTGCCCGCGGGGCGGTCCGTGGCTGGCGACGGCCGGGACCGGCGACGTCCTGACCGGGATCGTCGCCGCCTTCCTCGCGCGCGGCGTGCCTGCGTTCGAAGCGGCCACTGCGGCGGTGCTCGTGCACGCCGACGCGGCCGACCGGGCGGGGCATACTGGGCTGGTGGCGGGCGACCTCCTTCCGGCGATCCCCGCGTCGCTGGCCGCGGTGGCCGCGACCGGGCCGGCGTCGGCGTCCGGAGGGCGCGGGTGACGGACTTCCGGTCGGCCCGCATCGTGATCGACCTCGATGCGGTCGCCGCCAACGTGGCGGGCCTCGCCGCGCTCGTGGCGCCCGCTGCCGTGCTCGCCACGGTGAAGGCCGACGCCTACGGCCACGGGGCCGTGCCGGTGGCCCGGGCGGCCCTCGGCGCCGGGGCGACCTGGCTCGGGGTCGCGTCGGTCGAGGAGTGCGTCGAGCTGCGTGCCGCCGGCATCACCGCCCCCGTCCTCGGCTTCGCCGAGCCCCCGGTCGCGGCGGCGGCCACCGTGGTGCAGGCCGGCCTCACCCCGTTCGTCTACAGCGAGGCCGGGATCGACGCGCTCGGCGCCGCTGCCGAACGTGCCGGCACGGTGCTGCCCGTCCACCTCAAGGTCGACACCGGGATGCACCGGGTGGGTTGCCGACCCGAGGCCGCCCCGGTCCTCGCCGAGCGGGTGGCCGCGCACGGCGCCCTGCGGCTCGAGGGTATCGGCACCCACCTCGCCGCGGCCGACGGTCCCGACCCCACCGCGACCGAGGGCCAGCTCGACGCGTTCGAGGTCGTGCTCGCCGCGGTCACCCGGGCGGTGGGTCGCCCCTCGGTCGTGCACGCCGCGAACTCGGCCGGCGCGGTCGCCTTCCCCCGGGCCCGCTACGACCTCGTGCGCCTGGGGATCTCCGTCTACGGCGTGGTCCCGGCCCCGGAGCTCGTGGGGCGCGTCGACCTCCGACCCGTCCTCGCGCTCGAGGCCGGGGTCTCGTTCGTCAAGGACCTCCCCGCCGGTGCGCGCGTGTCGTACGGGTGGCGCTACGAGCTCGCCCGCCCCGCCCGGATCGCGACGGTGCCGGTCGGCTACGCCGACGGGGTGCCCCGGGCCCTCGGCACCCGCGGGGGCGAGGTGCTGGTGGGGGGCCGCCGGTGCCCGATCGCCGGGACCGTGACGATGGACCAGCTCATGGTCGACGTCGGCGACGCCGACGTCGCGGTGGGGGACCCGGTGGTGCTGATCGGACGCCAGGGCGACGAGGTGATCCTCGCCGACGAGTGGGCGACCCGACTCGACACCATCCCCAACGAGATCCTCACCCGCTTCGGGGGTCGCCTCCCGCGCCACCACGTGGGGGGGACGCGGTGATCGAGCGGGTGGCGTCCCGGGCGGTCGAGGTGGCCGGGGTCGGGTTCGGGCGCAGCGCCGGGGTGCTCGGGTCGGCGGTCGAGATGCCCCTGCGCATGCTGACGACGAGCCGACGGGTCGATCCCGACGTGGGCCACCTGGGGCCCCTGCCCTTCGCCGAGGCCCGCCATCTCCCGGCGCCCGACGGCGGGCACCTCTTCACCCTCGCCCACGGCACGGGTGCACCGGTCCTGTTCGTCCACGGGATCGCGACGACCTCCCGGATCTGGACGAAGCAGTTCCGCGACCTGCCGGCGACCGGGATCCGCGCGGTCGCGTTCGACCAGCGCGGCCACGGCGGGTCACCCGCGGGACCCGGTGCGTCGCTCGACCACCTCGCCGACGACGTTCGCACCGTCGTGGAGGCCGGTGACCTGCAGGGCGCGCTCGCGGTCGGGCACTCGACCGGGGGGATGGCGCTGCTCGCCTTCGCCGTGCGGCACCCCGAGGTGGCTGCGGCGCGCCTGCGCGGGATCGTGCTCGTGTCGACCGCGGCGCGCCTCGGGCTGGCCCACGTCCCGATGCTCGACCGGGCCTTCCTCCAGTTCGCGAGCGGGTTCGTGCGCTCCGGGGCCTGGGCGCGCTCCGACTGGTCGCGGCTGATGGCCCGCCTCGCCTTCGGCCGGGACCCGGTGGCGAGCCAGGTGGAGCTCGTCCGCGTGCTGCTCGCGTCGGCCCCAGAGGCGACCGTGGCCGCGGCGGCGCGGGCGCTCGCCACGTTCGACTGCACCGAGCACCTCGGCCGGGTCGGGCTGCCCGTCCTCGTCGTCAACGGGACCGCCGACCTGTGCGTGACCCCGGGTGACGCCCGGCGCCTGGCCCGGGGCCTGCCCGCCGCCCGGCTCGAGCTGGTGGCCGGTGCGGGGCACATGCTGATGCTCGAGCGGGCCGACCGGCTCGCCGAGCTCCTGCGGGCCTTCGCCCGCGACGTCGGGATCGCGGCGGACGTCGCCGCGTGATCACCGACGTCCCGGGGATCCGGGTCGGCCACTGGACCGGCACCGGCACCGGGGTGACGGTGATCCTCGCGCCGGAGGGCACGGTGGGATCGGGCGAGGTGCGTGGGGGCGCGCCGGCGACCCGTGAGCTCGCCCTGCTCGACCCCGAGCGCACGGTGAGTGCCGTCGACGCCGTCGTGCTGACCGGCGGCTCGGCGTTCGGGTTGGCCACCGCCGACGGGGTGGTGCGCCGGCTGGCCGAGCTGGGGCGCGGGGTCCGCACGGCCGGGGGCGTCGTCCCCATCGTGCCGACCGCGGCGATCTTCGACCTGGTGGCGTCGGGGGGTCGCCCACCCGGCCCGGACGAGGGCCGGGCGGCCCTGGCCGCGGCCGAGGCGCCCGGGACCGGGTTCCCCCAGGGCCGCGTCGGCGCCGGCGCCGGCGCCCGGGTCGGCACCTGGCGCGGCGGCGAGCACGGCGTCGCGGGCGGGCTCGGGAGCGCATCGGCCCGCTGCGACGACGCCACCGTCGGCGCGCTCGCCGTGGTCAACGCGGTCGGCGACGTGATCGCGGTCGACGGGTCGGTGCTGGCCGGGTCCGGCGCACCCCCCGGCGTCCCGCCGTTCCCGGAGGCCCTGGTCGAGGTGGAGCACACGACGCTGGTCTGCGTCGCGACCGACGCCCGGTGCACGAAGTCGGAGTGCGCGCTGCTGGCCCAGAGCGCACACCACGGGATGGCGCGGGCCATCCACCCGTCGCACACCCGGTACGACGGCGATCTCGCGATCGTGCTCAGCACGGGGACCGCGCGCGCGTCCGTCGACCGGTTGCGCGTGACCGTGACCGAGGTCGTGGCCGCCGCCGTCCGGGCCGCAGTCGTCGGGGGCTGAGGTGGCGACCGGTCCGGGCCCGTGGGGCTCCCTCGCCGCGGTGCGGACCGATGCCCTCGCGTGCACGCGGTGCCCGCTCGCCTCGACCCGGACCCAGGTCGTGTTCGGGGCGGGTGATCCCGACGCCGGGTTGATGTTCGTGGGCGAGGGGCCGGGGGCCGACGAGGACCGGCGCGGCGAGCCGTTCGTGGGCCGGGCCGGTCAGCTGCTCACCCGGCTGATCGAGGGCATCGGCCTGACCCGTGACGACGTCTACATCGCCAACGTGGTGAAGTGCCGCCCGCCGGGCAACCGGGATCCACAGCCGCAGGAGATCGCGGAGTGCCGTCCCTACCTCGACGCCCAGCTCGGGTTCGTCGCGCCCCGGGTCGTGGTGACCCTCGGGAACTTCGCGACCAAGCTCCTGCTCGACACCAAGGTGGGGATCACCCGGCTCCGGGGCCAGGAGCACCCGTACGGTGACGCCGTGCTCGTGCCCACCCTCCACCCGGCCGCCGTGCTGCGCGGCGGGGGCGTCGCCCTGGCCCAGACCCGGGCCGACTTCGTCGTGGCCAAGCGGGTCCTGGCCCGGGGCGCGACGTCGTGAGCACGGTCGAGGTGGCCTCACCCGCGGCGACCGACCGCCTGGCCCGGCGGGTCGCCGACCTGCTCGAGCCGGGTGACGTCGTGCTGCTCGCGGGCGACCTGGGGGCAGGCAAGACGACCTTCACCCGGGGGCTCGGGGCCGGCCTCGGGGTGACCGAGCCCGTGGTGAGCCCGACCTTCACCCTCGCGCGCGTCTACGCCGGCCGCCTCGACCTGGTCCACGCCGACGTGTACCGGCTCGACTCCCGGGCCGAGCTCGCCGATCTCGGCCTCGAGGAGCTCGCGGGCCCCGATACCGTGGTCGTGGTGGAGTGGGGCGACGTCGTGCGCGACGCGTTCGCCGGCGACCGGCTCGAGGTGACCCTGGCGTTCGTGCCCGACCGCCCCGACGCGCGCGTCATCACGCTCGTCGCGCTCGGCGACGCGTGGGCGCCGCGACGCGCGCGGCTCGACGCGCTGGTGGCGGCCGCGGCATGACCCGGGGGCGGCCGTGACCCACGTGCTCGCGTTCGACACCGCGACCGACGTCGTCACCGTCGCGGTCGGCCGTGACGGTGTGCCGGTCGCCACGGTCGAGGTCGACTCGGCCCGCACCCACGCGGAGCAGCTGGTGCCGGCCGTGCGCCGCTGTGCCACCGAGGCCGGCGTGGCGCTCGACCGCCTCGACGCGATCGCGGTGGGCGTGGGGCCGGGCCGGTTCACGGGCCTGCGGGTGGGCGTCACCACCGCCAAGGTGATGGCCGACGCGCTGGGGATCCCGGTGATCGGCCTCAGCACCCTCGAGGTGCTCGCCGCACCGTGGGTCGCGCCCGACCGCGAGGTGGTGTCGGTGATCGACGCCCGCCGCCGCGAGGTCTACTGGGCCCGGTACCGCACGGGGGGCCCGACGGGGCCGGTCGCCGCCGTCCCCGAGGCGGTGGCCCCTCCGGCGGAGGTGGCCGCGGTCGTGGCCGGGCTGGGACCGTCGGCCTGGGTCGTGGGCGACGGCGCCTTGCGCCACCGGGACCTCTTCGCCGCGACCGGGGCCCACCTCGCCGACGCGGGCGCGGCGGTGCCCGGTGCGGCCGCCCTCGTCGCAATGGGGACTGCCCGGCTCGCGAGCGCGCCCGCCGGATCGGCGCGCGCGCTCGTGCCCGTGTACCTGCGCGAGAGCGACGCGGCCATCAACTGGGAGCAGGCGGCCCGGGGGCCGTCGACGTGACCCCCGAGGCACCGGAGGTCGACGGGCCGGTCACGGTCGTGGTCGGCCCGATGCGCCGTCGGCACCTGCGGGCCCTGCTCGCGATCGAGGGGCAGGTCTACCCGCGCCCCTGGACCGCGTCGCTGTTCCTCTCGGAGCTCGCGCAGCGCAGCACCCGCGCGTACTTCGTCGCCCGGGTGGGCCGTGAGGTCGTGGGGTACGCCGGCCTGATGACGAGCTTCGAGGACGCGCACGTCACCACGATCGCGGTCGATCCCGCGTGGCACCGCCGGGGCGTCGCGACCCGCCTGATGGTGGCGCTGGCCCGGGAGGCCCTGGTCCGGGGTGGTCGTCACCTCACCCTCGAGGTCCGCATGTCGAATCAGGGTGCCCAGGACCTCTACCGCCGCTTCGGCTTCGCCCCGGTCGGGGTCCGCACGCGGTACTACCCCGAGACCAACGAGGACGCGCTCATCATGTGGGTCCACGACATCGACGCCCCGGAGTACGCGCGTCTGCTCGAGGGCCTCGAGGGCCGCGTCCCCGGCGCCACCGTCTACGAGTCGGAGCACTGATGCTCGTCCTCGGCATCGAGACCTCGTGCGACGAGACCGCGGCCGCGGTGGTCGAGGTTCCGGACGGCGCGTCGGCACCGATCGGTCTGCGGATCCGGTCGTCGGTCGTATCGAGCCAGGTCGACCTGCACGCGCGCTACGGCGGCGTGGTGCCCGAGGTCGCGAGCCGTGCGCACGTGGAGTGGATCGTACCCGTGGTCGCGGACGCCCTCGCCGAGGCCGGCGTCGGGCTCGACCGGATCGACGCGGTGGCGGCGACGAGTGGGCCGGGCCTGGCCGGTGCGCTCCTCGTGGGGGTGAGCGCAGCCAAGGCGCTGGCCCTGGTGGCCGGGGTGCCGTACGTCGGCGTGAACCACCTCGAGGCGCACTGCAACGCAGGGTGGCTCGAGCAGCCCGAGCTCGGTTTGCCTCTGGCCGTCCTGCTCGTGTCGGGTGGCCACACGCTGCTGGTCGCCGTGGATGCGCCCGGGACCCACCGGGTGCTCGGTGGCACGGTCGACGACGCTGCGGGCGAGGCGTTCGACAAGGTGGCCCGCTTCCTCGGCCTCGGCTACCCCGGGGGCCCGGTCATCGACCGCCTGGCCCGGACCGGCGACCCGGGTGCCGTCGCGTTCCCCCGCGCGATGCCGGGCACGCTCGACTGCTCCTTCTCGGGGCTCAAGACCGCCGTGGTCCAGCACGTCCGGGCCCACCCCGCGGTCGCGGTCGCCGACGTCGCCGCGAGCTTCCAGGAGGCGGTCGTGGACCAGCTCGTCTCGAAGCTGGCCCTGGCGGCCGACGCCACCGGCGCGGCGACCCTCGTGCTCGGCGGGGGGGTGGCGGCGAACTCGCGGCTGCGGGAGCGCACCGCGGCGCTGGCGGCGGCGACCGGCCGGGCCGTGTTCCTTCCGCCGCCCGCGCTGTGCACCGACAACGCCGCGATGATCGCCGCGACCGGGGCGCTGCGGCTGGTCGAGGACGGGCCCACCCCGCTCGACGCCGGGGTCGACCCTGCTCTCGGGCTGGGCCCGGGCTGACGCCGATCCGGGCCCGGCTTGCTGGTTCCGGGAGCGCCGGGTATCTTGGCGTTAGCACTCCGAGTGTGCGAGTGCTAACGCCCTTCCGGCGCCGGCCGGGTTCGACCCGCCGGGCCCCTATCGTCAGCATCGATCGGCGTCGATCGACATCGCAGTGCCAGGAGGCATCCCATGAAGTTGCACCCGCTGGAGGACCGCATCGTCGTGCGGGCCGGGGAGCCCGAGGAGACCACGATCAGCGGTCTGGTCATCCCCGACACCGCCAAGGAGAAGCCCCAACAGGGTGAGGTCCTCGCCGTCGGCCCCGGTCGGCGGGCCGAGCAGTCGGGCGAGCTCATCCCCCTCGACCTCTCCGTGGGCGACACCGTCGTCTACTCCAAGTACGGCGGGACCGAGATCGCGATCGACGGTGAGGACCTCCTCATCCTCTCGAGCCGCGACGTCCTCGCCAAGATCACCAAGAAGTAGTCCGCACCGTCAGCGGGCGACCGTGACGACACCGGGCCGGGGGGGCGCACAGCGCATCCCCCGGCCTTCGTCGTTCCGGGCCGGGGATCCCGCACCGTGGGCCGGCCTGCCCGCCGCCGACCGGCGGGTGAGCCTGGCCCGGGTCCGGGCCGCCTGCGCCGAGCTCCCCGCGCCCCGACCCGGTCGGGGCGTCGCGCCGTCCACCCGCGCCGCCGCCGTCCTGGTCCCGGTGTTCGAGGAGGACGGCGAGGCCCGCGTCATCCTCACCAAGCGACCCGAGACCATGCCGTCGCACCAGGGGGAGATCGCCTTCCCGGGGGGCAAGTACGAGCCCGGGCTCGACGGCGATCTCCGGGCGACCGCCCTGCGCGAGGCCCACGAGGAGATCGGGCTCGAACCGGGGACGGTCGAGGTCGTGGCCGAGCTCGACCACCTCGTCACCGTCTCGGCCCGCTTCGACCTCGCCCCCTTCGTGGGGCTCCTGCCCGGCCGTCCGGCGCTGGTCCCCCACGTCCGCGAGGTCGACGCCGTCTTCGACGTTGCGATCTCGGAGCTGCTGCGCGACGACGTGTTCCGCGAGGAGCGCTGGGAGGTCCCGCCCGAGATGCTCGTCGGGGTGGGCAAGGACCGGGCCATCCACTTCTTCGAGCTCGCCGGCGAGACCGTCTGGGGCGCAACGGCGCGGATCCTGGTGGGGCTCCTGGGCCATCTGACCCGTCCGATTCCACCGTCCGAGACCGGTTTCCCGGGTCACCCCGGGGTATGGTGAGGCCACGCCGTAGGAGGGAGTCACCGACGTGGAAGTCGAGATCGGGATCGGCAAGTCGGGGCGGCGGGCCTACGGGTTCGACGACATCGCGATCGTCCCCAGCCGCCGCACGCGGGACCCCGAGGACATCGACATCTCCTGGACGTTCGACGCCTTCACCTTCGACCTGCCCCTCATGGCGTCGGCCATGGACGGCGTGGTCTCCCCCCGCACCGCGATCGACATCGGTCGGCTCGGTGGGCTCGCCTGCCTGAACCTCGAAGGACTCTGGACCCGCTACGAGGACCCCGAGGCCTGCTACGAGGAGATCGCCGCGCTCGAGCCCGAGAAGGCGACCCGGCGCATGCAGGAGATCTACGACGAGCCGATCAAGGACGAGCTCGTCGGGCGGCGCATCGAGGAGATGCGCGAGGGCGGCATCGTGACGTGCGCGTCGCTCACACCGCAGCGCGTGGAGCGCTACGCGCAGACCCTGCTCGAGGCCGAGCTCGACGTGCTGGTGATCCAGGGCACCGTGGTGTCGGCCGAGCACGTCTCCAAGGACGCCGCGCGCCAGCCGCTGAACCTCAAGAAGTTCATCCGTGAGTACGAGATCCCCGTGATCGTCGGTGGGTGCGCGTCGTACTCGACCGCGCTGCACCTCATGCGCACCGGGGCGATCGGGATCCTCGTGGGCGTCGGTCCCGGACACGCGTGCACGAGTCGGGGCGTGCTCGGCATCGGCGTTCCCCAGGCGACCGCGATCGCCGACGCCGCCGGCGCCCGGATCCGGCACCTCGACGAGACCGGCGTCTACGTGCACGTGATCGCCGATGGCGGCATGCGCACCGGTGGCGACGTCGCCAAGGCGATCGCCTGCGGCGCCGACGCGGTGATGATCGGATCCCCGCTCGCCGGGGCCTACGAGGCGCCGGGTCGTGGGTACCACTGGGGCATGGCCACGTTCCACCCCACGCTTCCGCGCGGCGCGCGGGTCTACGCCGGCAAGAAGGCGGCGCTCGCCGAGATCCTCACCGGTCCCGCCCACGAGAACGACGGCACCCTCAACCTGTTCGGGGCGCTGCGCACGTCGATGGCGACCACCGGGTACGAGACGGTGAAGGAGTTCCAGAAGGCCGAGGTCATGGTGGCGCCGTCGCTGCAGACGGAGGGCAAGGCCCTCCAGCGCAGCCAGGGCGTCGGGATGGGCCGCTGACCGGCGGATCCGGAGCACCGGCCGCCGCCCCGATCCCCGAGCCGTGATGCAGCCCACCCACGACACCGTCCTCGTCGTCGACTTCGGTGCGCAGTACGCGCAGCTGATCGCCCGCCGTGTGCGTGAGGCCCGCGTCTACTCCGAGATCGTGTCGCGGACCTCGCCGCTGTCGGACCTGCTGGCCCGCCGCCCGGTCGGCATCATCTTCTCGGGTGGTCCCGCCTCCGTCCACGTCGACGCCGCCCCGTCGATCGACGCCGCCGTCTACGACGCCGGCCTGCCCATCCTCGGCATCTGCTACGGCGCGCAGCTCCTCGCCCGGGACCTCGGCGGGACCGTCGAGCGCACCGGCGGGGGCGAGTACGGCCGGACGGTGATGACCCGCACCGACGCCGCGTCCCTGGTGCTCGACCCGGTCGCCGCCGAGCAGATCGTCTGGATGAGCCACGGCGACGCGATCACCGCGGCCCCGGACGGCTTCGTCGTGACCGCCGGCAGCCCGGGGGCGCCGATCGCCGCGCTCGAGGACCGGGCCCGGGGCCTCTACGGCGTGCAGTTCCACCCGGAGGTCGCCCACACCGAGCGGGGCCAGGACGTCCTGCGGGCGTTCCTCTTCGACGCCTGCGGCGCCCGCCCCACCTGGACCCACAGCTCGATCATCGACGACGCCGTGGGGGAGGTGCGGGCCCAGGTCGGCCGGGAGCGGGTGATCTGCGGCCTGTCGGGCGGGGTCGACTCCGCGGTTGCCGCCGCGTTGGTGCACAAGGCCGTGGGCGACCAGCTCACGTGCGTGTTCGTCGACACCGGGCTCCTGCGCCTCGGTGAGGCCGAGCAGGTCGAGGACACCTTCCGTCGCCAGTTCGCCGTCGATCTCGTCCACGTGAAGGCGGCCGACCGGTTCCTCGGCGCCCTCGCCGGGGTGACCGAGCCCGAGGCCAAGCGCAAGATCATCGGCGAGACCTTCATCCGGGTGTTCGAGGAGGTCGCCCGCGACCTGAGCGACGCCCACTTCCTCGTGCAGGGGACCCTCTACCCCGACATCGTCGAGTCGGGCGGTGGCGACAACGCCACCATCAAGTCCCACCACAACGTCGGTGGCCTGCCCGAGGACATGGACTTCGAGCTGGTCGAGCCGCTGCGCAACCTGTTCAAGGACGAGGTGCGCGCCGTCGGCGAGGAGCTCGGGCTCCCCGAGGACATCGTCTGGCGCCAGCCCTTCCCCGGGCCCGGCCTCGCCGTGCGCATCATCGGCGAGATCACGCCGGAGCGCCTCGAGATCCTGCGCCAGGCCGACCACATCGTGGTCGACGAGATCCACCGCGCCGGCCTCTACCGCGACATCTGGCAGAGCTTCGCGGTGCTGCCGGCCGTGCGGACCGTCGGCGTGATGGGCGACGGTCGCACTTACGAGTACCCAGTGGTGATCCGGGCGGTCACGTCGGAAGACGCGATGACCGCCGACTGGGCGCGCCTTCCCCACGATTTGCTCGAGCGGATGGCGTCGCGGATCATCAACGAAGTTCCGGGCATCAACCGGGTGGCCTACGACATCACGAGCAAGCCCCCCGGCACCATCGAGTGGGAGTAACGCAGCCAATGGACAAGTCCGCCCTCACCGCCACCGCCGAGGCGCTCGTCGCGCCGGGCAAGGGCATCCTCGCCGCCGACGAGTCGAGCGGCACGATCAAGAAGCGCTTCGACTCGATCAGCGTCGAGTCGACCGAGGACAACCGCCGGGTCTACCGGCAGATGCTCTTCACCACGCCGGGCGCGTCCGACCACATCTCGGGCGTGATCCTGTTCGACGAGACGATCCGCCAGTCGGCCGACGACGGCACGCCGTTCCCGAAGCTCCTTGCCGGCCAGGGCGTGATCCCCGGCATCAAGGTCGACACCGGCGCGAAGCCGCTCGCAGGCTCCGAGGGCGAGACGGTGACCGAGGGTCTCGACGGCCTGCGCGAGCGGCTCGCCGAGTACTACGAGCTGGGTGCGCGGTTCGCCAAGTGGCGGGCCACCTACACCATCACCGACTCGCTGCCGTCGAGCTACTGCTACGACGTCAACGCGCATGCCCTGGCCCGTTACGCGGCGCTGTGCCAGGAGGCGAACATCGTCCCGATCGTCGAGCCCGAGGTGCTGATGGACGGCACCCACACCATCGCCCGCGCGGCCAACGTCACCGCGCACGCGCTCGGGGCGCTGTACCGCGCGCTGTTCGACCAGGGCGTCTACCTGCCGGGCACGCTCCTCAAGCCGAACATGTGCCTGTCGGGCTACGGCGCGGCGGAGCAGGCGTCCGACGAGGAGGTCGCGAAGACCACCATCGGCGTGTTCGAGTACACCGTGCCGGCCGCGGTGCCGGGCATCGTGTTCCTCTCGGGCGGCCAGAGCGACGAGCAGGCCACTGCGCGGCTCAACCTGATGAACCAGATGGGCCCGCACCCGTGGCAGCTGTCGTTCTCGTATGGCCGCGCGCTGCAGGCCCCGGCGCTGAAGGCGTGGGGCGGCAAGCCCGACAACCTCGGGGCCGGCCAGGCCGCGTACGCCAAGCGGGCCCGGCTCAACGGCCTCGCCCGCTCGGGCGACTACAAGCCCGAGATGGAAGCGGCCTGAGTGTTTGGACCGTTCGCAGTGCCAGGGTACCGCTGAACGTCCAAACACGGAACGTGTGATGCGCGCGCTCGTCCAACGGGTGACGCGAGCCCAGGTGACCGTCCACGGGGCGGTCACCGGCGCGATCGGGCCCGGGCTCTGCGTGCTGGTGGGGGTGACCCACGCCGACGACGAGGCCGCGGCGCGCCGGCTCGCCGACAAGGTGTGGCGGCTGCGCGTGTTCCCCGACGCCGACGGCGTGATGAACCTGCCGCTCGGCGACGTCGGCGGCGAGGTGCTGGTCGTCAGCCAGTTCACCCTCTACGGCGACACGTCGCGCGGGCGGCGGCCGTCGTGGGTCGATGCCGCGCGCCCCGAGCAGGCCGAGCCGCTCGTCGAGGTGTGCTGCGCGGCCCTGCGCGACCTCGGCGCCACCGTCGCCACCGGCGTGTTCCGGGCCGACATGCAGGTGGAGCTCGTGAACGACGGCCCCGTCACCCTCATGCTCGAGGTCTGACACCACAACCGCCACCGGGAGCGATGCGATGAAGGCAGCAGTGGTCGAGCGGTACGGGCCGCCGGAGGCGGCGCGGGTGGCCGACGTCGAGGCCCCCGTGCCGAAGCCCGACGAGGTGCGGGTGCGAGTGCTCGCCACGGCGGTGACCTCGGGTGACGCGCGGATCCGGGCCGGTCGGTTCCCGCGCGGGTTCGCGGTCCCGGCCCGGCTCGCGTTCGGCCTCACCGGCCCCCGCCGCCGGATCCTCGGCACCACCTTCTCGGGGGTGGTCGACATGGTCGGCGCACGGGTGTCGGACTTCTCGATCGGCGACGCGGTGTGCGGCATGACCGGGGCCCGGATGGGTACCCACGCGGAGCACGTGACGGTGCCCGTCAAGCGGATCAGCCGGAAGCCGGCAGTGGTGTCCCACGACGACGCGGCCGGGCTGCTGTTCGGCGGCTCCACCGCGCTGTGGTTCCTGCGGGACAAGGGCCGGGTGGGCGAGGGCGCGTCCGTCCTCGTCAACGGCGCCTCCGGTGCGGTGGGGACCAACGCCGTCCAGCTCGCCCGGCACTTCGGCGCGTCGGTCACCGCCGTGACGAGCGCGCCGAACGCCGCGCTGGTCGAGCGGCTCGGGGCCGAGCGGGTGATCGACCACACCACCGTCGACGTCACCACCATCGGGGACCGGTTCGACGTGGTGCTCGACACCGTCGGCAACCTCTCGATCGCGACGGGCCGTGCGCTACTGCGGCCCGGTGGTGTGCTGCTGCTCGCAGTGGCCGACCTCGCCGACACGATCCGGGCCCGGGGGCGGGTGGTGGCCGGCTCCGCTCCCGAGCGGGTCGCCGACTTCGACCTCGTGCTCGGCCTGGTGGCCGACGGCGCGATGGTCGTGGTGCACGACCAGACGTATCCCCTCGACGACATCGCCGAGGCGTACCGCCGCGTCGACGGCGGCCACAAGGTCGGCAACGTCGTCGTGCGCCCATAGCCACCGTCCGACGTTTCGCGCGACCGAAGCACCGCACCCGCGCTCCGTGGCATCCTTGACGGCATGACGGACGTGATCTGGAAGGACGCGACGGCGCAGGCTGCGGCGATCCGGAGCGGCGAGACGAGCGCAGTGGAGCTGGTCGAGGCGCACCTCGCGCGGATCGCACGGTTCGACCCCGAGCTGGCGGCCTTCGTGGCCGTCGATGCCGAAGGCGCGCGGTCGGCGGCTCGTGCGGCCGACGCCGCGGTGGCCACCGGCGATCCGGACCCGAGCCGGCCGTTCCTGGGCGTGACGATCTCGATCAAGGATGTGATCGACGTCGCCGGGCTGGCCACGACCCACTCGTGCAAGGCGCTCGTGGACGCGGTCGCGGTTGCCGACGACCCGCTGGTCCGGCGTCTGCGCGACGCCGGGTTCGTCGTCCTGGGCAAGACCAACGTCCCCGAGTTCTGCACGACCATGACCTCGTCGGAGCTCCACGGGATCTGCCGGAACCCCTGGGACCCCGAGCGGACGCCCGGCGGCTCGAGCGGCGGTGCCGCGACGGCGGTCGCGGCCGGGCTGTGCGCCGTGGCCCACGGCACCGACGGGGCCGGGTCGGTGCGGGTGCCCGCCGCGTTCTGCGGGCTGGTGGGGATCAAGCCGACGCGGGGGTTGGTGTCGTTCGGCACCGAGGCGGGCAACCCGTACTTCGGCACCAGTGTCGACGGCGTGCTCAGCCGGACGGTGCGCGACGCCGCAGCGTTGGTCGACGTGTTCGCCGGCCGGCGCGACCCGGTGCTGGCCGACGCCTGCACCGACGGAGTCGCTCCGGCGCCGCTGCGGATCGCCCTGACGACCACCGCGCCGTTCGGGGTCGTCGACGAGGAGTGTGCCCGGGTCGCGCGGGAGACGGCCGACGTCCTCGCGGCCCTCGGGCATCACGTCGAGGAGCGGACCCCACGGTGGGACGTGATCCTCGCCCCTGCGGCGGGACCGATGAGCGTGCCCGGACCGGCCGGTCTGATCCCGCTGGAGCAGGTGGGCCAGCTCGAGCCGAGGAACCGGCCCCTCCTCGAGCGGCTCACCGCCCTGACCCTCGTCGAGCACGCACGGTGGGTCGACCAGTGCCGGACCGCCGCGGTCGAGTTCTCGGCGTTCTGGGACGACGTCGATCTGCTGGTGTCGCCGACGGCCGGCATGGTCGCGCCGTCGGTCGACTGGGCGCCGTGGGACCAGTCGGCGGCGGAGCACATGGCCACCTTCGCCGGGTTCCCCAACTTCGCGCAGCCGTTCAACCTGTCGGGGCAGCCCGCGATCAGCCTGCCGGTCGGATGGAGCCGCGACGGTCTCCCGATCGGGGTCCAGCTCGCCGGGCGACGCTTCGACGAGGTCGGGCTGGTGCGCGTCGCCCGTCAGCTCGAGCTCGCGCTGCCGTGGTCGGACCGCCGCCCGCCGATGTTCGGGTGAATCGCGAGGACCGAGGCCCCACCCACCCGGCCGCCGCCGCCCCGGCTGCGGGGCGGAACCCAACGGTCGGCAACCGCGCGAGCGCCGCGCGAGTGGTCGGCGTCAGTCGGCGACGATGCGAACCTGCACGCCGAGCGCGCGGTAGGTCTCGAGCGCCCGGCGATCACGGGTGAGCAACGCCACATCGTGTTCGACCGCGACTGCACCCACGAGCGCATCGAAGACGGATCCTCCGGCGATGCCCAGCTCGGCCAGTCGGTCGTGCAGCGCCGCCGCCCCGTCGGCCGACAGGTGGCGCGTCGCGGGGTAGTTGGCGGACAGGATCTCACGGACGACCGCGGGCGGGCGGCGGGCCGGAGCCGGGAGGCGGGTCAGCACCGAGAACGTCTCGAACGCGGCGTGCCCGGCGAGTCCGAGCACGAGGCCGTCGAGCGCGCCGACCACGGCCGCGTGGTGGGCGTGGTCCTCGACGACGAGCGCCACCGCCACGCTCGTGTCGACCAGCGCGTCGGGAGGGTCAGCGCTGGAGGGCATCTCGGAGGGTCTGGACGTCGTCGTCGGTGAGCGTGGCTCCCGACGCGGGGATCACCATGAAGCCGGCCCGCATCGCGACCCCGGTCCCGGCGATCGGCTCGACCCGGAGCGCGGCGCCGTCGGCAGTCACCTCGACCTCCCCGGGCTGGAGCCCGAGGTGGTCACGGAGCTGCTTCGGGATGACCAGCCGTCCTGCCTTGTCGATGGTCGTGCGCATGGCAGAACGCTACCACTTAGGTGGTTGCGGCGTCCCCAGTGCCCCAGCCGCCGCCGCCGGGGGTGAGCATGCGGAGGACGTCGCCGGCCCGGAGGTCACGGGTGCACTTGTCGGGCAGGCGCTCGGCGCGGTCCTCGTCGCCGCCGGGCAGCAGCCAGTTCTCGCCCGGGGCGCCGGTGCCACCCCCGGCCAACCCCCACGGGCGCGACGCCCGCCGCTCGGTGATGAGGCTGACGGTCACGTCCTCGAGCACCAGCAGGTCGCGCTCGATGCCGTCACCGCCGGGGAAGCGCCCGGCCCCACCGCTGTCCCGCCGCAGCGTCTGACGCACCACGCGGAGCGGGAAGGCCCGCTCGAGCACCTCGACCGGGGTGTTGCGGCTGTTGGTCATGCCCGTGTGCACCCCGTGCATGCCACCCC
>VGBI01000051.1 GCA_016870595.1 Actinomycetota bacterium
GTGGCTTCTACGGGCGCGGCCTCCGCCGGGCCTGACCGCCGAGCCGGGCCGGGGCGAGCCGGAGCAGGGGCCGGGCCGGGGCCGGAGCGGAGCGGTATTCCCGATCCGGCGCGAGTGTGCCGTCCGACCCCCGGCGGAATCACCCGGGCGGCGCCGCCCTTCCCTCCGGCGTCCTACCGATCAGTCCAGGAGTCTCGATGCGCCGTCTGCTCGCCCCCGTCCTCGTCGCCGCCCTCTGCGCCGTCGCCCTGTCCGTGTCGTCCGGCCCGGCCACCGCCCAGTCGACAACCACCACCCAGGCCGCCACCGCCAAGACGGTGGTCGACATCGCCGCGTCGAACCCCGACTTCAGCACCCTCGTCACCGCGGTCAAGGCCGCCGGGCTCGCCGGCACGCTGAGCGGCCCGGGTCCCTTCACGGTGTTCGCCCCGAACAACGCAGCCTTCGCCAAGATCCCCCCGGCCCAGCTCCAGTCGATCCTCGCCGACAAGGAGAAGCTGACCTCGATCCTCACTTACCACGTGGTCCCGGGGAAGATCATGGCGGCCGACCTCAAGAAGTCGCAGAAGGTCAAGACGGTCGAGGGCTCGAAGGTCGTCATCGTCAAGACCAAGAAGGGCGCCAAGATCGGCGGCGTCGACATCGTGGCCACCGACATCGTCGGCTCCAACGGCGTGATTCACGTCATCGGCGAGGTGCTGATCCCGCCGAAGAAGATGGCGAAATCGTCGATGTGACTTGACCCGGTGCCGGTCGGCACCGGAGACCGAGGGGGCCTGCGTCGAGCGGGCTCCCTCGGCGCGTCCGGAGCCGGTCAGGGTGCGGGGACCAGCTGCGTCCGGAAGAACTCGAGCACCCGGTCGAGCGCGGCGCGGGTCGGGTGGCCGGGCTCGTCGACGAAGTGCTCCGTGAGCACGGAGTGGGCGGAACGGGGGATGCCGTGCGGGTTGCCCGGCGACGAGTCGATCTCCACCGCGAGGAAGCGGTCGCCCAGCAGGGTCCGTAGGGTGGAGAAGCGCTCGGCCGGCACGGCGGGGTCGCGGGTGAAGCGCAGGCCCAGGACGCACGCCCCCTGGGCGGCCCGGGCGGCGACCCGGTCGAGGTCGGCGTCGCTCACGCCGAGGGCCCGGCGCCGGGCGGGCGAGACCGGGAACGGGAGCGAGGGCTGGCTGAGCACGGGGGCGAGCATGCGGTCGTCGACCATCATCCCGAGCGCGAAGCCGCCGGTGAAGCACATGCCGACGGCGCCGACCCCCGGCCCGCCGCAGGCGGCGTGGGCGTCGGCGGCGAGGGCGCGCAGCCATCCGATCGCCGGACCGGTTCGGTCGAGCGCGAACGTCACGATTTCCGAGGCCACGCAGCCGCGGGCGAGCGAGGTGGCGATGTACCCGGGGCTCACCGGGCGCCCCGGCTCGCCGAACAGCGACGGCATCCGGACGTGGAAGCCGGCGTCCACCACCCGCCGCCCGAAGGCGGCCACGGCTGGGGTCAGGCCCGGCATCTCGTGGATCACGATCACGGCGGGCCCGGTCCCGGCCGCGTACACGGGTCGGGTGGTGCCTGCGTGGGTGAACGTGGTGACGTCGAAGTCGGACAGCGTGGTCATCCCCGGCCTCCTCGGCGTGCGGCGGACTCCGGGACCCGTTCGGGCCGGCGGGCGTCCGTGGGGCATGCTAGGAGCACCACCGGGTGCCGGGCCCGGATCCCACCCGGACCCCGAGACCAGGAGGAACCGCATGGCCGAGCTCACCGTCGGCAAGAAGGCGCCCGCCTTCACCTGCACCGACCAGGACGGTCGGAAGGTGAAGCTCTCCGACTTCGCCGGGCAGTCGGTGGTCGTGTACTTCTACCCGAAGGCCGACACGCCCGGATGCACCCAGCAGTCCTGCAACCTGCGCGACGCGCTCCCGCAGCTGGAGAAGCTCGACGCCGTCGTGCTCGGGATCAGCCCCGACGCCCCGGCCAAGCTGAAGAAGTTCGACGACAAGCACGGGTTCGGGTTCCGGCTCCTCGCCGACGAGGACCACACGGTCGCCGAGAAGTACGGGGTCTGGCAGGAGAAGTCGATGTACGGCCGCACGTACATGGGCATCCTGCGCTCGGCCTTCGTCGTCGACCCGGCGGGCAAGCTCGCCGGGGTCTTCTACAAGGTGAGCCCGAAGGACACCGTCCCGAAGGTGACCGAGGCGCTGCAGGCCTGACGGCGGCGCCCGGTCCGGGGGTCAGCCGATGACCCCGCCCGCCCGCAGGTCGGCGATCTCGCCCTCGCCGAGGCCGAGATCGGTGGCGAGCACGGCGTCGGTGTGCTCGCCGACCATCGGGGGCATCGTCTCGGGGCCCTCGGCCACCTTCGACAGCTTCACCGGGTTGCCGGGCACGAGGACCGGATCGGCGACGTCGTCGGTCCGGGGGACCTCGACCAGCATGTTGCGGGCGGCGATGTGGGGGTCGGCGATGACCTCGGGCGCCCGGAAGCTCGGTCCGGCGACCAGGCCGTTGGTGTTGAGCACGGTCGCGGCCTCGACCTTGGTCATGGCGGCGGCCCAGCCCTCGACCGCGGGACGGATGGTGTCCTCGAGGTGGGTGACCCAGCCCTCCCGGGTGGCGAACCGGGGGTCGTCGAGCCACTCCTCGTGCCCGATGACCTGGGCGAGCCGGGCGAACTGGTGCTCACGGCCGACCTGGAGCACGAAGAACCCGTCGCGGGCCCGGAACCCGTCCATGATCAGCGACCCGCCCTTGCCACCCTGGCGCGCGCCCATCGACCAGAAGTTCGTCACGAGGTCGGTCATGGCCACGACCGAGTCGAACATGGCCACGTCGACGTACTGGCCCTCGCCGGTGCGGTCACGGTGCAGGAGCGCGGCGAGGACGCCGACGACGCCGAAGATCGCACTCGAGATGTCACCGAGCGCACCGACCGGCGCGGTCACCGGCGGGTCGTCGCCCCACTTGTAGTCGTAGACGCCCGACATCGCCTCGACGATCGGCGCGTAGGCGCCCCAGCCGGCGTAGGGGGTCTCGGCCAGGTTGCCGAACCCCGACACCGACAGGTAGATCGTGCGGGGAGCCACCGCGGCGACGGCCTCGTAGCCCAGGCCCATCTTGCGCATCGCACCGCTCTTGAAGTTCTCGGCGAACAGGTCGTAGTGGGGAGCCAGGGCGAGCACCAGCTGCACGCCGCGGGGGTCCTTGAGGTTCACCGTGATGCTGCGCTTGTCGAGGTTGTTGCGCAGGAAGGTCGCCCCGGCCCGCTTGCCGTCGGGCTGGGTCATGGCCGGGAGCGAGCCCCGGCCCGACTCGCCCGCCCCGGGCTGCTCGACCTTGACCACGTCGGCGCCGAGCCGGGCGAGCAGCTGGGTGGCGTAGGGGAGGGCCTGCATCTGCTCGACGGCGAGGATCCGGACCCCTTCCAGGGGCTTCCCGAAACGGCCGGCGTCGGGGTTGGCGATGTCTCCGAGTCTCATGCGGCGCATGCTACGACGCGTATGACGAGCGTGTCAGTTACACTCCCGCCCATGCGTGGGATCATTGCCTCCGGGGCGTACCTGCCCTACCGCCGGCTCGACCGGTCCGACATCTCGAAGTTCCTCGGATCGGGGGGTGGCCGCGGGACGCGGACCGTCGCCTCGTACGACGAGGACACCACGACCCTCGGGGTCGAGGCCGCCCGGGTGGCGCTGCAGCACGCCCCCGCCGGCTTCCAGCCCGACCAGTTGTGGTTCGCCACCGTCGACCCGGCCTACACCGACAAGACCAACGCCACCACGCTCCACGCCGCGCTGCGGCTCGAGTGCGACATCGCCCTCGACTTCGGGGCGGCGGCCCGCTCGGCGGTCGGTGCGCTGCGCACCGCCCTCACCGGCGGTGGCAGCGTCCTCGTGGTGTCGTCCGACATCCGCACCGGCCAGCCCGGCAGCGGCGACGAGGCCGGCGGCGGCGACGCCGGCGCGGCGCTCGTCGTCGGCGACGAGTCGCACGGCCCGGTCATCGCGGAGTACCTGGGCGGGGCCTCGGCCACCGAGGAGTTCATCGACCGCTGGCGGGTGCCGGGGGCGACGGAGTCGGGCAACTGGGAGGAGCGCTTCGGCGAGACCCAGTACCTCCCCCTCGGCGCCAGCGCCTGGAAGCGCGGGCTCGACGCCGCCGGGGTGGGTGCCGACCAGGTCGACCACCTGATCGTGAGCGGCCTCCACGGCCGGGCGGTCCGGGCCATGGTCGGGCGCCTCGGCGAGGCCAAGGCCAAGGTCGTCGACGACCGCACGGCGACCGTCGGCAACGTCGGCGCCGCCCAGGTGGGCCTCCTGCTCACCGACGTCCTCGAGCAGGCCGGCCCCGGTCAGGTGATCGCGGTCCTGTCGCTCGCCGACGGTGCCGACCTCCTGGTGTTCCGCACCACCGACGCGATCGCCGGGTACTCGTCGCACCGGACGGTGGCCGACCAGGTCGCCGGGGGCGCTGCGCTCACGTACGGCAAGTTCCTGTCGTGGCGGGGGAACCTTGCGGTCGAGGGCCCGCGGCGCCCGGCCCCGAGCCGGATCTCGGCCTCGGTGAGCGCCCGTAGCCGGGAGTACAAGTACGCCTTCGTGGGCGCCCGCGACCGTGCGAGCGGGGCGCTGCACCTGCCCCCGGCCCGGTTCTCCCGCGACGGCGACGCCTTCGACGACATGGACCCGGTCCCGATGAGCGAGGTGCAGGGCACCGTCGCCACGTTCACCATCGACCGGATCGCCTACTCGCCCAGCCCGCCGATCGTGTTCGCGGTGGTCGACTTCGACGGAGGGGGACGGCTCCCGGTCGAGCTCTGCGACCTCGACGCCGACGCCCTCGCGATCGGCGACCGGGTGGAGCTCACGTTCCGGCGGCTGTTCTCGGCCGACGGGATCCACAACTACTTCTGGAAGGCACGTCCGGTCCGCTGAGGCGGGCACACCGACGGAGGAGCACGCCATGGGTTCGCACGGGATCAAGGACCAGATCGCCATCATCGCCATGGGCTGCACGCCCTTCGGCGAGCACTGGGACAAGGGCGCCGACGACCTGCTCATCGAGGCCAGCAACGAGGCCTACGCAGTCGCCGGCCTGGGCAAGGACGACGTCGACGCCTACTGGGTCGGTACGGCCATGTCGGGCAGCTCGGGCCTGGTCGCCTCGAAGCCGCTCCACCTCGACAACAAGCCGGTGACCCACGTGCAGAACATGTGCGCGACCGGTGGCGAGGCCCTGCGCAACGCGTCGTACGCGGTCGCCTCGGGGGCCTACGACGTGGCGATGGCCATCGGTGTCGAGAAGGTCAAGGACAGCGGCTACCAGGGCCTCGTCGGCGCGAGCCGGGCCCCGACCGACGGCACCGAGCGCACCCTCACCGCCGCCGCGATGTACGCGATGTGCGTCCCCGCCTACGGCAAGAAGTACGGCGTCGACGACGCCACCATGCGCGAGGTCCTCGCCCACATCTCGTGGAAGAACCACTTCAACGGCGCCCGCAACCACCGGGCCCAGTTCAAGAAGGAAGTGACCACCGAGACCATCTGCAACTCCCCGCTCATGGCCGGGACGCTGCGGGTGTTCGACTGCTCGGGCGTGGCCGACGGCGCGACCGCCGCGATCATCTGCCGGGCCGAGGACGCGCACAAGTACACCGACAAGCCCGTCTACGGCAAGGCGGTCTCGTTCATCGCCGGCAATGCCTCGGGCAACGCCGACCCGAACTACGACTACACGTACTTCCCCGAGATCGGGGCCGTGGCGGCCGACGCCTACCAGCAGGCCGGCATCACCAACCCGCGCGAGCAGATCGCGATGGCCGAGGTGCACGACTGCTTCACGCCGGCCGAGCTGATCATCATGGAGGAGCTCCAGCTCTGCGAGCGGGGCACCGCCTGGAAGGAGGTGCTCGCGGGCACCTTCGACCTCGACGGCGATTTCCCGATCAATCCCGACGGCGGCCTGAAGAGCTTCGGTCACCCGGTGGGGGCGTCGGGCCTCCGCAAGATCTTCGAGTGCTACACCCAGCTGCGGGGTGAGGCGCCGCCGGAGCGCACGATCAAGACCATCGACCGGGGCCTGGCCATGACCCAGGACCTCGGCGGCTACCCGGGCGAGATGGTGGCGATGGTCTCGATCTGGGGTCGCGAGCTCGGCTGATCAACCGCGGCGGGCGTGCGGGGCTCAGGCCCCCATGGCGTGGTACCCGCCGTCCACGTGCACGATCTCGCCGGTGGTGGCCGGGAAGAAGTCGCTGAGCAGCGCGACGGTGGCCCGGGCCACCGGCTCGGGGTCCTTGAGGTCCCAGCCCAGCGGCGCCCGGGTGGTCCAGGCGTCCTCGAACTGCTCGAACCCCGGGATGCTCTTGGCCGCCATCGTGCGCACCGGCCCGGCCGCCACCAGGTTGACCCGGATGCCCTGCGGCCCGAGGTCGCGCGCGAGGTAGCGGGCGGTCGACTCGAACGCCGACTTGGCCACCCCCATCCAGTCGTAGACCGGCCAGGCCACGGTGTTGTCGAAGTCGAGGCCGACCACGGCACCGCCCGGCCCCATGAGGGGGAGGGCGGCCACCGCGAGGGCCTTGAGCGAGTACGCCGACACCTGCAGCGCGACCGCAACGTCCTCCCAGGGGGCGTCGAGGAAGCCGCCGCCCAGGCAGGTGGCGGGGGCGAACCCGATCGCGTGGACCACGCCGTCGAGTCGGCCCCCGACCCGCCCGGCCAGGGCATCGAGGTCGGCGGGCTGGGTGACGTCGAGCTCCACCACCTGCGGTGCCGCGGGCAGGCGCCGGGCCGACCGCTCGGTGAGGCTCATGATCCGCCCGAACGACGAGAGCACCACCTCGGCGCCTTGCTCCTGGGCGCAGCGGGCGACCGCGAACGCGATCGACTCGGTGTTGAGGACGCCGGTCACGAGAATGCGCTTGCCGTCGAGCAGCATGGTCCCTCCTGGGTCGGGCGGGAGCCTAACGGTGGGTCGGGGCGGGCCCGATCACCGCTCCGGTGGGCTCACAGCGGGGTGTTGGCGTGCGGGCGGGGGCGACCGAGCTCCCGCTTCGTGTCGAGCTGGCGGAGCACGTCGATCAGGACGCGGCGGGTGTCGGTGGCGTCGATCACCGCGTCGACGTAGCCCCGCTCGGCGGCCACGTAGGGGTTGGAGAAGCGGGCCTGGTACTCGGCCTCCCGCTCGGCCTGGGCCCGGGCGCGCGCGGCGGGATCGGCGATTGCGGCGAGCTCTCGACCCGAGAGGATCTGCACCGCCCCGGGTGCGCCCATCACCGCGATCTGCGCCCCGGGCCAGGCCCCGCACCAGTCGTTGCCCATGCCCTTCGAGTCCATGACGATGTAGGCGCCGCCGTAGGCCTTGCGCAGCACCACGCAGCAGCGGGGGACGGTGGCGGCGGCGTAGGCGTGGACCAGTTCGGCCCCGTGGCGGATCATGCCCCGCCACTCGAGGTCCTTGCCCGGCTCGAACCCGGGCGTGTCGACGAAGGTCACGAGCGGGACGTTGGCCCCGTCGCACCACTGCACGAAGCGGGCCGCCTTCTCCGAGGCCTCGATGTCGAGGGTGCCGGCCCGCTGCTGGGGCTGGTTGGCCACGACGCCCACGGTGCGCCCTCCGAGGCGGGCGAGGGCGGTCACGAGGTTCGGGGCGTGGTGGGCCCACAGCTCGAGCCGGCTGTCGGCGTCGACGACGTCGTCGATCACCCGGCGCACGTCGTAGGACGCCGTGGGCAGTGCGGGCACGGTGGCCGCCGCGACGAGGCACGGACGGTCGGGGGGGTCGTCGGTGGCCCACACCGGGGGGTCGTCGAGGTGGTGGCCGGGGAGGTAGTCGAGCACGGCCCAGGCCAGGGCGAGGGCCCCGGCCTCGTCGGGTGCCACCAGCGCGGCCACCCCGCTGCGCCGGTCGTGCACGGCGCTGCCCCCGAGGGCCCGCTGGTCGATCGCGATGCCGGTGAACGCGCGCACGGTGTCGGGGCCGCTCACGTAGGCAAAGGCCTCGTCGGTCATGATCACGACGTCGGCGAGCCCGAGCAGGAGCGCCGGCCCGCTCAGGCACGGCCCGGTCACCACGAGGACGGTCGGGACCACCCCGGACGCCGCGGCCAGGGCCCGGGCCACCCGGCCCCAGGCGTGCAGCGAGGCCACCCCGGCCCGCACGTCGGCGCCGGACGAGGCGATCGTGCCGACGACGGGGACCCCGAGCTCGGCGGCCCGGCGGATCGCCCGCTCGAGCACGGCACCCTCCGCCGGGCCGATCGCGCCGACGTGGGGTCCGCCCTCGAGGCGGAACGCCGCGACCGGACGGCCGTCCGGGGCGTGGGTCAGCCGGGCCGTCGCAACGGCGCTGCGCCGACCGACCAAGGGAGTGGCGGGACCGCTCACCCCACGCGTCGCAGCACCAGCGACGCGTTGTGCCCGCCGAACCCGAAGGAGTTCGAGATCGCCGGGCGGTCGGAGATCGCGCGCTCCTCGCCGTGCACGACGTCGAGGTCGATGCCCGGACCGATCGTGGTGAGGTTCGCGGTGGGGGGCAGGATCCGGTCGCGCAGGGCGAGCAGGGAGATGACCGCCTCCGCCGCCCCGGCTCCCCCGATCATGTGCCCGAGCACGCCCTTGGGGGCAGTGACGGGCGGGGCGGCGTCGCCGAAGACCTTGCGGATCGCCTCGGCCTCGGCTGCGTCGTTCAGCTCGGTGGAGGTCCCGTGCGCGTTGATGTGCCCGATCTCGGCGGGCTCGAGTCCGGCGTCCTCGAGCGCGAGCTGCATGCAGCGGGCCGCACCCGCGCCACCGGGTGACGGTGCGGTGATGTGGTAGGCGTCGGCGTTGCGGCCGTACCCGGCGATCTCACCGTGGATCTCGGCGCCGCGCGCGAGGGCACGGGCGAGCGGCTCGAGCACGAAGAAGGCTGCCCCTTCGGCGATCACGAACCCGTCGCGGTCGACGTCGAAGGGACGCGAGGCGGCGGTGGGGTCGTCGTTGCGCTTGCTCAGCGCGCCCATGCGGGCGAACGCGGCCACGGTCACGGCGGTGAAGGCCTCGGTGCCGCCGGCGACCACGACGTCGGATGTGCCGTCGCGGATGAGCCGAGCGCCTTCGCCGATCGCGTTGGTGCCGGCCGCGCAGGCGGTGGACACGCAGAACGCCGGGCCGGTGAAGCCGTAGTGCATCGAGATCACCCCCGCCGTCGCGTTGGGCATCATCATCGGCACGAAGAACGGGCTGACCCGCGACGGCCCCTTCTCGTAGAAGATGTGGCAGTTCTCCTCGAGGGTGGTGAGCCCGCCCACCCCGGTGGCCGCGACGACCGCGCACCGCTCCGGGTCGGCGCCGAGCTCCCCGGCGTGGGCGATGGCATCGGCGGCGGCGGCGAACCCGAGGTGGGTCACCCGGTCCTGGCGCCGCACGTCCTTCGGCCCGAAGTAGGGGACGGGGTCGAAGTCACGCACCTGACCGGCGAACCGGACCTCGAGCGGGGACGCGTCGAAGAACTCGATCGGGGAGGCCACCGAACGCCCGGCCCGCATGGTCGCCCAGACCGCGTCGAGATCGGTGCCGGCGGGGCACTTGACCCCCATGCCGGTCACCACGATCCGGGGGCGACCCCGGTGGTCGAGCAGCTCCTCGCTCATTGCTTCCGCTCCTGCGCGACGGGGCCGTTCAGGACTTGGCGGCGACCTTGGCGAGGACGAGGTCCACGGCCTGGCCGACGGTGGCGACGTTCTCGAGCTCCTCCTCGGGCACCGAGATGTCGAAGCGCTCCTCGAGGCCCATCACGAACTCGACCAGGTCGAGGCTGTCGGCGTCGAGGTCCTCCTTGAACCGGGCCGCCTCCGAGACCTGGTCGGGCTCCACGCTCAGGACCTCGACCGCGACCTCGCTCAGCGCCGCCAGGACTTCAGCCCGCTCCATCGTTGTGTCTCCTTGGGTGCTCGGGGCCGGTGGCCGGGGCCGGGAGGCCCGCAATGCCCCCGGGTGGGGTGGGACTCGGTGCCCAGGGTGGCACAGATCATGTCAGTGTCCCATGCCGAGGCCGCCATCCACCGGCACGAGGGCCCCGGTGACGTAGGCGGCGGCATCGGAGCACAGGAAGGCGACCACGGCCGCGACCTCCTCGGGGGTGCCGAGGCGGCCCAGGGGGACGGTGGCCTCCATGGCCGCCCGCCACTCGTCGGGCAGCGCATCGGTCATGGCGGTGACGATCGGGCCCGGCGCCACCACGTTGCAGGTCACGTTGCGGGGGGCCAGTTCCCGGGCCACGGCCCGCGACAGGCCGAGGAGCCCCGCCTTGGCCGCCGAGTAGTTGGCCTGGCCGGGCGCGCCCAGGTGGCCGCTCACGGACGACACGTTGACGATCCGGCCGAAGCGGGCCCGCATCATCTTCGGGGTGGCCCGGCGGATGGTGTGGAAGGCCCCGCCGAGGTTGGTGTCGAGGACCGCGGCCCACTGGTCGTCGCTCATCCGGGCGAGGAGGCCGTCGCGGGTGATGCCGGCATTGTTGACGAGGATCTCGACCGGCCCGAGCTCGGCCTCGACCGCGGCGAACGCGGCGTCGACCGAGGTGGCCTCGGCGACGTCGATGCCGACCGTGGTCCCGGTTCCACCGGCTGCGGTGACCGCGGCGAGGGTCTCGGCGCCCCCGGCGGCGTCCCCGCCGAAGCCGACGGCGACCCGGCAGCCCGCCCGCCCCAGTGCGACGGCCACGGCACGGCCGATCCCGCGCGACGCGCCCGTGACCAGCGCGACCCGCCCGGGCGTGGCGTCGGCGGGGGCCGCGGCGCTCACGCCTGACCCCACCGCAGCACGGCCGACGCCCACGACATGCCCGCGCCGAAGCCGCTCATCAGCAGGAGGTCGCCGTCGCGCAGGCGCCCGGCGTCGGCCGCCTCGGCCATGGCGAGCGGGATCGACGCGGCCGAGGTGTTGCCGAACCGGTCGATGTTGACGATGGTGCGGTCGCGGTCGATCCCGAGGCGGTGCGCGGCGGCCTCGATGATGCGCAGGTTGGCCTGGTGGGGGATGAACCAGTCGATGTCGGCGGTGGTGACCCCGGCGCGCTCGAGCGCGAGGTTGGCGGAGTCGACCACGGCCCGCACGGCCCGGCGGAAGACCTCCTGGCCCTGCATCTTGATGTACTGCAGGCCCTCGTCGATGGTGTCGGGCGTGGCGGGCATGCGGCTCCCGCCCGCGGGGATGCCGATCAGGTAGGCGGCTGAGCCGTCGCAGCCGGTGTCCCAACCGAGGATGCCCGGCCCGTCGTCGTCCGCCGGGGCGAGCACGACGGCGGCGGCCCCGTCGCCGAAGAGGATGCAGGTGCCGCGGTCGCGGGGGTCCACCACGCGCGACAGGGTCTCGGCGCCGACCACCAGGACGCGGCGGAGGTGCCCGGCCTGGAGCAGGGCCGACCCGGTGATGATCCCGTAGATGAACCCGGCGCAGCCCACGTTGAGGTCGAAGGAGCCGCAGCGCAGCCCGAGCCCGTCGCCGACGAACGCCCCGGTGTGGGGGATCGGCTGCTCGGGGGTGGCGGTGGCGACGAGGAGCAGGTCGATGTCATCGGGGGTGCAGCCGGCCCGCTTGATCGCCGCGGCGCCCGCCGCGACGGCCAGGCTCGCGGTGGTCTCATCGTCGGCCGCAACGCGGCGCTCGTGGATCCCGGTGCGCTCGACGATCCAGGCGGCGGTGGTCTCCACCCGGGCCTCGAGGTCGGCGTTGGTGAGCCGCCCGTCGGGCACCGCCGCGCCCCAGCCCGCGATGCAGGTCCGCATCAGACGCGGAGCCAGGCGATCGGCTGCCCCTCGCGGATGCGCTCGCCGGGGCGGGCGAGCATGCCGACCAGCCGCCCGGCGAACGGGCTGGCGACCGGCGTGGAGGTCCCGGGTCCTTCCAGCACGCCGACAGTCTGGCCTGCGGCGACGTGGGGGTCCGTACCCAGGTCCACGGGCCGGAAGGTTCCGACCGTCGGGGCGACGATCATGCGCTCGGGGACGAGGAGGACCTCGCCCGGGCCGATGTGGGACTCCATCAGGCGACCTCGGAGATGACGGGGACGTCGTCGGGGGTGGCGACGTTGCGGACGGGGACGTCGGGCACGGTGCGCTTGGCCAGCCCGGCGATCATCGAGCCGTGACCGACCTCGAGCATCGAGGTGGCGCCGAGCCCGGCGACGGTCTCGAGCGTGGTGCGCCAGCGCACCGGGACGCGCACGTGCTCGGGCAGGCGGTCCCGCCAGCCGTCGCCGTCGGTGTACGGCGCGCCGTCGTGGTTCGAGACCACCGGCGCGCCCGGTGCCGCGAAGACGACGGCGGCGAGCTCGGCGGTGAGGACCGCGCTCGCGGGGTCCATGAGCGGGGTGTGGAAGGCGCCGCCCACGTTGAGGGGCGTGGCGCGCTTGACCCCGAGCTCCTTGGCCCGGGCCATGCCTGCCTCCACCCCGCTCGGGGTGCCGGCGATGACGACCTGCCCGGGCGCGTTGTCGTTGGCGACCCAGCAGGCGTCGGGCGCCGCCGTGCAGGCCTCCTCGGCCAGGGCCACGGTGGCCCCGAGCAGTGCGGCCATCCGGCCCGGGTTCGCGTCGGCGGCAGCCTGGGTGCACTCGGCCCGGCGCGCGGCGAAGCGCACACCGACGTCGAGGGGCAGGACGCCCGCGGCGATCAGTGCGGTGACCTGCCCGAGGGAGTGGCCGGCGAACGCGACGGGTGTGGGCACCGTGTCGCGCACGGCCTCCCACGCGACGAGCGAGGTCAACAGGACGGCGAGCTGCGCCCCGCGGGTCCGGGCGAGATCCTCGGGACCGGCGTCGAGGATCAGCGACGCCAGGGGCTCGCCGAACGCGTCCTCGGCCTCCTCGACCACGCGCCACGCCGGGTGGCCGCGCCACGGCGCGCCCATCCCCGGTTGCTGCGTCCCCTGTCCCGGGAACACGATCGCGACGCCAGTGGCCCCCACGCCCGCTCCACCCCTCTCTCGGTGACGGTGTGACCCGCGGTGTCGGGAGGGGGTTACAGCAAGACGGCCGAATACTGACGGGTAACTTGGCGGGGCGTGACGCGCCGGCAACTACGGTGCCGGTCATGGCCCACCCCGACTCCGCGGCGCTGGTGGCCCTGCTCCCGCACCGGCCTCCGTTCCGCTTCGTCGACGAGGTGGACGAGATCGATCCCGGCGGCATGGTCGTGGCCCGGTACCGCGTGACCGGGGCGGAGGACTTCCTCGCCGGCCACTTCCCCGGGAATCCGGTGTTCCCCGGGGTCATCCAGTTGGAGGCGATCGCCCAGACCGGGGCGATCGGAGTGCTGGCCCACGAGCGCTACGCCGGCCGGCTCCCGCTCTTCGGTGGGGTCGAGAAGGTCCGCTGGCGCCGCCTGGTGGGCCCCGGCGACGAGCTGCGCATGGCCGTGACCCTCGAACGGCTCAGCGCCCGCGGGGGCTGGGGGGCCGGCCGGGCCACCGTGGGCGACGAGCTCGCCTGCGAGGCCCGCATCTTCTTCGCGATCGCCGGCTGACGCGGGCCGCCCCGGGTCCCGGGAGGGCTCACGAGGCGGGTGGGGGGCCGGCGGGACCGGTGGAACCGGTGGCACCGTCGTCGGGGTCCCCGTCCTCGGGTGGCGCCGTGAGGTCGGAGAGGTCGGAGAGGTCGGCGAGGTCCCCGGGGTCGCCGGTCCCGGGTGACGTCGAGGGTGCCCCGGGGCCCGGGCCCGTTGCGTCCACGTCGGAGGCGACCCGGTCGGGGTCCTCGCCGAGGAGCAGCCGGGTCTCGACGTCGGGGGGCAGGGGCGTCTCGTCCCGGACGCTGCGCCAAGGGGCGAGCAGCGCCAGGAGCAGGACCACGGCCGCGAGCACCACGGCGCCCGCCGCCCAGACGAGGGTGTCCACGGCGGTGACGGTCACGGGCGGCAGGGTACCGGCGCCCTCGGTGCGCCGGCGCCCACCGGGCGGGTGCCGACCATCCACCGATTCGGGTGGGGAGACCCCTACGGTCCACTGCTGCGACCCACGTTCGCTCCACCAGCCCGGGCTCCGCCCACGACCCGGCCCGGGCTCCGCCCACGACCCGGCCCGGGCTCCGCCCACGACCCAGGAAGATCCAGGACCCCGAAATGCTGCGCACCCGAGACCCCCGGTCGCCCGGTTGGTACCGCGACCCGACTCGCCGGCACCAGTTCCGGGAGTGGGACGGCGAACGGTGGACCGAGCACGTGTCCGACGACGGGCAGCCCGGGATCGACCCGGTCCGGTCGAACGCGGTGGAGAAGATCACCCGCGCGCGGTCGGGTCGGCGCCGGATCCACGTCCCCCACTGACGCGAGCCCGCACCACATCGGTGCCGGTCCGGTGCCCGAGGTGGGATTCGAACCCACACGCCCTTGCGGGCAGCGGATTTTGAGTCCGCCGTGTCTGCCGTTCCACCACTCGGGCCGATGGAGACCGGCAGGCTACCGGAGGAACCCCGCGTAGACTGCGGAGCCGTGACCCGCACGATCCTCCAGCGTCGTCTCGTCGACGTCAGCGACCGTCTCAAGCGCCTGCGCGCCGAGTTGGCCGTCACCGAGGAGCAGGTGGCCTTCCTCGAGGGGGAGGCCGAGGAGTTCCGGTTGCGGGCGCTGGTCTCCGAGACGCCCCTCGCCGACGCCGAGGCCCGCGACGCGCGCCAGCAGGCCGACACCATGACCCGGTACCGCGACGGGCTGCTCGTCCAGATCGGCCGGCTCCAGCAGGAGCTCGACGAGCTGCTCGACCGCATGGCGGCCGAGCTCGCCGGGCCCTGACCGACGGGTCGACGTCCCGGTGACCGACCCGGCCCGTCCCCGCATCGTGATCGCCGAGGACGAGGCCATCATCCGCCTCGACCTGCGTGAGATCCTCGAGGGTCAGGGCTACGACGTGGTCGGGGAGGCGGGCCGGGGCGACGAGGCGGTCGCGCTGGTCCGGTCGCTGCGGCCCGACCTCGCGATCCTCGACGTCAAGATGCCCGGCCTCGACGGCATCAGCGCGGCGCGGATCATCACCGAGGAGCGGCTCGCCGCGGTGCTGGTGCTCACCGCCTTCTCGCAGCGCGACCTCGTCGAGGACGCGCGCGACGCAGGTGCGCTGGCCTACCTCGTGAAGCCGTTCCAGGAGCGCGACCTCGTCCCGGCGATCGAGGTCGCGCTGGCCCGTCGGGCAGAGCGGGTGGCGCTCGAGGCCGAGGTCGCCGACCTGAAGGACCGGCTCGAGACCCGCAAGCTCCTCGACCGGGCCAAGGGTCGCCTCATGGACGCCCACGGTCTCGACGAGCAGGCGGCGTGGCGCTTCCTGCAGACCGCCGCGATGAACGGTCGCACCACCCTCGGGGCGGTGGCCCGGGCCGTGCTCGACGGCGACCTCGCCCCCGACGGGCCGGCATCCGACTGACCGCACCGGGGCGCCGGAGCGGATGGTCCGGGCCTACGATCCACCCGATGCCGAAGCTCCTGCTGCTCGACGGGCACTCGCTCGCCTACCGCGCGTTCTACGCGCTCCCGCCCGACCTGAGCACCCGCGACGGCACCGTGACCAACGCGGTGTTCGGCTTCACCTCGATGCTCGTGAAGGTGCTCGCCGACGAGGCTCCCGACGAGATCGCGGTGGTCTTCGACCCCCAGGGTCCGACCCTTCGCGACGCGATGGATCCGGCGTACAAGGCGGGGCGGCGTGAGACCCCAGAGCTGTTCTCCGCGCAGCTCCCCCTCATCCGCGAGGTGCTCGACGCGGTCTGCATCCCGGTGGTCGTGGTCGACGGGGTGGAGGCCGACGACGTCATCGCGAGCCTGGCGACCCGGGCGGCGGCCCGCGCCACCGACGTGGTCGTCGTGACCGGTGACCGCGACTCGTACCAGCTGGTCCAGGACCCGCACATCACCGTCCTCTACAACAAGCGGGGGGTGTCGGACTACGCGCGCTACGACGAGGCGGGGATCGTCGAGCGGACCGGCGTCACCCCGACGCAGTACCCCGAGTACGCGGCATTGCGGGGCGACTCGAGCGACAACCTCCCGGGCGTCCCCGGCATCGGGGAGAAGACCGCGGCCAAGCTCGTCACCACCTACGGCACGGTCGAGGCGATCCTCGAGCACGTTGACGAGCTCCCCCCCAAGCAGCGCCAGAACCTGACCGAGATGGCCGAGCGGGTGCTGCTGAACCGGGACATGTCGGTGCTGCACCGCGACATCGACCTCGGTCCCGTCGCCGACGACCTCCGTCAGGGCGCCTTCGACCGTGACGCCGTGCGCACGCTCTTCGACCGGCTCGAGTTCCGCACCCTGTTCCCCCGGCTCATGGCCGCGGTCGGCGGGGCGGCGGCGCCGGAGGCCCCGATCGCCGACACGCCCGAGGTGGAGGTACGCGTCCTCGGCGCGACTGCCGCCGCGGCGGCGCACCTCGACGGGCTGCGGGCGGCGGGTGCGCCGTACGCGCTCGAGGTCCGCTGGGTCGGCACCCCGGGCCGCAGCGACGTCGACGGCGTGGCCCTCGCGAGCGGCGCCGACGTCGACGTCGTCGCCGACGTGGTCGCCTACATCCCGGGCGGCGTGCTCGGGGAGCCCGAGGTCGCGGCCGCGCTGGCGGCGCTGGTCGGGCCCGACGGGCCGCCGCTCACCGGCTGCCGGACGAAGGACTGGATGCGGGCGCTCTCGCTCGACGTACGCGCGCTCGACCGCGACGTCGCCGTCATGGCCTACCTCGTCGACCCCGCCGAGGGCCGCTACCGGCTCGAGGATCTCGCCCTCCGGTACTGCGGGATCGAGGTCACCTCACCCGACGCCGAGGCCGGCCAACTCGACTTCGGCGGCGACCGCGCGGTCACCGACACCGCCCGCCGGGCCGCGGCGCTCCTGCCCCTGGCCGCCGCCCTCGCCGAGGCGCTCGAGGCCCGTGAGCTGACGGACCTCTACGTCCGCTTCGAGCGGCCCCTGGTGCGGATCCTCGCCGAGATGGAGCGGGCTGGGATCCGCATCGACCGTGGGGTCCTCGACGACCTGCGCGGCCAGCTCGCGACCGAGTGCGACCGCCTCGTCCGGCGGATCCACGAGCTCGCGGGCAGGGAGTTCAACGTCAACTCCACCCCCCAGCTGCGCACGGTGCTGTTCGAGGACCTCGGTCTCACCCCGGTGAAGAAGACCAAGACCGGTCCCTCCACCGACGCCGACTCGCTGCAGAAGCTGGCCGCCGAGCACCCGATGATCCCGGAGCTGCTCCGCTACCGGGAGGTGGAGAAGCTCCGCAACACCTACGCCGACGCGCTCCCACCGCTGATCGAGGCCGACGGTCGGGTACGGGCCACGTTCAAGCAGACCGACACCACCACCGGCCGCATCTCGTCGGAGCACCCCAACCTCCAGAACATCCCGGTGCGCACCGCCGACGGGCGCGAGTTCCGGCGGGTGTTCGTCGCCGACGAGGGCTGGGGCCTGCTCACCGCCGACTACTCCCAGATCGAGCTCCGCATCCTGGCTGACCTCGCCGACGACCCCGGGCTGGTCGACGCGTTCGAGCGGGGTGCCGACATCCATACCGCCACCGCAGCCACCGTGTTCGGTGTGGCCGAGGCCGACGTCGATGCCGGGCAGCGCCGTTTCGCCAAGGTCGTGAACTACGGGCTGGCCTACGGCATGGAGGCCTACGGGTTGGCCCAGCGCCTCGACATCCCACCGGCCGAGGCCAAGGTGATCCTCGACGCCTACTTCGACGGGTTCCCGCGGGTGAAGGCGTTCATGCAGGAGACCATCGACGACGCCAAGGCGCGCGGGTACACGACCACGATCTTCGGGCGTCGCCGCTTCATCGCCGAGCTCGCCTCCGACAACTTCCGGGTCCGCCAGATGGGGGAGCGGATGGCGCAGAACGCGCCGGTCCAGGGCAGCGCCGCCGACATCTTCAAGCTGGCGATGATCGAGGTGGATGCCGCACTCGCCGCGGCGGGCCTCGCCACCCGGATGCTGCTCACCGTCCACGACGAGCTGGTCTTCGAGGTGCCGCTCGGTGAGCGTGACACCGCCGAGGCCCTGGTGCGGTCCACGATGGAGGGCGTCTGCGACCTCCGGGTCCCCCTGGTGGTCGACCTCGGCTTCGGTCCGAACTGGGCCGACGCGAAGTGACCGCCGCCGGACCCGCCGGCGACTGGTTCGACCCGCTCGCCGAGTTCCTCGGGCCCGCGTACCTGCGCAACGCGTTCACCAAGGGCACCGAGCAGGAGGTCGACTTCCTCGTCGGCGCGCTCGGCCTCACCCCGGGGGCGCGGGTGCTCGACGTGGGCTGCGGGCCCGGGCGCCACTGCCTGGCCCTGGCCCGGCGGGGCTGCTCGGTGGTCGGGGTCGACCGGTCACCCCGGTTCGTGGCCCTGGCCCGGGCGACGGCCGCGGCCGAGGGGCTCGACGTCCGGGTCGACGAGACCGACGTCCGCGACCTGGCCTTCGCGGCCGAGTTCGACGCCGCGATCTGCCTGTGCCAGGGCGGGTTCGGGCTGCTCGGCGGCCACGACGAGGAGGCGGTGTTCGGGCGCATCGTGGCGGCACTGCGCCCCGGGGGCGCACTGGCCCTGACCGCCTTCCACTCGGCATTCGCCCTGCGCCACCTGGAGGCGGGGGAGACCTACGACCCGGTCACCGGGGTCCTCCACGAGGTCGCCACCCTGCGGGACCCCGCCGGGGTGGAGGCCCCGTTCGACCTGTGGACCACCTGCTTCACCGTCCGCGAGCTGGGTGGCCTCGCCCGGGCCGCCGGGGTGGTCGTCGACGGCGTCCACGGGGTCGCGCCCGGGGCCTACGGCACCGCCGTGCCGACCCTGGACCACCCGGAGCTGCTGCTGGTGGGACGCCGCTCCTGAGGACGTACTAGCCTCCTCCGGCGGCCCCCGCCGGGGGCTGCGCCCCTCGCGTCTGCGAGCCGGGCACGGTCGGTCCCCCGGGGCCGGACGTGACCCCGGAACGACCGGCACGGTGCCGGTGAGCGGGAGGGGTGACGCTCGGTCCGAGGAGTCAGGTTGTCGGAGCAGGACGAGGCGGCGGCGGCGTCCGCCCCCGAGGGGAACGACGGGGGCGCGGCCGGCGCCACCGCAGCGGAGGCCGGAGCGGTCGGGACGGTCGAGTTCGACCTCGACCAGCTCGACGCGATGGCGGTCGTGCTCGACGACCTCGGTGGCCAGTCCTTCTCCGACGCGGTCGACGCCACGATCGTCGAGTTCGACGACGGCGACATCGTCAAGGGTGTCGTGGTCAAGATCGACAACGACGAGGTGCTCCTCGACATCGGGTACAAGTCGGAAGGGGTCATCCCCTCCCGCGAGTTGTCGATCCGCAACGACGTCGACCCCCACGAGGTGGTCGCGCTCGAGGACGAGATCGAGGCCTTGGTCCTCACCAAGGAGGACAAGGACGGGCGCCTCGTCCTGTCGAAGAAGCGGGCCCAGTACGAGCGGGCCTGGGGCACCATCGAGGAGCTCAAGGAGCGCGACGAGGTCGTCTCCGGGCCGGTCATCGAGGTCGTCAAGGGTGGGCTCATCCTCGACATCGGCCTGCGGGGCTTCCTGCCCGCGTCCCTGG
>VGBI01000052.1 GCA_016870595.1 Actinomycetota bacterium
CGTCGGAGACGGCGTCGCACATCTTGTCGGGGTGACCTTCGGTCACCGACTCGGACGTGAACGTGAAGCGCTTCACTCGGTGGCTCCTTGTCGGGGGTGGGGGGTGCGCACTCGGTCGAGGATGAGGTCGGCGAGCCGGACCTTGGTGACGAGACCGAACTCCTCGACCCCGCCGTCGGCGTCGAGGAGCACGGCCCGGTTGGTGTCGACCTCGAATCCGGAGTCTTCGGACCGTACGTCATTGCCGACCATCAGGTCGACCCGCTTGGCGGCGAGCTTCGCGGCGGCGTTCTCCCGCACGTCGTCGGTCTCGGCGGCGAAGCCGACGAGGTACTGGTCGGCCCGCTTCCGCTCGCCGAGCAGCCGGAGGATGTCGGGGGTCGGCTCCAGCACGATCTCGGGCACCCCGTCGGACTTCTTGAGCTTGGCCGGGGCCACCGCCTTGGGCCGGAAGTCGGCGACCGCCGCGGCCATGACCACGACCTCGGCGGAGTCGGCTGCGGCCAGGGTGGCCGCCGCCATCTCGTCGGCGGTCACCACCGCCTCGACCCGGACCCGGGGGTGCACCGGCCGGTGCACGGTCGTGACCAGCACGACGTCGGCCCCGCGTGCCGCCGCGGCGTCGGCGATCGCGTAGCCCATCTTCCCCGACGACCGGTTGCCGATGTAGCGCACCGGGTCGATGGGCTCCCGGGTCCCCCCTGCGGTCACCACGACCCGCAGGCCGGCGAGGTCCCCCGACCGGGCCAGCACCTCGGCCGCGGCCGCGACGATCCGCTCGGGTGCCGCGAGGCGCCCGGCCCCGACGTCGCCGCCGGCCAGGCGCCCGGATTCCGGGGGCACGACGTGGACTCCGCGCGCGGCGAGGAGGGCGAGGTTGTCGACCACCGCCGGGTGCTCCCACATCTCCGTGTGCATCGCCGGCGCCACGAGCACCGGCGCCCGCGTCGCCAGAAGAGTGGCGGTGACGAGGTCGTCGGAGATCCCGTGGGCGTACTTACCGATCACCTTCGCGGTGGCCGGGGCCACGACCACGAGGTCGGCCCCCTGGCCGAGACGGGTGTGCGGGATCGGCTCGGGCCCGGCGAACAGCGAGGTGCGGCGGGCTCGGAGGCCAGGGCTGAGAAGGTCGTCGCGCCGACGAACTGCTGGGCGTCGTCGGTGAGCACGGGGGCGACGTGGGCACCGGCGTCCACGAGACGACGACAGACCTCCACCGCCTTGTACGCGGAGATCCCCCCCGTCACGCACAGGACGACGGACCGGCCCCGCAGGGCGGCCAGCACCTCGGATCGTGGCTGCATCGGTGACCCGTCGTCCGGTGGCGCCGGGGTCTACTCGGCGGCGGGGTCCTCGCCGGCGGCCTCCATCGCGGCGGCGTCGGCTGCCGCGGCGGCCTCGGCCTCGGCGGCCTCGGGGTCGATCGGGTGGGCCTCGATCTTGCCCTGCTGGATCTCCTCGAGCGCGATGGTCAGGGGCTTGCGCGACACCGAGGTGACCTGCGGCGGGACGAGCTTGCCCAGGCCCTCGCTCAGCTGGTTGTAGTAGTCGTTGATCTCACGGGCCCGCATCGAGGCCAGGGTGACCAGGGTGAACTTCGACCCCACCCGATCGAGGAGGTCCTCCATCTTGGGGTCCATGAGGTCGACACGCCGTTCGGCCATGGGGTCTCCAGCACGCGAGGGGAAGGGGAACGGGCTGCGACCGGGTGGTCAGCGGGACCCGTCGGTCCCGGCGCGCCGCGCCCGCAGGATAGCAGCCACCTCGGCGGCGGCCCGGGAGAGGTCGTCGTTGACGACCACCGCGTCGAAGTCGGCGGCGGCGGCCTCCTCGGCCTCGGCCTGGTCGAGCCGACGCTCCAGCGCGGCGGGGTCGGCCCCGGGGTCCCGCCGGAAGAGGCGCTCGCGCTGCACCGCCCGGCTCGGCGGCGCGACGAAGACCAGCAGCGCCTCCGGGAAGGCGGTCCGCACGGCCCGCGCCCCCTGCACGTCGAGCTCCAGGACGACGTCGTCGCCGGTGGCCAGGTGCGCCTCGAGCGGCGCCCGGGGGGTGCCCTTCAGGTCGTCGTAGACCTCGAACCACTCGAGCAGGCCCCCGGCGTCGCGCAGGCGCTCGAACTCGGCGCGGTCGACGAACCAGTAGTCGACGCCGTCGACCTCGCCGGGACGGGGCGCGCGGGTGTTCAGCGACACCGAGAACCACAGGCCCGGCTCCCGGGCCCGCAGCTCCTGGACGATCGACCCCTTGCCCACCCCGGACGGCCCGGCGATCACGAGCAGCACGCCGACGCCCCGGCTCAGGCGAAGCGCTCGAGCAGCCGCGCGCGCTGGTGCGCGCCCAGGCCGCGCAGCCGGCGGCTCTCGCTGATCCCCACCTCGTCGAGGACCCGCCGGGCCCGGACCTTGCCCACTCCCGGGAGCGACTCCAGCATGCTCAGCACCTTGAGCTTGCCGACGGTCTCGTCGGCGTCGGCCAGCGCGAAGAGCGCACCGAGCGTGAGGTGGCCCTGCTTCAGGCGGTCCTTGACCTCCGCCCGCTGCTGCCGCGCGGCCGCCGCCTTCTCGAGCGCGGCACGCCGCTGCTCGGGCGTCAGCGCGGGCGGCTGCGACATCGGGACCTCCGGAGGGACGGAGCGCGGAGTATACGCAGGGGTCCGTGCGTCCCGATCAGTGGCCGGGGGCGGTGCCGGCGGCGGCGACCTCGGCGTGCACCGCCGCGGCCGCGGCGGCGGGGTCGTCGGCCTGGGTCACCGCCCGGCCGACCACGAGCCACGTCGCGCCGTTCGCGATCGCGGCCGCCGGGGTCGCGATCCGGGCCTGGTCGTCGGGCGCGGTCCCCGCCGGGCGGATCCCGGGCACCATCGTCCGCATCCCGGCCGCCGCCGCGGCACCCACCTCGTGGGCCGAGCAGACGACGCCGTCGCAGCCGGCGGCGACCGCCGCCGCGAGGCGGCCCGGGAAGGCGCCGGCGTCGGGGTCGCTCGTGAGGACGGTGACCGCGAGCGCCACCGGGGCCGGATGCCCGCCCTCGGCCGCGCCCTCGCAGAGTCCGGCCACCGCTGCCGCCATCATCTCGGATCCGCCGGCGGCGTGGAAGTTCGCGAGGTCGACCCCGGCCCGCCCGAGCACGCGGGCGGCCCGGCCCACGGTGTTGGGGATGTCGTGGAGCTTGAGGTCCGCGAAGACCCGGTATCCGAGCGCAGCGAAGCGGGCGAAGGCGTCGGGCCCGGCCTCGGTGAACAGCTCGAGGCCGACCTTGGCGACGCCGAACCACGGCCCGACGCGCGCGGCCATCGCCTCGGCCGCGGCGAGATCGCCCACGTCGAGGGCCAGGACCAGGCGATCGCGGACGCCGGGATCGCCGACCTCGGGAACACGGGCGGCGGGATCGCTCATCGCGGTTCCTCTCGCAGGGCGCCGCTCAGGTCGGCGACACGGTCGATGCCGTGACGCCCGCACCACGCGGCGAGCTCGTCACGGACGCGCAGGGTCGCGCGTGGGTCACGGAAGGTGGCGGTGCCGACCCCGACGGCCACCGCCCCGGCGAGGAGCATCTCGACCGCGTCGACCCCGGTCGACACTCCCCCGGTGCCGATGACCGGCACGCCCGGGAGCGCGCGGGTGACGTCGTGGACGACCCGGAGCGCGATCGGCTTGACCGCGGGACCCGACAGGCCCCCGTTGCCGGCTCCGAGCGCCGGGGTCCGGGTCTCGGCGTCGACGAGGAACGCCCGCACGGTGTTCACGCACGTGAGGCCGACCGCCCCCGCCCCCACGGCGGCCTCGGCGACCGCGACCACGTCGGTGGCGTTGGGCGAGAGCTTGGCCAGCACCGGCACCGACCCGGTCGCGTCGACCACCGCCCGCACCGTCGACGCGGTCGCCCCGGGGTCGTGGGCGACGAGGTCGCCGTGGGCGAGGTTGGGGCACGACAGGTTCACCTCGACCGCCACCACCCCCGGAGCGGCCGCCACCGCCGCGGCCGCTCCGACGTAGTCGTCGGTGGTGAAGCCCCACACCGACGCGATGACCCGAGCGCCCCGGGCCACGAGCGGAGGCAGGTCCTCGGCCAGCCACACGTCGACCCCGGGACCCTGGAGCCCCACCGCGTTGACCATGCCCGCGGCACTCGGGTGCAGGCGGGGCGCCGGGTTCCCGGCCCACGGGAACGGGGCCTGGCTCTTCGTGGTGACCGCGCCGAGGCCGGCGGGGTCGCAGAGCGCCGCCACCTCGTCGCCGTGCCCGAACGTCCCCGAGGCCGCCACCACCGGGTTGGGCAGGACGAGCGGGCCGACCCGGACCGAGAGGTCGATCGCCGGGCGCGCCATCAGACCCCGAGCCGCATCTGACCGTCGTCGTGGTAGTCCTGCAGCGACCGGACGATCGGCTCGTGGGCCAGCTGCTCGGCGATGCCCGCCCCCGCGGCGAGCGCCGCGGCCACGGTGGTGATGCAGGCGACCTTGTGACGGATGGCCGCCCGGCGGATGTGGTCGCCGTCGGCGCGCGGCCCCCGGCCGCGGGGCGTGTTGACCACGAGGTCCACGGCGCCCTGCGCGATCAGGTCGACCGCGTCGGCGACGTCACCGGCGCGGTCGTCCCCGACCTTGGCGACCACCGTCGCGACCGTGAGGCCGTCGGCCCGCAGCGCGTCCGCGGTGCCGGCGGTCGCGGCCAGCGCGAACCCGAGCTCGGCGAACCGACGGGCCGCGAGGAGGCCACCCGGCTTGTCGCGGTCGGCGAGGGAGAAGAACACCGTCCCCGCCGTGGGCAGGGGGCTGCCCGCCCCGGCCTGGCTCTTGGCGAAGGCCAGCCCGAACGAGCGGTCGATGCCCATGACCTCCCCGGTCGAGCGCATCTCCGGTCCGAGCAGCGTGTCGACCGTCGGGAACCGGTTGAACGGCAGCACCGCCTCCTTGACGGCGACGTGCCCGGAGTCGCTCGGGGGCCGCAGCAGGCCCTCGACCCGGAGCTCGGCGAGGGTCGCGCCGGCCATCACCCGGGCCGCGACCTTCGCCAGCGGCACGCCGGTCGCCTTGCTCACGAAGGGCACGGTCCGGCTGGCCCGCGGGTTCGCCTCGATCACGTACACCGCACCGTCCTTCACCGCGTACTGGACGTTGAGGAGCCCGCGGACGTCGAGCGCGGTGGCCAACGCCGCGGTGTGGCGGCCGATGGCGTCGAGCGCGTCCGGCGAGAGCGACTGGGGCGGGAGCGCGCAGGCCGAGTCGCCCGAGTGGACCCCCGCCTCCTCGATGTGCTCCATCACTCCCCCGATCAGGACCTCGCCGGAGGCGTCACGCAGCGCGTCGACGTCGACCTCGGTGGCGTCCTCGAGGAAGCGGTCGATGAGCGCCGGGCGCTCCGCCGACAGGCCGCCCTCCCGGCCGAGCGAGCCCGCCCCGGCCAGCTCGGCCATCGCGGCGTCGAGGTGGTCGTCGTCGTACACGATCTGCATGGCCCGGCCCCCGAGCACGTACGACGGCCGGACGAGCACGGGGTAGCCGACGGCGGCGGCCACGGCCCGGGCCCCGGCCGCGTCGATCGCCGTGCCGCCGGGCGGCTGGAGGATCCCGAGGTCGGTGCAGAGCCGGTTGAACTGCTCCCGGTCCTCGGCGAGGTCGATCGACGCCGGGCTGGTGCCGAGGATCGGGATCCCGGCGTGCTCCAGGGCGTGGGCGAGCTTGAGCGGGGTCTGGCCCCCGAGGCTCACAATCACGCCGGCGAGCGGCTGCCCGTCGCGCCCGAGGGCGTCGCAGACGTTGCGCACGCCCTCCACTGACAGCGGCTCGAAGAACAGCCGGTCGCTGGTGTCGTAGTCGGTGGACACCGTCTCGGGGTTGCAGTTGACCATGACCGTCTCGAACCCGGCGTCGGAGAGCGCGAACGCCGCGTGCACGCAGCAGTAGTCGAACTCCACCCCCTGCCCGATGCGGTTGGGGCCGCTGCCGAGGATGATCACCGCGGGACGCCCGAGCGGCGTGACCTCGTCCTCGTCCTCGTAGGTGCCGTAGTGGTACGGGGTCCGCGCCGCGAACTCGGCCGCGCAGGTGTCGACCGTCTTGTAGGTGACCCGAGCCCCGGCCGCAAGGCGGGCGTCGCGCACCGCGGTGTCGGTGGTGCCCCAGAGGTACGCGAGCTGTCCGTCGCCGAAGCCCATGCGCTTGGCCCGGCGCCAGGTCCGGGGGGTCATCGCGTCGACACCGCCGAGGGCGGCGAGCTCGGTGCGGGCCTCGATGATCTGGAGGATCTGGTCGAGGAACCACGGGTCGATGGTGGTGGCGTCGTGGAGCCGCTCCACGCTCACCCCCCGACGCAGCGCGGCCTCGACCTGGAAGATGCGCTCGGGGGTCGCGGTCGCGGCATGCCGGACCAGCTCGTCGAGGTCGACGGCGTCGTAGGCCACCTCGCCCGGGTCACCGTTCAACCCGCCCCGCCCGGTCTCGAGCGACCGGCACGCCTTCTGCAGGGACTCCGGGAAGGTGCGGCCGATCGCCATGACCTCGCCCACCGACTGCATCTGGGTCCCGAGCACGCCCGACGCCCCGGGCAGCTTCTCGAACGCCCACCGGGGGAACTTCGTGACCACGTAGTCGATCGTCGGCTCGAACGAGGCCGGCGTCTCCCCCGTGATGTCGTTGGTGATCTCGTCGAGGGTGTAGCCGACCGCGAGGCGGGCGGCGATCTTCGCGATCGGGAAGCCGGTCGCCTTCGACGCCAGCGCGCTCGACCGGGACACCCGCGGGTTCATCTCGATGACGACCATGTCACCGGTGGCCGGGTCGACCGCGAACTGGATGTTGGAGCCCCCGGTCTCGACCCCGATCCGGCGGATGCACGCGAACGCGGCGTCGCGCATCCGCTGGTACTCGACGTCGGTGAGCGTCTGGATCGGCGCGACCGTGATCGAGTCGCCGGTGTGGACCCCCATCGGGTCGAAGTTCTCGATCCCGCACACGACGACCACGTTGTCGGCGCGGTCGCGCATGACCTCGAGCTCGTACTCCTTCCACCCGAACACCGACTGCTCGAGCAGGATCTCGCGGACCGGGCTCGCGTCGAGGCCCCGGGCCGCGAGGTCGCGCAGCTCGTCGACGTCGTGGGCGAAGCCGGTGCCGCCACCGCCGAGGATGAACGACGGCCGGCAGATCAGGGGGAACCCGACCTCCACCCCGACCGCGAGGGCCTCCTCGACGTCGTAGGCGAGCCCCGACCGGGGGGTGGCGAGCCCGATCTCGGCCATCGCCTCCTTGAACCGGGACCGGTCCTCGGCGGTGTGGATCGCCTCGACGCTGGCCCCGATCAGCTCGACCCCGTAGCGCTCGAGCACCCCGGCCTCGTCGAGGGCGATGGCGAGGTTCAGGGCGGTCTGACCCCCGAGCGTCGGGAGGAGCGCGTCGGGGCGCTCCTTCTCGATCACCCGCGTCAGGGTGGGGACGTCGAGCGGCTCGACGTAGGTCGCGTCGGCGAACTCGGGGTCGGTCATGATCGTGGCCGGGTTCGAGTTCACGAGCACGACCCGGTAGCCCTCGCTGCGCAGGATGCGGCAGGCCTGGGTCCCCGAGTAGTCGAACTCGCAGGCCTGCCCGATGACGATCGGGCCGGAGCCGATGAGCAGGATCGCGTGCAGGTCGTCGCGACGGGGCATCAGGCCATATCCATGAGCGCAGTGAACTCGGAGAACAGGTAGGCGGCGTCGTGGGGGCCCGGCCCGGCCTCGGGGTGGTGCTGCACCCCGAAGGCCCGGAGGTCTTCGAGCGCGAGACCCTCGACCGTGCCGTCGTTGAGGTTCACGTGGGTGATCCGGGCGCCCCCGGGCACGGTGTCGGCGAGCACCACGTAGTTGTGGTTCTGGCTGGTGATCTCGACCCGGCCGGTCGCCTCGTGGCGCACGGGGTGGTTGGCCCCGTGGTGCCCGAAGGCCAGCTTCTCCGTCCCGGCACCGAGCGCGAGCCCCATCATCTGGTGTCCGAGGCAGATCCCGAACACCGGCACGGCGCCGAGCAGGCTGCGCACGGTGTCGGGCACTCCCGCCACCGCCGCGGGATCCCCGGGGCCGTTCGACAGGAAGACGCCGTCGGGGGCGCGGGCCAGGATGTCCGCCGCCGGGGTGCCGGCGGGCACCACCTCGACCCGGCAGCCGGCCCGGACCAGGTGGGTGAGGATGGTCCGCTTGATCCCGAGGTCGAGCGCCACCACCCGGTACGGGGCGTCGGCGTCGCCGACCACGTAGGGCGTCGGGGTGGTCACCTCCGCGACCAGGTCGCGCCCGTCGGTGGGGACCGCGGTCGCGGCCGCGGCGCGCACTGCGGCCTCGTCGGCGCCGAAGGCCCCCGGCCGGGCCCCGGAGTCGCGCAGGTGCCGGGTGAGGCGGCGGGTGTCGATGCCGGCGATGACCGGCACCCCGGCGGCGTCGAGGAACCCGGCGAGGTCGCCCCGGCTCCGCCAGTTGCTCGGCCGCCGGGCCAGGTCGCGCACGACCACGCCCCGGCAGAACGGCCGGGCGTGCTCGGAGTCGTCGTCGTTGACCCCGTAGTTGCCGATGTGGGGGTACGTGAACGTGATGATCTGCCCGGCGTACGACGGATCGGTGACGATCTCCTGGTAGCCGGACAACGAGGTGTTGAACACCAGCTCGCCGGTGGCGATCGCCCCGTCGGTGCCGTCGCCGCCGGTCGCCCCGCTGACGCCGCCGACCTCGCCCCCGAACTCGGTGCCGTCGTCGAGGATCAGCACCCCGTCGGTCCACGTCCTCATCGCTGGGCCTCCCCGTCGCGGACGACCACGTCCCCACGGAGCAGGGTGTGGCGCACCTTCCCGGTCAACGCGCGTCCGGCGAAGGGCGTGTTGCGGGCCTTGCTCGCGAGCCGGTCGGGTGCGACCTCCCAGCGGTGCTCGGGATCGAACACGCAGAGGTTGGCGACCGCCCCGGGCGCGACCGGAACACCGTGGTGGGCGAGCCCGGCGATCGCCGCGGGCTTCCACGAGCAGGCCGCGAACGCGGCGAGCGGCGTGAGCACCCCGGGACGCACCAGCTCCTCCCAGACCAGCGCGAGCGCGGTCTCCAGCCCGAGCATCCCCGAGGGCGCCTCCTCGAACGGCCGCTCCTTGGCCGCGGTCGGATGGGGCGCGTGGTCGGTCGCGATCACGTCGATGGTGCCGTCGGCCAGACCGGCCTTGATCGCGGCGAGGTCGGCGTCGGCGCGCAGGGGCGGGTTGACCTTGAAGACGGGATCGAAGGTCGCGCAGCACGCGTCGGTCAGGGTGAAGTGGTGGGGGCACGCCTCGGCCGTCACCCGCGCCCCGGCGGCCTTGGCCGCCCGGACCAGCTCGACCGCCCCTGCGGTGGAGATGTGCTGGAAGTGCAGCCGGGCGCCGGTGGCCCGCGCCAGGATGACGTCGCGGGCGACGACGACCTCCTCGGCCACGGCCGGGCGGCCGGGGATCCCGAGCCGACTCGACCACTCCCCTTCGTGCATGGCGCCGCCCGCGACCAGTGCGGGGTCCTCGGCGTGCTGGCTGATGACCGCACCCGGCAGGGCGCGCGCGTACTCGAGGGCCCGTCGCATCACTCCCGCGTCGGCCACGCAGTCGCCGTCGTCGGTGAACATCCGCACGCCCAGGGCGTGAAGCTCCCCCATCGGCGCGAGCTCCTCACCGGCCCGACCCCGGGTGATCGTGCCCGAGGACACGACCTCGCACGCGGCCCGGGCGCCCGCTGCGAGCACGGCGGCGACCACCGTGGGGTCGTCGAGCGGCGGCGTCGTGTTGGGCATCGCCACCACCGCGGTGTACCCGCCGAGCGCCGCGGCGCGGGCACCGGTCTCGACCGTCTCGGCTTCCTCCATGCCCGGCTCCCGCAGGTGCACGTGGACGTCGACCAGCCCCGGGGCCACCAGGCACCCGGAGGCGTCGAGGGTCGCGTCGCCGGTCAGGTGCTCCCCCACCTCGACCACGACGCCGTCGTGGACGCGCACGTCGGCGGTGCGCTCACCCCCCGGATCGAGCACCCGTCCGCCCCGGATCACCAGGTCAGCCATGTCCACCTCCCGCACCCAGCAGCTCGTAGAGCACCGCCATGCGCATCGCCACTCCGTTCTCCACCTGCTCCGTGATCAACGACGCCGGCCCCTCGGCCACCTCGGCGGCGATCTCGACCCCCCGGTTCATCGGACCCGGGTGCATGATCAGCGCCTCGGGCCGGAGCCGGGCCGCCCGCTCGACGGTCAGCCCGTAGCGGGCGGTGTACTCGCGCAGCGAGGGGAACCGCGTCTCGCGCTGGCGCTCCCGTTGGATCCGCAGCAGGTACACCACGTCGAGGTCGCCGAGCACGGCGTCGAGGTCGTGCGAGACCGTCACCGGCCACCCGGCGACCGTCGACGGCAGCATCGTGGGCGGCGCGACCAGGGTGACGTCGGCACCGAGGGCGGCGAAGGCGTGCGCACCGCTGCGGGCCACGCGGGAGTGGAGGATGTCGCCGACGATCGCGATGCGGGCGCCGTCGATCCCGGGACCGATCCGGTGGCGGAGGGTCAGCAGGTCGAGCAGGGCCTGGGTGGGGTGCTCGTGGCAGCCGTCGCCCGCGTTCACGACGCTGGCGTCGATCCACCCGGCGACCCGGTGGGGGGCCCCGGCCGCGGAGTGCCGCATCACCACGGCGTCGATCCCCATCGCCTCGATGGTCTGGACGGTGTCGCGCAGGCTCTCGCCCTTGGTCACCGACGACGACGCGACCGAAAACCCCATGACGTCGCAGGACAGCCGCTTGGCCGCGGTCTCGAACGAGATCCGGGTCCGGGTCGAGTCCTCGTAGAAGAGGCTGACCACGACCTTGCCCCGGAGCGCGGGGACCTTGGGGATCTCACGACGGGTCACCTCCCGGAACGACGTCGCCAGCTCGAGCAGCTGCTCGATCGCGGACCGGTCGAGGTCGCCGACCGACAGGAGGTGCTTCACGACTTACCCCTTCCGGAGTCGGCGCCGGGCTCGGCGCCGGCCTCGCCGACGGCCGCGGGACTCCAGAGCTCGATCCCGTCGTCGGCGCCGTCGGTCTCGGTGAGCCGGACCCGCACGTCGTCGTCCTCGTGGGTGGGGAGGTTCTTGCCGACGAAGTCGGCCCGGATCGGCAGCTCGCGGTGCCCCCGGTCGACCAGGACCGCCAGCTGCACGGCGCGGGGCCGACCGAGCTCGGTGAGGGCGTCGAGCGCCGCGCGCACCGTGCGACCGGTGAAGAGCACGTCGTCGACCAGCACCACCACCCGCCCGGTGACGTCGACGGGCACCTCGGTGGGCCCGAGGGGCTGGACCGGGCGCAGGGCGATGTCGTCGCGGTAGAAGGCGACGTCGAGGGCGCCGACCGGGACCCGCACCCCTTCGAACGCCCCGATCGCCTCGGCGAGGCGCCGGGCCACGGCCACACCGCGGGTGTAGAGCCCGACGAGCACGACGGCCTCGGCGCCCTGGTTGCGCTCGACGATCTCGTGGGCGATGCGGGTGTGGACCCGGCGCAGGGCGTCGGCGTCGAGGAGCCGGGCCCGCCGGACCCAGCCCCCCGGTCCGGCCCCGAACGCGGAACGACCGCCGGGAACGGCGGCCGCAGGCAGGGTGGGTTCGTCAGGATTCAGGCCGGCCGAGCCGGTCGGGGGTGCCACCGTCGCATCCTCTCCGTGGAGGCCTCACTGGACCCCCTTTACGGACGCTTTCAAAGGTATCACGCGCGCCCCGGAGGGACGGGCACCGGCGGGGCGATCCCCCACCGGTGCCCGGACCCTCGGGCACGACCTCAGGAGTTCGGCTTGTCGCCCGCCGCCGCCGCCTTGGCCATCGCCTCGAGACGGTCGATCATGCCCATGCGCTCCTGGCCGACCTCGTCGAAGCGGGCGCTGATCTCCTCGACCGACCACCGGCCGTCCTTGTCCATGGCCCGGACCTCGTGGGGCTGGTCCCACACGGCGATGTGGCCACCGTTGACCGTGTAGATCTGCCCGGTCACGTGCCGCGAGTCGGGGCCGACCAGCCACGCGACCATCGGCGCGACGTCCTCGGGCTCGCCCATCTTGAGCTCCATCGGGACCTGGCCCGACATGCGGCTCTTGGCCACCGGCGCGATCACGTTGGCGGTGACGCCGTACTTGTACATGCCCACCGCCGCCGAGCGGGTCAGCGACACGATGCCGCCCTTGGCCGCCGAGTAGTTGGCCTGGGCCACCGACCCGGCGAAGGCGCCCGAGGTGAACGAGACCATCGACCCGGACTTCTGCTCACGGAAGATGGGGGCGGCGGCACGGAACACCGTGAACGTGCCCTTGAGGTGGGTCTCGATGACCGGGTCCCACTCCTCCTCGGACATGTTGAAGAGCATCCGCTCACGCAGGATGCCGGCGACGCAGACGACGCCGCGATGCGCCCGAACGAGTCGACCGCGGTCTGCACGATGCGGGCGCCACCCTCCATGGTCGTGACCGTGTCGGCGACCGCGACCCCGTTGCCGCCCGCGGCCCGGATCTCCTCGACCACCTCGTTGGCGACGGCGGAGTCGGGGTCCTTGCCGTCCATCGCCACGCCGAAGTCGGCGACGACGACGCTGGCGCCGAGTCGGGCGCACTCCAGCGCCACCGCCCGGCCGATCCCCCGGCCGGCGCCGGTCACGGCGATGCTCAGTCCATCGAGGTACCCCACGCTGTTCCCCTTGTCCTCGGGCCCCGGTCCGGGACGCCGGATGTGGCGGACGCCCGCAGTCCGGGGCGACCCGCGCGCCCGGTCGGATCGACCGGCGCGGGCCGAACGCTAGTCGGGCAGGCCGAGCAGCATCGCCTCGACCAGCGCCCCCTGGAGGGCCGAGCACCACACGTAGGCCGCCTTCTCGGCCCCGAGCGGGTCGTCGGGACCGATGCGTGAGAAGTCGGTGTCGTCCTCGACCCCGAGCCGGGCGCCGAACGCCAGGCGGACGTCGTTGAGCACGGCCGCCCACAGCGCCACGTCGGACGCGCCCAGGGTCACCCGTCGGCGCCGCCCCCGGGGCGTGGCCGCCTCCAGGTGGGCCTGCATCGTCGCGAGGGCGTCGAGCCGGTCCCGCAGCAGCCCGGGCTGCGCGAGCGCCTGCCATTCGCGCTCGGCGGTCTCCTCGGTGGGGTCGAGGTACGCCCGCGGGAACAGGCGGGCCCGGGCGGGGTCGTCGGCGGGCGCCTCGTAGCAGGCCCGGAGCTGGTCGGGCAGCGTCTGGAGAAACCCGACCTCGATCGGGTCGAGGAGCAGGTCGACCCCGCCGTCGGGTGCGGTCCGGAACCTCACCGCGCCCCCGTCACGACGGCTGCTCCATGGTCGCCCACAGGCCGTGGGCGTGCAGGCGGGCGACGTCGGCCTCGCACTGCTCCCGGCTGCCGTCGCTGACGGCGGCCTTGCCCTCGTAGTGCACCTGGTGCATGAGCCGGGTGGCCTTCTCACGTGAGTAGCCGAAGAGCTTCTGGAGCACCCACACGACGTAGACCATCAGGTTGACCGGGTCGTTCCAGACCACGACGATCCAGGGACGGTCGGTCGCCGTGCGCTCGTCGAGCTCGGGATGACCGATCTCGACCGGCGCCGTGGTGGCCGCCGGCGCTCCCCTCACGCGGGCACCTCGGTGGGCGTCCCCCGGAGGTGGTCGGCGATCCGGGAGAGCAGCGCGTTCACGAAGCGTCCCGAGTCCTTGGTCGAGTACTCCTGGGCGAGCTCGACCGCCTCGTTGATGACGACGGCCCGGGGCAGGTCGGGCTCCCACCCCAGCTCGTAGGTCCCGATGCGCAGGAGCGCGCGGTCCACTGCGGGCATCCGGGGGACCGACCAGTGCTCCGAGTACCGGGACAGCAGCGCGTCGATCTCCTCCCGGTGCGCCGCCACGCCGCGGACCAGCTTCAGGGCGTAGGGGTCGGGCGGCACCGGTTGCTCGTCGAGCACCGCGGTGGGCGCCGAGCCCCGGGCCTCGGCCTCGTAGCAGAGTCCGAGCGCACGCTCGCGCGCCGCCCGCCGGGTCGCCACGGCTCAGGCCCGGGCGAGGTACTCGCCGGTGCGGGTGTCGACCTTGACCTTCTCCCCCGGCCCTACGAACAGCGGCACCTGCACGACGAGGCCGGTCTCGAGCGTGGCCGGCTTGCGGGCGCCCGAGACCCGGTCGCCCTGCACGCCGGGCTCGGTCTCGGCGATGGTGAGCTCGACCGCGGCGGGGAGCTCCACCCCCACGACGTTGTCGTCGTAGACGGGGAGGATGACGGTGTCGCCCTCCTTCATGAAGTTGACCGCGCTCCCGAGGTCGCTGGTCTCGACGTGGATCTGCTCGTAGCTCTCGTTGTCCATGAAGACGTACGCCGAGCCCTCGCGGTAGAGGTACTGCATCTCCCGCTTGTCGATGACCGCGAGCGGGACCTTCTCGTCGGCCCGGAACGTGCGCTCGAGCACGGCGCCGGTGCGGAAGTTCTTCAGCTTGGTGCGCACGAACGCACCGCCCTTGCCCGGCTTGACGTGCTGGAACTCGACGACCGTCATGAGCCCCTCGGGGAGGTTCAGAGCCATGCCGTTCTTGAGATCGTTGGTGGAGATGCTCACGAGCGGGTTCCTCCCGGGGCTCGGGGCGGACTAGGGGACGGCGAGCTGGATCGGGAACTCGGTCAGGGGCTCGGCACCGTCGGCCGTGACCACCAGGGTGTCCTCGATCCGCACGCCGCCGACGCCGGGGAGGTACACGCCGGGCTCGACCGTGACCACGAAACCGACGGCCAGGCTATCAGTCGTGGTCCGGGCGACCCGGGGGCTCTCGTGGATCTCGAGGCCGACACCGTGCCCGGTGCTGTGCACGAAGTACTCGCCGAGCCCGGCGTCGTCGAGCACGCCCCGGCTCGCGCCGTCGACGGTCGCGCACGCGACCCCGGGCGCCACGGCCGCGCACCCGCGGCGCTGGCTCTCGCGCACCGCCTCCCACAGCCGCACGGCGTCGGGACCGGGGTCCCCCACGCTGACGGTGCGGGTCATGTCGGAGCAGTACCCGTCGACGACGCACCCGAAGTCGATCACGACGAGCTCCCCGCGCCCGATCGGACGGTCGGAGGGACGGGCGTGCGGGAGCGCGCCGTTGGGGCCGGCGGCCACGATCGGGTCGAAGCTCACCTTGGTCGCGCCGCGCCGGCGCATCGCGAACTCCAGGTCGAGGGCGAACTCCCGCTCCGTCGGGCCGGCCGCGAGGCCCGGGAGCAGCTCGTGCAGGGCGCCGTCGGCGATGGCGCACGCGGCCCGGATCCGGGCCACCTCCGCAGGCTCCTTGACCCGCCGCACCGCCTCCACCAGGTCGCGGGTGGCCACGAGCTCGTGGGCCCCGAACCGGCCCGCGAGGTCGCGCTGCTGCGCCCAGGTCACCCCGTCGGCCTCCACGCCCAGGCGGTCGTGCCCGGCGACGACCTCGGCGACCGCGGCGAGCTGGTCGGCCTGGGTGGCCCCGATCACCACGGTGGCGTCGACCCCGGCCGCCTCGAGCTGGGCCCGGGACTGCTCGGCGTAGCGCCCGTCGGTGACGAGGAGGAGCCGGTCGGGCGTGACCGCAACGGCGCCCGCCGACCCGGTGAAGCCCGTGAGGTACCGGACGTTGGGCAGGCGGGTCACGAGCAGCGCGTCGATCCCGGCGACGTCGGCCGCGCCGGCGAAGGCGGCCCGGACCCGGTCGGCCCGCGCGGCGACGTCCATGGGGGCCAGCCCGGTCACGCCGACCCCATCCGGGCGACGGCGGCCTCCACCGCGAGGCGGTAGCCCGCCCGGCCGAAGCCGGCGACGGTCCCGGTCACGTAGGGGGCGACCACCGAGGTCCGCCGCCACTCCTCGCGCGACGCCGGGTTGGAGAGGTGCAGCTCCACCGTCACGCCGTCGTAGGCGGCGAGCGCATCGGCGAGCGCGAACGACGAGTGGGTGTAGGCACCGGGGTTGACCACGATCGCCGCGCAGCGCCCGCGTGCTCCCTGCACGGCGTCGACGAGGTCGCCCTCGTGGTTCGACTGCACGTGCTCGACGGTGTGCCCGTGCGCCTCCGCCGCGTCCCGGGCGTCGGCGATGCAGTCGTCGAGGGTGTCGGTGCCGTAGATGTGGGGCTCGCGCGTCCCGAGGAGGTTCAGGTTGGGACCGGACAGCAGCAGGATGACGGCCAATGGGACTCCTCAGGCGTCGATGCCGACCGCGGCGAACGCGGCGTCGAGGGCGGGGGCGGGGGGATCGTCGACGGCCGTGAGCCCGTCGGGGCCGCGCAGCACGAAGGTCAGGCCGCCGTGCGCCTTCTTGTCCCGGTGCATGACGGCGAGCAGGTCGGCGGCGGGCAGCCCGGGTGCCACGGTCGGCAGGCCGAGGGCGGCCACGAGGTCGCGATGGTGCGCGGCCGCGGGATCGGGGATGCGCCCGAGCGCAGCGGCGAGCGCCCCGGCGAACACCAGGCCGACGGCGACGGCCTCGCCGTGGTGGAGGTCGTGGTGGCCCACGGTCTCGAGCGCATGGGCGAGGGTGTGGCCGTAGTTCAGCGTCGCCCGCAGCCCGGTGCGCTCCTCGGGGTCGTCGCTCACCACCCGGACCTTGATCGCGGCGCAGCGGGCGACGAGATCGGCGAGCGCCGCCGGGTCGCGGGCGAGCACGGCGTCGCAACGCGCGTCGAGCAGCGCCGCGACGGCGGTGGAGTCGGGACCGACGTCCATGAGGGCGTACTTCGCCACCTCGCCGAGCCCGGCCCGGAACTCGCGCTCGGGCAGCGTGGCCAGGGTCGCGACGTCGGCGAGCACGGCGACGGGCTGATGGAACGCGCCCACGAGGTTCTTGCCCTCCGGCAGGTTCACCGCGGTCTTGCCCCCGATCGCGGCGTCGACCTGGGCCAGCAGCGTCGTGGGGCACTGCACCACGGGCACGCCACGGTGGTACACCGCGGCGGCGAACCCGGCGGTGTCGCCCACGACCCCACCCCCGAGCGCGACCACTGCGTCGCCCCGGAGCAGGCCCGCCGCCGCCCACTCCCGCGTGAGGGCCTCGACCGTGGCCAGGGACTTGGCGTCCTCACCGTCGGCGATCGGCGTGACGACGACCCGGGCCCCGGTGGCCGCGACGGCGGCGAGCACCGGATCGCCGTGGGCGGCGAGCACCCCGGGCTGCGAGACCACCGCGACCGTCCGGCGGGCGCCGACGGCATCGGCCACGGCCCCGAGGGCGCCCACCCCCACGACCACGTCGTAGGCCGGCGGGACCGCGACGGTCAGCCGCTCCATCGCCCGTACTCCTCGAGGACCGCGTCGGCGACCTCACCGACCGTGCGGCCGGCGGTGTCGACGGTGACGTGGGCGGCCGCCGCGTAGGCCGGGGCGCGCAGGGTGGCCAGGCGCTCGAGCGTCGCGACCGGTGGGTCGCCACCCGCGAGCAGCGGGCGCCGGGCCTGCTCGGCCCCCGCCCCGACCCGGTCGGCCAGGGTGGCGCTGTCGGCGGTGAGCCACACCACCAGGCCCGCAGCGCGGGCCCGGCGTCGGTTGTCGGGGTCCACCACCGCCCCACCCCCGCACGCGATCACGAGGGGCGCCGGCGAGCGGCACACGTCGTCGAGCGCCGTGCGCTCGAGCGCGCGGAAGCCGGCTTCACCGACCTCGGCGAAGATCTCGGGCACCGAACGTCCCGCCGTGGTCGCGACGAGGTCGTCGACGTCGACGAAGGGTCGCCCCAGCCGCTCGGCGCAGACCCGTCCGACGCTCGACTTGCCCGCGCCCATCAGGCCCACGAGGACGAGGTGCGACACGGCCCTAGGTCAACGAGTCGACGAACGCCCGGTGGTTGCGGGTCAGCTCGGCCAGCGAGTCGCCGCCGAACTTCCGCAGCACCTCGGCCGCGAGGACCAACGCCACCATCGTCTCGGCGACCACGCCCGCCGCAGGCACCGCGGTGACGTCGGTGCGCTCCTTGAACGAGACCGTGGCCTCCTTGGTGGCGACGTCGACCGTGCGCAGCGTCGGCCGGTTCAGCGTCGCGAGCGGCTTCATCGCCACGCGGGCGACGAGGAGGTCGCCGGTGGTCATGCCGCCCTCGGTGCCCCCGGCCCGGGTGGTCTTGCGGGCGTAGGTGGACGTGTCGGGGTCCCAGAGGATCTCGTCGTGGGCGGCGCTCCCCCGCACCCCGGCGACGTGGAAGCCGTCGCCGATCTCGACCCCCTTCATCGCCTGGATGCTCATCAGCGCTTGAGCGAGCAGGCCGTCGATCCGGCGGTCCCAGTGCACGTGGCTGCCGAGGCCCGCGGGCACGCCGTGGCCGAGGACCTCGACCACACCCCCGAGGGAGTCACCCGCCTTGGCCGCGCCCTCCACCTCCTCGACCATCGCGGCCTCGGCCGCGGCGTCGAAGCAGCGCACCGGGGACTCGTCGACCCGGGCGAGGTCCGCCGGTCCCGGCCGGGGCTCCCCCGGGGCCCGGGCCGCGCCCATCTGGACGACGTGGCTGATCACGGAGGTCCCGAGGTGACCGAGCAGGGCCTTGGCCAGGGCCCCGGCGGCGACCCGCGCCGCGGTCTCGCGGGCGCTGGCCCGCTCGAGGACGTTGCGGGCGTCGTCGAAGCCGTACTTCTGCATGCCCACGAGGTCGGCGTGCCCGGGCCGGGGCTGGCGCAGTGGGGTCGCGGTGGCCCCCGGGGCCGCCGACATCTCCTCCTGCCACTTGGGCCACTCGGTGTTGTGGATGATCACCGACACCGGCGAGCCGAGGGTGACGCCGTGGCGGACCCCGCCGAGGAACTCGACGTCGTCGCGCTCGAACCGCATCCGGGGGCCCCGCCCGAAGCCGAGGCGACGGCGGGCGAGCTCGTCGCCGACCACGTCGATGGTGATGGGGAGGCCGGCCGGCAGCCCCTCGACGACGACGACCAGCGCCGGGCCGTGGGACTCCCCGGCCGTCAGGAAGCGGAGCACGACCTTGGAGGATACCGGCAATCCCGCCCCGGTCCGGGCCTGGTTCCGGTCCTGGTCGGGGTCCTGGTGCCGGTCCCGGTCCCGGTGCCGGTGCCGGAGCGGCGCCCGAGGCCCCGCCCGGGCC
>VGBI01000053.1 GCA_016870595.1 Actinomycetota bacterium
GTGGGTGGGGGGGGGGGGGGGGGGGGGGGGGGGGGGGGTGGGGGGGGGGGGGTGGGGGGGGGGCTCGGGGGGCGGGTCCGGAAGGGGTTTGGCGGACGCCCGGACGTTATCGCACGGTCACCGGGCGCCCATGCCCGCCGGGACCGGCCAGGGGTGGACGGCCAGGCCGGGGGTGGGGAGGCCGGGGAACGCCACCACGGCGCCCGGCACCCCCTGGGTCACGAACAGGGTCCGGCCGTCGGCCCCGCCGAAGCAGCAGTTGGTGACCAGGCCCGACCCGGGGACCTCGAGCCGGTCGACCTCGGTCCCGTCGGGCTCGAGCACCCGGACCGCGTGCTCCCCGGTGCAGCAGACGTAGATCCGGCCGTCGGCGTCGAGGGCCAGGCCGTCGCCGCTGGCCGACCCGAGGGTGGGGACGATCCCCTCGCGGGACCCGTCGGTGGGGTCGAGCCGCACGAGGCCGGGGCCCTCGACCACCACGAGGGTGCCGCCGGGCTCCCGGGCGATGCCGTTGCAGTAGGCGAACCCGGCGGCCACGGTGTGCACCGTGCCGTCGGGAGCCACCGCGTGCACCCGGCCCCGGGGCTCGGGCGGCGGGGGGTGGTGGGGCGGATCGGTGAAGTAGAGGGTGCCGTCGGGCGCGGCGGTGAGGTCGTTGGGGGCGAGGAAGCCGACGTCGGCGAGGAACGTGACGGTGCCGTCGGGGGCGACGCGCTGGAGCCCGGGGGTGACGGGTCGGTACGGCGGCATCCCGTCGAGGTCGAGGCCGGGCACCGCCGTGAGGCCCGAGAAGTCGATGCCCCCGTTCTGGGTCACGACGAAGCCGCCGTCGGTGGTCGGGGCCGCGGCGTTGGCGCCACCACCGACCACCGCCACCGGCGTGCAGTCGCCGGTCGCGGGGTCGGCCCGGAGCAGCGATCCGTCGGGCACGCTCGTGAACACGAGGGTGCCGTCGGCGCACCACACGGGGCCTTCGGGGAACCGCACCCGGGGAACGACGACGACGCACTCGGTCACGGCGGCACCGTACCGCGGGGCCGCGCGGCCGCGGGGCAGGCTCTAGTGTCCGGCCCGTGACCGGGACGGCGCCGTGACCACCCCCGCCACCCGCATCCTCGTCGTGCGCCACGGGCAGTCGACCTGGAACGCCGTGGGGCGCTGGCAGGGCCAGGCCGACCCGCCCCTCACCCCGCACGGCATCGAGCAGGCCGAGCGGGCCGCGGCGGCGCTGGAGCCGGTGGTCGCGGTGTGGGCGTCGGACCTCGAGCGCGCCGCGCACACGGCCCGCATCCTGGCCGCGCCCCGTGACCTCGCGGTCACGACCGACGCCCGCATGCGGGAGCGGGCCGCCGGCCCGTGGACCGGCCTCACCCGCGACGAGATCGAGGCGCAGTACCCCGGGTGGCTCGACGACGGCCGGCGCCCGCCCGGGTACGAGACCGACGACGACATCGCGGCGCGGGCGTTCGGCGCACTGCACGAGTTCGCCGCCGCGCTCGACGGTGCGACCGGCGTGGTGGTCAGCCACGGTGGCGTGATCCTCATGGTGGAGCGGCGCCACGGGATCGCGCGGACCCCGATCCACAACCTGGAGGCGCGCTGGCTCGTGCTCGACCCGGGGGCACCCACCGGCTTCACGCCCGGGCCCCGGGTGACCCTCCTGTAGGCTCGCGGGCTCGTTCGATCTGGAGAAGCACGTGGCGGACAGCCCTCCGGTCCCCCCCGAGGTCCACCCCGAGGTCCACCCCGAACTGGCCGGAGAGCAGGCCTACATCGACGCGGCGTACGCCCGGCTCGACGCCATGCGGGCGTCGGCGGCGGCGGTGTCGGCGGGCTTCGCCGAGGTCGGGGCCGGCGGCCCCCATCAGGCCCGGCTCGAGCGCGACGTCGCCGACTCGGTGACCCGGCGCCGCCTCGCCGCCCTCGACATCGGCGACGCGCCCCTCGTCTTCGGGCGCCTCGACCGGGCCGACGTGCCCGACCCGGTCGAGCGCTGCCTCTACATCGGCCGGATCGCCGTGAACGACGAGGCCCAGGACCCGCTCGTGGTGGACTGGCGGGCCCCGGTGGCCGAGCCCTTCTACCGCGCGACCCCGGTGGCGCCCATGGGGGTGGTCCGCCGCCGGCACTTCCTCAGCCGCCACGGCCGGGGCCGCGACCTCGTCGGCATCGACGACGAGGTCTTCGACCGCGACGCCGCCGCGGCCGAGGGACTGGCGTCGGTCGGCGAGGCTGCGCTGCTCGCCGCGCTCGACCGGGCCCGCACCGGGCGCATGGGCGACATCGTCGCCACGATCCAGATCGAGCAGGACGAGGCCATCCGGGCCGACCTCGCCGGGGTGCTGATCGTCAGCGGCGGTCCGGGCACCGGCAAGACCGCGGTCGCGCTCCACCGGGCCGCCTACCTCCTCTACACCCACCGCAAGCGGCTCGGGAGCCGGGGCGTGCTCCTCGTGGGGCCGAGCCCGATCTTCCTGCGCTACATCGACCAGGTCCTGCCCGCCCTGGGGGAGGACGAGGTCCAGCTCGCCACGCCGGCCGGGCTCAAGCCCCAGTTCCGGGTGCGGGCCGTCGACCCCGACGAGGTCGCCGCGGTGAAGGGCGATGCCCGCATGGCCCGGGTCGTGGAGCGCGCGCTGCGCGACCGGGAGCACGTGCTGCCCCGCGACGTCGCGTTCGGGCTCGACGACGTCGTGCTGCGCCTCACCCGCCGCGACTCGCGCCGGGTGATCGAGCGGGCGCAGAGACGGCGCGGCACCCACAACGAGAAGCGGCCGGGCGTCGTGCGCCACGTGACCGACCTGCTCGCCGCCCAGTACCGCCGGGCGCTCGGCGCCGCCGCGCCCGACGACACCGACTGGGACCGCGAGGTCGCGGCGCGGATCCGGCGTGTTCCCGAGGTGCGTATCGCCCTCGAGCGCATGTGGCCGGTGCTGTCGGGTGCCGAGCTCGTCCACGACCTGTTCGGCTTCGAGGCGCTGGTGCGGTCGGCGGCCGACGGCATCCTCAAGCGGTCGGAGATGGCCGGGCTCGTGCGGCCCCGCTCGGCCGACGTCCGCGAGGTGGCGTGGACCGAGGCCGACCTGGCCCTGATCGACGAGGCCGACGCCCTGCTCGGACCCCCCGAGTCGGCCCGGCCCCGGCGGCGGCGCACCCGCCGCTCGGGCCTCGACGACGCCGCGTTCCGCACGGTGTCGGAGCTCGGGGTCGGGGGGTTCCTCACCGCGGGCCAGCTCGCGGCGCGCTACGGCGGTGCGGCCGCGGGGCCGGTCGACGAGTCGGGCGAGGGGCGCACCTTCGGCCACGTGCTCGTCGACGAGGCCCAGGACCTCTCCCCCATGCAGTGGCGCATGATCGCCCGCCGGTGCCCCTCGGGGTCGATGACCCTGGTCGGCGACTTCGGGCAGGCCAGCCGGCCCGGGTCGGCATCGGGGTGGAACGAGGTCCTCGGCCTGGTCCCCACCCACGCCGGCGCCCGCAACGTGGCGCTCAGCGTGAACTACCGCACCCCGCTCGAGATCATGACCGTGGCGGCCCGCGTGCTGGCCGCAGCGTCGCCCGACATCGACGCCTCCGAGTCGGTGCGCGCCACCGGTCGGGCTCCCGAGTTCGTCACCGCGCCCGCCGCCGGGCTCCTCGCCGAGGTGGTCACGCGCGCCCGTGCCGCGGTCGCCGGTCCCGGTACCAAGGCGGTGATCGCGCCGCCCGACCTCCACGCCGACCTCGTCGACGCCCTCGCCGACGTCGGGGCCGCGGCCGGGACCGCCGAGGCCATCGACGCGCCGATCGCGGTGCTCGACCCCGTGGCGGCCAAGGGCCTCGAGTTCGACGCGGTCATCGTGGTGGAGCCGATCCGCCTGGTGGACCCCGGGCCCCGGGGCCTGCGGCTGCTCTACGTCACCCTGACCCGGGCCACCCAGCAGCTCACCGTGGTGCACGCGGCCCCGCTGCCCGACTCGCTGCGCCCCCTCGGCCCCGACGACCTCGATCCGCACCCGTGGCCGACCCAGGCCAGCCTGTTCCCCGCCCCGGAGGCCCCGGCATGACCACTCCCGACCAGGATCTCCACGCCCTCGACGTCGCCTGGGACGTCGAGCCGCTCGTCGAGGATCGGGGCGAGGCCGGGGCCGACGCCCTCCTCGCCGACGCGGCCGAGCGGGCCGGGGCCCTGCGTCGGTTCGCCGGGGCGGTGGGCACGCTCGACGCGCCCGGCCTCGCCGCCGCGGTGCGTGAGCTCGCGGCGCTGTCGGAGCTCCTGGGCCGGGCCGGCTCGTACGCCGGGCTGCGGTTCGCCACCGACGTCACCGACCCGACCCGGGGCGCGCTCCTCGCCCGGGTCGAGGAGCGCGCCACCGCGATCAGCAACGACCTGCTCTTCTTCGAGTTGGAGTGGGCTGCGCTCCCCGACGACCACGTCACCGGCCTCCTCGACGACGAGCGGCTCGCGTTCTGCCGCCACTACCTGGCGTCGGCCCGCCGGTACCGGCCCCACCTCCTGAGCGAGCCCGAGGAGCGGATCCTGGCCGACAAGGGGGTGACCGGCCGCAGCGCGTGGAGCCGGCTGTTCTCCGAGCTCACCTCCACCATCGCCGTGGATCTCGACGGCGGCGTGTCGCTCGAGGAGGGGCTCGCCCGTCTCGCCTCACCCGACCGGGCGGTGCGGGCCGAGGCGGCCGCCGCGGTCACGGCCGGACTGGCCCCCGGCCTGCGCACGCGCACCTTCGTGTTCAACACGCTCCTCGCCGACAAGGCGACCGACGACCGACTGCGCGCGTACCCCGGGTGGCTCGCCAGCCGCAACCTCGACAACGAGGCGAGCGACGCGTCGGTGCAGGCCCTCGTCGACGCCGTGGTCGCCCGCTACGACATCCCGCAGCGCTGGTACGCGCTCAAGGCCCGGCTGCTCGGCCTCCCGCGCCTCGCCGACTTCGACCGCATGGCCTCTGTGGCCACGGTCGAGGACCAGTTCCCCTGGAGCCGGGCCCGCGACCTCGTGCTCGACGCCTACGCCTCGTTCTCCGGTGAGCTCGCCGACGTGGTCGGCCACTTCTTCGCCGAGGCGTGGATCGACGCCCCGGTCCGACCCGGGAAGCGCCCCGGCGCGTTCTGCGCCTACACGGTGCCGTCACACCATCCGTACCTGCTCCTCAACTGGACGGCCCGCCGCCGCGACGTCCTCACGCTCGCCCACGAGCTCGGGCACGGCGTGCACGCCTACCTCGCCCGCGACCAGATCGTCTTCCAGCAGGCGACCCCGCTCACCCTCGCCGAGACCGCGTCGGTGTTCGGCGAGACGGTCACGTTCGGGCGGCTCCTCGCCGACACTGACGACCCCGAGGCGCGCCTCGCCCTGCTCGCCGAGTCGCTCGAGGGCCAGATCGCCACGGTGTTCCGCCAGATCGCGATGAACCGGTTCGAGGACGCCGTGCACACGGCGCGGCGCGAGCAGGGCGAGCTCTCGGTCGAGCGCTTCGGCGAGCTGTGGGCGCAGACCCAGACCGCGATGCTCGGCGACGCGGTCGAGGTGACCGAGGGCTACCGCACGTGGTGGTCGTACATCCCGCACTTCATCGCCACGCCGGGATACGTGTACGCGTACGCCTACGGCCAGCTGCTCGCGCTCGCGGTCTACCGCCAGTACGAGGAGCAGGGCGCGGCGTTCGTGCCCGCCTACCTCGAGCTCCTCCGCCGGGGCGGCAGCGAGACCCCCGAGGCCCTGGGGCGGATCGTCGGGGTGGACCTCGGCGACCCCGGCTTCTGGTCGGGTGGCCTGCGCATCATCGACGAGCAGCTCGCCGCCGCCGAGCAGGCGGCGCGGGAGGCCGGACGGCTCTGAGCCCGCCCGGGCCGCGTCAGGCGGCCAGCTCGCGTCGGAGCTGCGCGAGCCCCATCGGCCCGAGGTCGAGCGCCCGGGCGTGGAACCCCTTCAGGTCGAACGCCGGACCCGCGGCCCGTTGCGCGTCGGCGCGGGCGGCGAGCCACTCGCGCTCGCCGACCTTGTAGCTGATCGCCTGCCCGGGCAGGCCGAGGTAGCGGTCGACCTCGGAGGCCATGAAGTCGGCGGGGAAGTGGCTGTGGGCGATCACGAACGGGAGCGCGAGCTCGGGGGTCCAGGTCGCGCCGGGGTGGTCGGGCGCGTCGGCGGGGACGGCCAGCCCGAGGTGGAGGCCGATGTCGACCACGACCCGAACGGCCCGCATGGCCTGGGCCCGCAGCATCCCGAGCTCGAACGCAGGGTCCTCGAGGAAGCCGAGCTCGCCCATGAGCCGCTCGGCGTACAGGGCCCACCCCTCGGCGTGGCCGGAGCTGCCGGCCAGCACCCGCTGGTACCGGGTGAGCGAGTCGGAGAGGTAGCGGACCTGGGCGATCTGGAGGTGGTGCCCGGGAACGCCCTCGTGGTAGCAGATCGACACCTCGCCCCACAGCGGGAACACGGTGCGCCCGAGCGTCGGGTACCAGGTCCGCCCGGGGCGCGAGAAGTCCTCCGACGGGCCCGTGTAGTACATCGCGGCCGCACCCCCGGGCGGGGCGATCATGGCCTCGACCCGGCGCACCGGTGCGGGGATGTCGAAGTGCACGCCGTCGAGGGCATCGACGGTGGTGTCGAGCAGGTCCTGGAGCCAGGCGCGGAAGGCATCGACCCCCTCGACCGTGCGGGACGGGTCGCGCTCGAGGTGCGCGATCACCTCGGCGACGGGCCGGCCCGGGAGGATCCGGTCGGCGACGGTGACCATCGCCGCCTCGATGCGCCGCAGCTCCTCCCAGCCCCACGCGTAGGTCTCGTGCAGGTCGAGCTCGAGGCCGTTCCAGGCCCGGGCCCACAGGGCGTAGCGGTCGGCGCCCACGCCGTCGATCGGGGCGGCGTGGGGGAGGTACTCGTCGGTCAGGAACCGGGCGAGGTCGGCGTAGGCCGCGGTCGCCCGTTCGGCCGCGGCGGCGGCCCGCCGGGCGAGGGCGGGGTCGGTGCCGGCGGCCGGGAGCCCGGCGGCGAGCCCGACGAAGAACGGGGTCGGGCCCCCGTCCGAGCCGCCCCACGTCGCGGCCTGGCGGGCCCCGGCCGCGGCCTGTCGCCGCGCGGCGACCACACGCCGGGCGAGGCCCTCGCGCAGGGTGGCGCGGTACCCGGCGAGGGCGGTGGGGACGGCGTCCATGCGGGCGACGACGGCCTCGGCGTCGTCGGGGGTGGCGGTGGGCATGAGGTCGAAGCAGGCCCGGACGTGCTGGAGCGGGCTGGCGAGCACGTTCAGGGCCCGGAGGTGCTCCCCCGCGTCGGCGAGGGCGACGTTGCGGGCGACCTGCTCGGTCATCACGCCGAGGGCGACGCGCTCGCGGTCGTCGGTGGGCGCGACGGTGGCGAGCTCGGCCAGGGTCGACCGGTCGACCGCGGTCCGGGCCTCGATGCCGGCGGGGGAGTAGTCGGTCATCCGGTCGTCGTGCCCGGTGACTCCCCGCATGGTGGCGCCCACCGGGTGCAGGGCGCCGAAGCGCTCCACGTAGGCGTCGGCGATCTCGGCGATCCCTCGCGGTGCCACCAGCCGACGCTACACCCGGCGCGCGTGGCACCATCCGGGGGTGACCCGGATCGCTGGTGCCCACGTGATGATCACCGGCGGCTCGCGCGGCATCGGTCTCGCCCTGGCCGAGACCTGCGCCGCGGCCGGGGCCCGGATCTCGTTGCTCGCCCGCAGCGCCGAGGGCCTGGTCGCCGCGGCGACGCAGGTGCAGCGAGCGGTCCCGGGCGCCCCGGTGCGCACCGCGGCGGCCGACGTCGCCGATCCCGAGGCACTGGGCGACGCGGTCGCCACCCTCACCGCCGCGCTCGGCCCACCCGACGTGCTCGTGACCAGTGCCGGCTACGCCCGGCCCGGGCGTTTCGCCGACCTCGATCTCGCCGAGTTCCGGGCCCAGATGGAGGTCGACTACTTCGGCACCCTGCACACGGTGCGGGCCGTGGTCCCGGCGATGGTCGAGCGGCGGCGCGGCCACCTCGTGCTGGTCTCGTCGACGGTGGCCTTCGTGGGGGTCTACGGCTACTCGGCCTACGCCCCGGCCAAGCACGCGGTGCGGGGCCTGGCCGAGACGCTGCGGCCGGAGCTCAAGCCCCACGGGATCGTCGTCGCCTGCGCCTATCCGCCCGACACCGACACGCCCGGGTACGCGGAGGAGAACCTCCACAAGCCCGAGGTCACGCGGCGCATCTCGGCGACGATCCGGCCCCGGTCGGCCCCGGTCGTCGCCGCGGCGATCCGGCGGGGGATCGAGCGCGAGCGGCGCGTCATCACCGCCGACCCGGGCACCGCGTTCCTGGCCCGGGCCGGGGCCCTGGTGGCCCCGGTGCTCCACCGGTCGCTCGATCGCCACCTGCCCCCGGGCGACTGACGCCCCAGCGGATGCCGGATCGGCCCACCCCGGTCCGGGCGCAGTACGGTCTCGGGCGGTTCAGCCGTCCGACGAGTCCGGGGAGGTTGGCAATGAGCGAGGCGTCCGGGGTGCCCACCCGCACCGAGACCGACAGCATGGGACCGATAGAGGTCGCGCAGCACCGCTACTGGGGCGCGCAGACGCAGCGCTCGCTGCACCACTTCTCGATCGGCGACGACCGCATGCCCGACGCGGTGATCCGGGGCATGGCGATCCTCAAGAAGGCCGCGGCGCTGGTCAACCGCGACCTCGGCAAGCTGACCGAGGAGCAGTGCGACCTCATCGTCCGGGCCGCCGACGAGATCCTCGACCGGCGCCACGACGACGAGTTCCCGCTGTTCGTGTGGCAGACGGGCTCGGGCACGCAGACCAACATGAACGTCAACGAGGTGATCTCCAACCGGGCGATCGAGCTGGCCGGCGGCGAACGCGGGTCGAAGGACCCCATCCACCCCAACGACCACGTGAACCGGTCGCAGTCGTCGAACGACACCTTCCCGACCGCCATGCACATCGCTGCAGTGGAGGAGGTCGTCCACCGCCTGGTGCCGTCGGTGCGGGCGCTGCGCGACGCGCTCGCGGCCAAGGCCGCCGAGTTCGCCGACGTCGTCAAGATCGGCCGTACCCACCTCCAGGACGCGGTGCCGCTCACGCTCGGGCAGGAGTTCGGCGGCTACGTCGCCCAGCTCGACGACGGCCTGGGCCGGATCGACCGGGTGCTCCCCGGGCTCTACGAGCTCGCCATCGGCGGCACCGCGGTCGGCACCGGCATCAACACCCACCCGGAGTTCGCCGAGCGGTGCGCCGCCCGGATCGCCGAGCTCACGGGCCTACCGTTCGTCTCGGCGCCGAACAAGTTCGCCGCGCTGGCCGCCCACGACGCGCTGGTGTTCGCGCACGGGGCGATCAAGACGCTGGCGACTGCGCTCATGAAGATCGCCAACGACATCCGCTGGCTCGCCTCGGGACCCCGGGCCGGCCTCGGCGAGCTGATCCTCCCCGAGAACGAGCCGGGGTCGTCGATCATGCCGGGCAAGGTGAACCCGACCCAGAGCGAGGCCCTCACCATGGTGTGCGTGCAGGTGCTCGGCAACGACGCCACCATCGGCATCGCTGGATCGCAGGGCAACTTCGAGCTCAACGTGTTCAAGCCGGTGATGATCTTCAACTTCCTGCACTCGGTGGACCTGCTCACCGACTCGTGCCGCAACTTCCGCGAGTTCGCGATCGAGGGGGTGCAGGCCGACCGGGCCCGCATCGCCGAGTACGTCGACAACTCGCTGATGCTGGTGACCGGCCTCAACGAGTCGATCGGCTACGACAACGCGGCCAAGATCGCCAAGCACGCGCACCAGAACGGCCTCAAGGCCAAGGAGGCCGCCGCCGCCCTCGGCCTGCTCACCGAGGCCCAGTACGACGAGATCATCCGCCCCGCGGACATGTGCGAGCCGGGCTGAGCCCGGCGAGCACCGTGGGGTCGAACGAGCCGGGCTGAGCCGGGATTCAGCCGGCGCGGGGGCCGAAGTCGATCGTCTCGCCGGGGTCGAGCGGGAAGTGGCAGGCCACGTACTGGCCGTCGGCAACCGTCCGCAGCTCGGGCTCCTCGGTGGCGCAGCGCTCCTCGGCCCGGGGGCAGCGGGTCCGGAACCGACAGCCGCTGGGCGGGGCCATGGGGGAGGGGATCTCGCCGCCGAGCACCCGGCTGGTGTCGGGCCGCACGCCGGGGTCGGGGACGGGGATCGCGGCGAGCAGCGCAGCGGTGTACGGGTGCGCGGGTGAGGCGTAGAGGGAGTCGGGGGCGGCCACCTCGCAGACCTTGCCGAGGTACATGACCATCACCCGGTCGCTGACGTTCTTGACCACGGCGAGGTCGTGGGCGATGAACACGAGGGTGAGGCCGTAGCGGGCCTTCATGTCCTCGAGCAGGTTGAGGATCTGGGCCTGCACCGAGACGTCGAGGGCCGAGACCGGCTCGTCGCAGATGATCAGCTTGGGCTCGGTGACCACGGCCCGGGCGATCGAGATCCGCTGGCACTGGCCGCCGGAGAACTCGTGGGGTCGCCGACCGGCGTTCGCGGGGTCGATGCCGACCGCCTCGAGCACCTCGTCGACCTTGGCGTCGCGCGCGGCCTTGTCGCCGATGCCCCAGATGTCGAGGCCCTCGCGCACGATGTCGCGCACCGTACGGCGGGGATTGAGCGACGAGATCGGGTCCTGGAAGATCATCTGCAGGCGGGGCCGGGTGGCCCGCAGCGCCTCACCCTTGAGGGCGGTCAGCTCCATGCCGTCGTAGACGACGGTCCCCGACTTGGGCGGGGGGAGCTGCATGACCGCCCGCCCGGTCGTCGACTTCCCGCAGCCGGACTCGCCGACGATGCCGAGGGTCTCGCCCTCGAGGATGTCGAGCGACACGTCGGACACCGCGTTGACGACCAGGCCGGTGCGCCCGACCGGGAACTCCACCACCAGGTGCTCGACCCGCAGCAGCGACGCCTCGGGGTCGCGCAGGTGGGCGGTGCCGCGGCCGGCCATCAGGCGGCCCCCCCGGCGATGGCCGTGGTCCCGGCGGCCTGGTTCCGGGCCAGGGCGTCGTCGCCCTCGGGGGTCCCGACCGGGAACCAGCACCGGTACTCGTGACCGGGGACGACGCCGGGAACGAGGGGCGGGTCCTCCTCGAGGCAGCGGGGCTGGGCCTGCGCGCAGCGGGGGGCGAACTTGCAGCCCGCCGGGGGCGCCACGAGGTTGGGTGGACGGCCCGGGATGGTGGCGAGGCGCGAGTGCGACGGGTGCTCGAGCTTGGGGATCGAGGAGAGCAGCGCCTTGGTGTAGGGCATCCGGGTCTGGGTGAACAGCACCGAGGTGGGCGCCTTCTCCACGATCCGACCGGCGTACATCACCGCGATCTCGTCGGCCCGGCCGGCCACGACCCCGAGGTCATGGGTGATCAGCACGATGGCCATGAACCGCTCACGCTGCTGGGCGGCCATGAGGTCGAGCACCTGGGCCTGCACGGTCACGTCGAGCGCGGTGGTGGGCTCGTCGGCGAAGAGGAGCGCCGGTCCGCAGGCCAGGGCCACCGCGATGCACACCCGCTGGCGCATGCCGCCCGACAGCTGGTGGGGGTAGTCGCGCAGGCGCCGCTCGGGCTCGGGGATGCGGACCGAGCGCAGCAGGTTCACGGCCAGCTCGGTGGCGTACTCCCGGTCGACGTCGAGGTGGTGGCGGATCGACTCGGTGATCTGCTTGCCGATCTTCATCACCGGGTTCAGCGACGTCATGGGGTCCTGGAAGATCATCGCCATCCGGGCGCCCCAGAAGTCGCGCATCTCCTTCGGTGACCGGGTCATGAGCTCGACGCCGTCGAAGCGAACCGATCCGCCGCGGATCGTGCCCCGCTTGGGCAGCAGGCCCATGATCGAGCGCGACAGCACGGTCTTGCCCGACCCCGACTCGCCCACGATGCCGAGGGTCTTTCCCCGCTCGAGCGTGAGCGACACGCCGTCGACGGCGCGGACGATCCCGCCGGGGGTCGCGAAGTGGGTCGTGAGGTCGGTGACCTCGAGCAGCGGCGCGCCCGGTACCGGTTCGGCGGTGGGCTCGGCGACGGGCACGGTCATACGGCGCTCTCCCGGACGTCGAGGCGGGCCCGGACCACGTCACCGAGGAAGTTCAGGCTGAGCACGGTGAAGAAGATCATCAGGGCGGGGAGGAAGATGATGTGCGGCGACTCCTTGAGTCGCCCGCGGTCGAGGCCGATGATGTTGCCCCACGACGGGGTGGGGGGCCGGACGCCGACCCCGAGGATGCTCAGGGTGCCTTCGGCCACGATCGCCACCGCGATGCCGAGCAGCGTGATCGAGAACATCGCGGGGAGCACGTTGGGCAGCACCTCGCGGAGCATGATCCGCACCGGCTTGGCCCCCTGGGCCCGGGCGGCGAGCACGAACTCGCGTTGGGACCACGAGAGGGCGGAGGCCCGGGTGATCCGCCCGAGCAGTGGGATCGACACGATGCCGATGGCCAGGATGAGGATCAACTTCGGGTCCACCGAGCTCCGACCGGTGGACGCCGCCGCCCCGGCGAGGAAGGCCACGAGGGCGAGCGCCAGCACCACGGCGGGGATGGCGAGGAACACGTTGAACAGCGAGGTGATCACGGCGTCGGTCCGCCGGCCGAAGTAGCCGGCGATCAGCCCGAACGTGCCGCCGAACACCAGGCCGAACAGCACGGCGCCGGTGGCGACGATCAGCGACGACCAGCTGCCGTAGGCGAGCCGGGCGATCATGTCGCGGCCGTTGCTGTCGCACCCGAGCAGGAACCCCGACGCCGTGCCGTCGGTCGAGAACGGGCCCCGCCGGGCGCACGAGACGTAGGACCGGTTGGGGTCCTTGAGCGGCAGCACGCCGAGCTGGGCGAGGACGGCGACGATCACGATGAACGCCAGCCAGCCGATCGCAAGCCACGCGCCGATGCCCAACCCCCGTCCGACGCGGCGCGTGCCTTCGCCTCCGCTCTCGACCGCGGAGACGTAGAGGTTGGCCTGCGCGACGACGAGGCCCGGCTCGAGGGAACCCTCGGCGTAGCGGTCGAGGTCCCGGTTCCCGTCGGCACCGACGGGGGGGACGGCGTCAGGCGTCGGCTCGGGCACGGCGGATCCTCGGGTCGAGCAGGATGTAGCAGAAGTCCACGACGAAGTTGATCAGCACGAAGATGAAGGCCAGCACGAAGATGTAGCTCTGGAGCTCCACGTACTCGCGGGCCGCGATCGCGGTGGCGATCTGGGTTCCCATGCCCGGGATCCCGAAGATGACCTCGACCACGATGGCGCCGCCGATGAGCGTGCCCACGTTGAGGCCGGCCACCGTGAGCAGCGTGAGGCTCGAGGGCCGCAGCGCGTGGCGGAACAGGATCCGGCGGTTCGGGACCCCCTTCGCCTTGGCCATGGTGATGAAGTTCTCCTGGAGCGTGGCGATCATGTCGCTGCGCAGGAGCCGCATGTAGATCGCGACCTGGCCGACCGCCAGCGTGATGACGGGCAGCACCATGTACTTGAGGTGCTCCACGCTCGGGGTGCGCGCCGAGTCGAAGAGCGGGTCGAGCCAGCCCGGCTCGTAGCCCGCGGTCGGGAGCCACTTGAGGCGGGCGCCGATGACGTACGAGAGGAGGAGGGCGAGCACGAAGTTCGGGAGCGCGAGGAACCCGAACGCGGTGGTGTTGACGGCCCGGTCCGTGCGGGTGCCGGCCCGGTAGGCGGTGAGCACGCCGAGGGGGATCGCGAGGGCCAGCGCCACGAGTTGGGCGTAGATCACCAGTTGGATCGACACCGGCAGCGACTGCTTGATCAGCTCACCGACCGGCTGGTTGGTCGAGTACTTGCGGCCGAGGTTGCCCTGCAGCAGGCCCGTGGTCCCCTCGCTCTTGATCACGGGGATGCCGAGGTAGTTGACGTACTGCTGCAGGAACGGCTTGTCGAGCCCGAGGTCCTTCGCGAGCGCGGCCCGCTGCTGGTCGCTGCCGAACGGGATGATCGTCTTGGCCGGGTCTCCGGGGAGCAGGCGCACCAGGCTGAACGTGAAGAACGTGACCAGCAACAGGACGACCGCCAGTTGCAGGAAACGCCGCGCGATCAGCCGGAGCGCTGCCACCCCGAATCCCCTTGGATCGTGCTCCGCCCTCGGGCGAGCCGACTACTTCTTGGTGAGGTAGAGACCGTCGACCGGGATCCGCCCGTAGAGGTAGAGGGGCTTCGACCCGTCGGGCAGCGGCGCCCCGAGGATGCCGCCCATGCCCTTCGAGGCGATGGTCCAGTCGACGAACCAGGCCGGGATGACCCACGGCGACGCCATCATCGCCTTGTTGTAGTCCTCGTAGGCGGACTTCCCGTCGGCGTTGGTGAGCGCCGCCCGCCCGGCGTCGAGTGCCGCCTGGACGTTCGGGTCGTCGGCCTTGCCGAAGTTCACCGGCGAGCCCTTCGAGAACCACACGTAGTTGCCGGCGTCGCCGTAGGCGGGGTCGCTGTGGAAGTTGCGCCACAGCAGCACCGAGAACTTGCCGGCCAGCGCCTCGTTGATCAGGGAGCTCTGGTCGACCTGGGCCAGGGTGGCGTTGATGCCGGCCGCCTTGGCCTGCTCCACGAGGAGCTGGGCCTCGGCGAGGGTGCCCGAGTCGTTGGTGGTCAGGAAGGTGACGTCGAAGCTCCCCGTCGCCGCCTTGACCTTGGCCACCAGCTCCTTGGCCTTCTTGAGGTCGTAGGTGGGCAGGCCGGTCTTCTTGAGGTAGCCCTGGGCCTTCGAGTCGATGATGCTGTTGGCTACGTCGAACTGACCGAGGTTGCGGATCTGGTTGATCTTCTTGATGTTGAGCGCGTGGGCCAGCGCCAGGCGGGCGTCGGGGTTGTTGAACGGTGCCCGCGCGGCGTTGAGCATGTAGTACCGGACGTCACGGTTGCCCGGCGGCTCGGTGGTGAGCTTGACCCCCGACACGCTGCGCAGGTTGTCGATGGCGTCGGCGCCCGACGTGTGCATCATGCCGAGCTGGCCGCCCTCGAGCTGGTTCTGGCGGGAGGGCGTGTCGGGGATCGGCACGAACGTGATCTTGTCGAGGTAGGGCAGCTTGTTGCCCTGGGCGTCCTTCTTCCAGTAGTTGGCGTTCTTCACGGCCACGAAGGACTCGTTCGTCTTCCAGGTGTCGAGCTTGAACGGGCCGGTGCCGATCAGGTTGGTGGCGCAGGTGCCCGGGTTGTTGATCTGGGCCGGGGCCATGATCCCGGCGCGCCCGACCAGGTAGAGGTAGGCGGGGAAGGCGGCCCACGGGGTCTTGGTGGCGACCTTGACGGTCAGGCCGTCGACCTTGGTGACGCTGGCGATGTTGCTGTACACGAACTGGAACAGCACGCCCTTGCGCCAGGCCTCGATGTTGGCGACGAGGGCGTCGGCGTTGAGCGGCGTGCCGTCGTGGAACGTGATGCCGGAGCGCGCCTTGATCGTCCACTCGTTGAAGGTGGCGTTCGGGGTGACCGACTCGGCCAGGTTGGGCACGTACTCGCCCTTGGTGTTGGGGGCGGTCAACGTGTCGTAGATCGCGGCCACGACCTGGATGCCGGAGATGGCGAGGTTGGCCTGGCTGATGCAGTAGCCCCCGGTCGTCTCGGCCTCGAGGCCGAAGCGGACCTCACCGCCCGGCTTCGGGGTCTGCGCCCCGGCGGGTAGGGCGGACGTAGCGAGGGTGGCGGCGGCGATCGCGGCGGCGGCCACCGCGGCGACCACGCGGACCCGACCACGACCTGTACGACGGGACGACTGCTGACCCACGGGTACCCCCTCGGTGTTCCGTTGGCTCCGGTTGTGTGGTGCGCGGTGAGGTGCGTTGCGCGGTTGCGGCCACCCCGGGATCCGGGCGGGGCCGCTGGCGACGGATGCTACTCGCATTCCGCGGGGCGCGAAACGGCGCCCCCGGCCCGCGGCTTCTCGCTCGCGTCCCCTCCGCCGTGCTCCAGCCCGGCTCCCGCCCGCCCGCACCACCCCGGGCCGCTACGGTCGGGCCCATGGGCACGGACGCCGGTCCGGGTGGGGTCCTCCGGGTGACGCCGACCTGTCGGATCCCCCTCGCCGAGCTGGAGTGGCGGGTCAGTCGGTCGGGCGGCCCGGGCGGCCAGCACGCCAACACCGCCGACACCCGGGTGGAGGTCCGCTTCTCGGTGGCCGACTCGGCCGCCCTCGGACCCCGCCAGCGGGCCCGGCTCCTCGAGCGCCTCGGCCCGGTGGTGCGGGCGGTCGCCGCCGACTCCCGCTCCCAGGCCCGCAACCGGGCCCTGGCGCTCGAGCGGCTCGCCGCCCGCCTCGCTGCCGGACTGGCGGTCACCCCGCCCCGGCGCCCGACCCGGCCGTCGGGCGCGGCGGTGTCCCGCCGCCTCGACGCCAAGGCCCACCAGGCGCGCCGCAAGGCTTCCCGGCGCCGGCCCACCGCCGAGGACTGACGGGCTCCGGTCCCGGGCCCGACCTGGGTGCAGCCGGTCTCGGCCGGTCCCGGCCCGGGCTCAGCCGGGGTCGGCGGGGTCGCCCGCCGGCTGCGCAGCGACGGTCGCGCAGAACTGGTGGATCGCGCTGATCGCGGCTTCCGAGCGGATCGAATGGAAGATCTCGAACGCGTGGGGCGCACCGGGCAGCTCCAGGTACACCACCGGGGGCCCGGGGGTGGCCCGGAGCCGGTCGACGAAGGCCCGGGTCTGGGCCACGGGCACGAGGTTGTCGGCCGAACCCTGGACCACGAGGAACGGCACCCGCCGGGCCCCGGTCCGCTCGATCGGCGACCAGTCCCGAAGCGGGCCGGGGTCGCGGTCGGGGGCGGTGCCGAACACCCACGTGCTCAGGCGGTCGGCCCAGCGCTGGGCCGACCGCCCGCGGACGGTGAGCAGGGCGACGAGGTCGGTCGGCGGGGACACCGGCACCGCAGCCAGCACCGAGGTGTCGGCGTCCTCGAACCCGGGCTGGAGCCCGGGGTCCCCGGCCGTCAGCGCGGCGAGGGCGGCGAGGTGCCCACCCGCCGACCCCCCGGTGACCACCACCCGGGTGGGGTCGCCGCCGTGCTCGGAGATGTGGGCCCGGATCCAGGCGAGCGCAGCCTTGACGTCGACCAGCGGGTCGGGGAACGGCGCCCGCGGGGCCAGGCGGTAGTTGATCGCCACGCACACCCACCCGGCGGCGGCCATCCGGTTCATGAGCGGCCGGCCCTGCTGGCGCTTGTCGCCGGTCACCCAGCCCCCGCCGTGGATCTGCAGCAGGACGGGCGCCCCGGTGCAGCCGCCCCGGGGCCGGTAGACGTCGCAGAGGTGACGGCGGTCGGCGCCGGGGGCGTAGCGGAGGTCGGCGACCCGCTCGACCCGCCGATCGGACAGCCAGAACGGGACCAGCAGTCGGCGCCAGCGACCCCGGTCGGGGGTGGGGGCGGCGAAGCCCGCCGCGACCATCGCCCGGCGGACCGCCGGACCGCTCCGGGCGGCCAGGACGGTCTCCGCCACGAGGAGGACCCCGCCGAGCGCGGCGAGGCCGAGCCCGATCACACCCGCCGGGTGGTCGAGCCCACCGGCGAGGACCAGGACCGCCACTGCGCCACCCAGGACGACGACCGTCCACTGGGCGAGCTCGGCGACCAGCCACTCGGCGACGAAGCCGACGGCCAGGCCCGGGAGCGACCGGGTCGGCGCGAGGACGTTGATCCCGAGGGCGAGGGTCAGACCGCCGACGACGAGGAGGAGCCAGGGCACCGTCGCCCTACCGGCGCTCCTGGACCCGCACCCCCACCGGGGCGAACCGGTCCATGGTCGCCTGGTCGAGCCCGACCGGCTTCTTGTCGATCCCGAAGGCCTCGCGCAGCTGCGCGGTGACCGAGTGCTTCACCGGTCCCCACGACGGGTCCGGGTCGGTCGCCGGGGTGGTGCAGCCGTCGGTGGCGAGGCGGGCGAGGTTGTCGGGCACCGGGAGCGAGGCGGCCCGGGCGACGCCCACGAGACCGCCGGCGCCGCCGACGGGGCAGACCCCGCCGATGTCGGCGTGGCCGGCGTCGTCGATCACCACGAGCCGGACGGGAGTCCTCGCGGCGGCGAAGCCCTGCTGCACGCTGGCGAGCGGCACGATCTGCTCGGCCGCGCCGGTCACGAACAGCACCGGGACCGGCGGGAAGGCCAGCGTCGTGCCGGCGGCGGTGTTGACCCCGCTGGCCGAGATGGGGATGGCGGTGACCACCCCGGGCTCGGTGCCGAAGCGCAGGGCGGTGCCCCCGCCGGCCGAGTGACCGGTGACCGCGACGCCGTCGGCCCGGACGCGACCCTGCAGCGGCCCTCCCTTCCTGGCGCTCTCGGCCCGCAGGAGCGCCTCGGTGGCTCGCATGGTCGTGACGTCATCGACCGGGGCCGCGGGCGGGCTGCCCAGCGCCGCGGCGAGACCCCGCTCCGTGATGTCGGGCGACGCAACGACGAAGCCCCACGAGGCGAGATGGGCTCCGAGGTACGCGAGTTGCTCCCGGTACCCGGAGAAGCCGTGGGCCATGAGGACAAGAGGGAAGCCGCCGCGGCGGGTCGCCGCCGGGATGTCCCGGTAGGCGTCGGTTTCGTACGTGGCGGTTGCGCCGGCGGGGAGGAAGGCGCGGATGCCCGCCGGTGCCTTCGGGACGACGTCGAACCGGTCGGGCGCCGCCTTGGCCACCACCTTCTCCGGTGCCGGGTACCACACCTCGACCTTTCGGTCGGGAAGGTCCAGAGTGGTCACCCCGGCGGCGTAGGAACCGGGCGCCGCGTAGGCGGGGGCCGAACGGTTCCGCGCCGCGACCGGCGCAGCGAGGCCGGCGACCAGGGCGGCGACGAGCAGGGCGACGAGGACGCCGGCGATCAGTCGGCGCGCCCGGACGCCACCGGACGGCTCGGGACGGGCGTGGCGCTCCACGGTGCACTCCGGGGATCGAGGGGTGCGGCCGCAGCCGCCGAACTTCGGGCACAACCGATTCGGAGGTCGGATCCATCCCGCTGCGTCCGGGCTCGGGGTCGGCCGGTCCCGGGGTCGGCGTGCCACCGGGCTCACCGCTGACGTGCGCGCCCCGACCCGGTTGGC